>CALMOM010000023.1:0-9013 GCA_937873305.1 uncultured Terriglobus sp.
GCACCGGCACCTACACCGTGATGGCGATTCTTGCGGGCGAAGCACTTGGTCTGCCGCTTGCAAAAGTCGTTGTAAAGCTGGGCGACTCGGAACTGCCCGTTGCCCCGCTGGAAGGAGGCTCCTGGACCGTTTCTTCTGTCGGAACAGCCGTCACGGAAGCGTGCAAGGCCGTTGCTGAGAAGGTTTTCAAGCTCGCCTCCGGGCTCGACGATTCGCCCTTGAAGCACGCATCCTTCAAAGACGTGGAATTCGTCAATGAGCGTATCTCATTGCGCAGCGACGCCACGAAGTACGTGACCCTGGCTGCCGCGCTTGCGTCGGGCGATGGCGAACCGATCGCGGAGAAAACCAAGACGGGGCCGAACTTTCTAAAGCAGCACGGCTACAAGAGCTACACCCACTCTGCAGTGTTTGCCGAAGTGGAGGTGGACGAGGATTTCGGGACCGTATCCGTCTGCCGCATCGTGAGTGCCATCGCAGGTGGTCGCATCATCAATCACGAAGCGGCCCGCAGCCAGATCCTTGGCGGCGTCGTTTGGGGGATCGGCATGGCGCTTCAGGAGCAGGCTGAAACCGACCATCAGTTCGGTCGGATCATGAACCACAACCTGGCCGAGTATCACGTACCGGTCAACGCGGACGTGCATGACATTGAAGTCATTTTCGTCAAAGAGGAGGATGACATCGTCAATCCGATCGGCGCGAAAGGCTTGGGAGAAATCGGACTCGTCGGCGTAGCTGCTGCCATTGGAAACGCAATCTACAACGCGACAGGCAAGCGCATTCGCGAGCTGCCCATCACGCTCGACAAGCTTATCTGAGGCTGGGCGGTGCGGCACCGTACAAGCGCCTCGGCCAGCCTGTCGAACTAGCTGCCGTTTACGTGCTACTCGCCTCGCAGGAGGCGAGCTACAACACCGGTGAGATCTACGGCGTCACCGGTGGCTTAGGAATCGCGTAGTTTTTGGGATGAGGCTGTTCGGAGCAAGCAGCCTCTCACATACCGACAACCAAACGGGGACACGCTGAACACACAAGAAAAACTGCCTGCCGACGTTACCCGGCGAGCCTTTCCGCTCCAGGATTATGCCGCCATGGGTGACGGGAAAACGCTTGCCCTCCTCGCGCCTGATGGTGCAGTGGCGTGGTGGTGCGTTCCTGACCTTGACTCGCCACCCCTGTTTGACAGCTTGCTCGACTCCAGCAACGGAGGGTTCTTCACGCTGCAACCGGTCGAGGCGTTCCGCGTCGACCGGCACTATCGCGAGAACAGCAACGTCCTGGAGACCACCTTCACGACAGCGAGTGGCGTGGTTCGCGTCACAGAGTCGATGAACAGCACCCTGGCGGGGCGCCTACCGTGGTGTGAGCTGGCTCGCCGTCTCGAAGTTCTTTCCGGGTCTGTCCGCATGAGGGTAAGGCTTGTGTTTGGCACGAGGGCAGAGACAGTCTCGCCATGGCTTGAACAGAACGAGAACGGCACGGTCTTCCATGTGGGGGCCGTGCTTGGGATGCTGCGGGCCAGCGCACACTTTCATACATTGGAGAAGAACGATCACTCCATCACGTTGGAGGCAGCACTGCACGCCGGCGAACGAGGGCTCGTCGCCATCGTTGCCGGCGAAGCCCAGCCGCTGGGTGTGCCCAGTGTGGAAGATATTGACAGACGCATCGATCTGGGTGACCAAGCCTGGCAGACCTGGACGAAAAACTTACGTTACGACGGCCCCTACCGGAAGCAGATGGTACGCAGCGCGTTAGCTCTCAAGCTGCTGCTCTTTTCCCCGTCCGGTGCCATTGCGGCAGCGGGTACAACCTCACTTCCCGAAAAGATCGGCGGCAAGCGTAATTATGACTATCGCTACGCGTGGGTGCGTGATGCTGCTTATACGCTCGATGCCTTCCTGCGGCTGAACCAGATTCCGGAGGCACAAGCAGCGCTCGCGTGGTTGGTCGCCCGCCTGGACGAGGAGGGTTTGAAGGTTTGCTACTGTCTCAACGGCACGCAGGTTCCGCCGGTCGCAGCCCTTGAGTTGCCCGGCTACGAAGGTTCTCAGCCGGTAGTCACCGGCAACGCCGCGGGAGAACAACATCAGCACGGCATTTACGGGGACATCTTTCAGGCCGCTTCACTCTTTGTGGAGAGCGGCAGCGTACTCGACCAGAGCACAGGATCGACTCTGTCAAGAATCGCCGACGAGTGCGCGGACCGATGGCACCAGAAAGACTCGGGCATTTGGGAGCTTGAGGAACTGCAGCACTACACCATGTCGAAGATTAGTTGCTGGCAGGCACTGTATCGTGCGGTGCAGCTCGCTGAGAAGGGCCACCTCCCAAGCACCTGCATCCCTCGCTGGTCGCGGGAACGGGACAGGATTGAGGCGTGGGTGAACGAGCATTGCTGGTCTGAAAAGCGGCAGGCGTACACTTTTTACGCCGGTTCTGATCGCCTGGATGCTTCACTCACTCTCGCCGCCTATTTCGGGTTCACCCAGAAGAAGCGCCTATCCTTGACCTGCACGGCATTGCAAAAAGAGCTACAGCACGGGCCATGGATCTATCGTTTCTCAGGTGCGGAGAACCAGGAAGGTGCTTTTCTGGCATGTACCTTCTGGTTGGCCACCGCGCTTGCCAAGCTCGGTCGTCAAGGTGAAGCAACACATCTCATGGACGAAGCGTTTGCTCAGTTGCCGGCAGGCGTTGGCGTCCTGAGCGAGATGGTAGACGTAAAAACAGGAGATGCATTGGGCAATCTGCCGCAGGGTCTCAGTCACCTTGCCGTCGTGCACGCGCTGCTTACGATTTACCAGGACAGAGCAGCAAACGGCACCAACGCGCCTGCAGGCGTAGCCTTGCCTTCTGAGTAAAGCATCTCCATCACCAAGAGCAGCTCGTTCTAACAATAGAGAGGAAAAATCATGCCGAACTACTTGCTTTACAGCGACGACTTGGAAACGATCGCGCCCGACGAGAACGAAACCAAGCAGCAGATTGTGGAGGTAATGACGCAGGGCATGGAGTCGGTGCGCGAGGAATACGGTCGTTCCGTTCGTGTTTCGCATGCCAAAGCTCACGCGCTACTCAAAGGCGAGCTGACAGTAAAAGATGGCCTCCCTCGTGAACTGGCGCAGGGGCTCTTTGCCAAGCCAGGACGATATGAAGTGCTGGTGCGAATGGCTCAGCAGCCGGGTGAACTGCTGGACGACTCGAAGCTCTCGACCGATCGTGGCATGTCAGTCAAAGTTCTCGGTGTGACAGGTCCCAAGCTCGAGGGGCACACGGCGGAGACACAGGACTGGGTCTTCGACGTCGGCAAGCAGTTCATTGCGAATGGGATGAAGGAGTTCCTGCAGGCATTCAAACCGAACGCGGAGATTGCCCCTAAGCTCTCGGACACGGTCAAGGGCGCCGTCTCCACGGCAGCCAGGGCAGCGAACACGGTGCTCAACGCTGTCGGATCCGACTCAGAGAAGCTGGCCTTCTACGGACACCCGGTCGTGCATCCCGCGAGCGAAGAGTACTACTCGCAAACAGCCTTCCGGTACGGCGATTACGTGGCTAAGCTTGGCTTCTTCCCGGTTTCTGCTGGCTTGCAGGCACTGAAGGAACAGCCTTTCGATCCGAAGACGCCGGATGCCCTGCGAGAGGCGATGAATCACTTCTTCGCAACAAACCCGGCAGAGTTCGACATGCGAGTTCAGTTGAACACCGGACTCGCCGAGATGCCGATCGAAGAGGCGCAGGCCAAATGGTCGGAAGACGCGTCGCAGTACCAGACAGTCGCCCGGCTCACGATTCCGGTCCAGACGGCGTGGGATCCAATGAAGGATGGCTACTTCGAAGACCTATCGTTCTCGCCGGGCCACTCGCTGGCAGCCCATCGTCCTTTGGGCGGCATCAATCGAGCACGTCTGCTGGCCTACACGATGCTGGCTAAGCGTCGTCTTTCCGATAACGGCAAGACAGCGCAGGTGCCGTCGACCCTGGAACAGGTGCCCGCGTGATCAACGACGAGCATACGCCTGAGCCAACACTGTGAAGCCACTATGCTTCCTTGTCTCCGGAGCGGCTGACTGCAAAAGCGAGCACAGCCGCTCCCACACCGAGTAGCAGGGCGAATCTCGTACCGCCTCCGCCAGCTTTCGGATTCTCCACTCTTTCTTTCTTCATCACCTCTCGGGCCAGAGTGGTAAGTTTTTTGTCGATTTTCACTGTCTCATCCAGCGTCTTCTGCAAAAGCCGCGCCGCCTTCTTGTCGCCAAGTTGCTCCGCGTAGGTACGGAGGGTTCCGTACTTGGCCATGTAAAAGTGCGCCGCTGTCTGCCCGAACGCTATGTTGATCAGATCGCGCTCCACAGGATCGAGCGTTTCCGTCAGCAACGTTTCGTTTGCCTCGGTAATGCCCCGCATGCCAACATCCGGCCTTTCAGTCGGCTCTCGATCAAGAGTCCTGAAGACTTTTTCTAACCGTTTTGCCTGTAGTAAGTTCGCTTTCGAGCCCGCTTCCACGGCAGTTTTCAGCTTCGGATGGGTTGACGATCTGACATTGGCCGCGGCTTGCTGCGCCCCTTGCTGATGCGCTCCGTACAGGTATTCAAGACCTGTCACAAGCAACCGGTTCAAAGAGTTCATTGTTCCTCCCAAGTTCTCAATATAGGATGTCTGGCCGAGGCTTCTTGCTGTGTGGAGCTGCTGCCATCCTGGCACAAGTTGCTCCAGTAACAGGCATTCCACGCGGAGAGGTGACATTGCTACTTAGCAGCTACACCTAAGCGATACAGATTAGCCTCATTGGACGTAAGCGATTCATTGCAATCAGCTTGCACTGGGATTCTCGTGATGCGATGACGTCCGTTGCGGCCGTGGCGATACGGAACTTTACTCAAATTGGCAGCGATCTCCATCTGTTCGACAATTGCAAGATTGCGGCCCATGCGCTCCTTGCGTTCTGCTTCACGAGCTTGCCCAGACCATGTACCGTGAACTCCTCGACCGCCGATAACGTTGCGCATCTAACAATTATGATGTTTCACACAGTTCGTCGCGGATCTGGTAAACCACTTTTACTCGTACATGGCATCGGCGGAAGTTGGGCATCCTGGGAGCTTGTCATCGACCTCCTCACAGAGGGAGGCCGTGAGGTCATAGCCGTTGACCTACCCGGCCATGGCCAAACGCCGCCCCTGTCCGGTTCCGTATCCATCGCCACACTCGCCGATGCAGTCACGGAGTTCCTGAAAGAAGAGGGTCTTCTTGGCATAGATGCGGTTGGAAGCTCGATGGGAGCACGCCTCGTCCTTGAGCTTGTACGGCGCGGCGGCGTGCTCGGTGCCGTTGTCTCACTCGATCCCGGAGGTTTTTGGAAGGGCTGGGAGATTCCAGTTTTTTACTACTCAGTGGCCGCGTCCGTGCGACTCGTGCGAGCCCTGCAGCCCGTGATGCCCGCCATTACGGGCAATCCAGTGGGACGCACCGCACTGTTTGCTCAGTTCTCTACACATCCCTGGTCCCTTCCCTCTGACCTTGCGCTTACAGAGATGCGTTCCTTCGCAGCATCTCCTTCCTTCGATGAGCTCCTCCATAACTTAGCCTATGGTGAGCTGCAGCGCGGCAGTCCCAAAGGTTCTGTTGTGGCTCCCCTTGTAATCGGTTGGGGCGAAGACGATCACGTATGTTTACCGCGCCAAGCCGCCCGGGTGAAGTCCAAGTTTCCGGACGCGCAGCTCTACTGGTTCCCGAGCTGCGGCCACTTCCCCCAATGGGACAGCCCAGAATTAGCCGCGCGGCTGATCCTCGCCGCCACTTCCGGAAATCCATTGCCTCAGCCTGAGCGTAGATACAAACCAGCGGCATCTCCTCGGGTGAAATGGTCTATAGCGACCTCACTAGTAATCGCAACCATCTATTTCTTTAGATCTCAAAGGCATTAACGAAGGGCGAGTCTACTCTGTGTGTTTCCTGTGTTCGAATCGCCTGGGCTGGCGATTCAAACACATGTAATCGTCCTTGGACGCGCTAGCCAAGATGGCAACGGAGCAGGCGCGCGAGGCGACGAAGAGTGCATCTGAAGAGTAGAGGTGCACATGAGTAAAGAAGCCAACATCACCACGCAGAAGAAGATGGGCGAGATCATCAACAGCCATGAGTTTCAAAGGCTGCCTGAGGTATTCGCTGCTGACGTGAAGGACCACGATCCCGCCGACGACCAGGGTCCTGGCCCCCAGGGATTTGTCCAGTGGTTCACGCAGTTCCATTCCGCTTTTCCTGACTTCAAGATCGCCGTCGAACACATGGTTGCTGACGAAGACAACGTGGCGTTCGCATACACCATCACTGGAACGCAGCAGGGCCCCTTCAACGGCATGCCTGCAACCGGGAAGAAGATCAAAGTCCGCGGCATGCAGATCTCGAAATTCGATTCTGAAGCGAAGATCGCCGAACGTTGGGGGGCATCGCACGAGGTGGGCATCCTCCAGCAGATCGGTGCGATGAAGCCGGTGGCACATCTAGACGAGCCGCCCATACTGTCGGCTCCAACTTCTTCAGGTGTGATCTAACCAGTCCAAAGGAGGGCCGGGCAGGCGCTTGGCCCCTCCTTGAATTTGAGCTTTCCGACGCAGCTTGCATAACGAGGGGCTGTTGAGCAACTCTTTCGATCCAAACGGATGTTCGATGTTCCTCAGAAGAGGAATTAGGGGCGGGGACCTGACAGTTCTAACGAGCGCCTACACCGCAGCTATACAGAATGATCCTTATCGGACGTAAGCTGCTCATTGCAAACAGCTTACGTCCGATACTAGCATTAGGCTTTCGGCAGTGCGATCGCGTCGGTTGCAGCCTTGGCGATACGGAACTTCACCGTCGTCTTCGCAGCGATCTTGATCTGCTCGCCGGTGGATGGATTGCGGCCCATGCGCTCCTTACGTTCCGCCTTCACGAGCTTGCCCAGACCAGGCAACGTGAACTCGCCGGCCTCGCGCGTCTGCTCGGTTGCCATCTCTGCCAGGGCGTCCAAGAACGATTGGATCTGCTTCGGCTCCGCTTCCAGCTTCTCGGCCAGGGCTTTGACGATCTGAGTTTTGGTCAGCTTCGCTGCCGGAGTGGGCACTGTCTTCTCTACTGCTTTCTTCGTTGCCATGGTCTTCAATTCCCTTCGGTGATGCGCTTGCCGCTTGCACACCAGCTTCTGATGCGGTGCCGGGCTCAGCAGGCGTTTCGAAGAGGATCTCCCAGCTCAACTGACGAGAACTGCGTTTCTCGTTACTTTGCTCTACGTCAAGCGTCTCTGACGTGAATACTCCCAACGAGGTGATGAATCGTGCGCGCTCTAGTCTTTCTCATCTTCTCCCTGACAAGCGCGGCTTGCATGGCGCAGAGCTCTTATTCAGACGCCCTGACGACCCTGCACAAAGCGCCTCTGGAAACGGTGCTAGAGCCGGATGTCGTGGTTGCGAAACCTCCGACCATCTTCAAAGCGGACGGCCATGCTTACCTGTGCTACGAACTGCTCATTACCAACACGGAGAGCAAGCCGTTTCATTTGGAACGAGTTAATGTTTATAGCGGAGTTCGCAGCTTCCCCGTATACGAGCAGGGGTCAGCAGAACTGAAGCGCTCACTCAAACATCCGGGCTGGGGTGAGCGCAAAGGCCGTGTACGCGACAATCAGTTGATTGGCGGCGGCGAACGGGTCGTGGACCTACTTTGGATTGAACTAGCGCCCGACACCACCCCCTTTGGAGTGCTCAGGCACACAGCCACAATGCGACGCTTGAATGCCAAGAGCACGATCACGCTGCCCGTGGCTGGAGACACGGGGGTGGAGAGCGAAGCTGTCACGATCTCTCCACCCCTCAAAGGCAGGAACTGGGCGGCTCTGAATGGCCCCTCCGCCACGTCCCAACATCGGCAATCAATCGACAGCTACAACGGGCAGACACAGTTCGCCGAGAGGTTCGCAACCGACTGGGTTCAAGTTGATGAGAAAGGCAGAACTGCTCATGGCGACAGGCTGACGTTGAAGAACTTTCTTTGTTACGGCCAGCCCGTTTACGCCGTCGCAGATGCGACCGTGAGTTCGGTGCAGGAAAGCATACCCAATGGCAGACCAGAGGCGCACGGCAGACCTGCTGATCCTGGCGTTCCTATGACGTTCGACACAATAGCGGGAAACCACGTAATTTTAGATCTGGGACACGGAATCTACGCCGCTTACGCACACCTCCAACCCGCATCCATCAGGGTCAACGTGGGCGACCACGTCAGAACGGGAGACATTCTCGGCTTGGTGGGCAATTCCGGAAATTCCACTGAACCGCATCTGCACTTTCAGTTGATGGATGCAAACAGTGTGCTCGGCTCTCAGGGGTTGCCATTCGCTTTCAAGACTTTTACCGTTCACCTCGGGAGCCACATCGTCCATGACGACTTGAAGCCCTACGCATTGGCTGAACCAGTAGTGCATCTGAACGAAATACCCGTAGAAAACGAGATCGTCGACTTCCCTGAATGATTGGCTCAGTCCTCACAAGTCGGCCAGTGTGGAGTAGGCCCGGTTAGGGTGGGTCCGGTTCCAGCCCGATCACTCGTTTACCGCGTTCAGGGCTCAAAGCGGCGACTGCTGGGTTCGTTCATCCTCGACGTGCCGCTTGAACTCGGCGCTGATCTTCGGAAAGGCATACTCGCTGATCGCGTCCGATGACTTTGTATTCCCAGGAACTGCTCGAAGTCAGCTGCTCGCCATTACAGACGCTGTATCGTTGATCGGTCCATGGCCGGAATTGTAAGCTGCCCTAGGTCACCAGGCTGGTGCACTTCAGCGAATCTCGGTCATCAAGACATGCGGGGTGTCTGAATCGCAATCGATGTGCCCGAGACGTTGGCAGGTTGTGTGCAGCGACTTGAAGCTCACGTTTAAGTCCGCCAATGCAGCTTCCAAGGTCTTTTCAACGGGAGTGAGTTGCTGAACCGTGGCGACCGCTTGGTTATACGCGTTCCAGGCATTTTGATAACT
>CALMOM010000023.1:9023-13040 GCA_937873305.1 uncultured Terriglobus sp.
CCCAGTCGGTCTGAAGATTAGAGATGGCGCTAGCGGGAGGGACGCCCGGCAAGTGACTCGGCTGTTCAGTTCCGGCCATCTTCTGATGCGGTCCGCCCTCGTGAGAGGCGCCATTATGCACATACCTGCAGTCGTCGTCGTGCTTCTGGTCTTGTTGGACATGGTCCACCATCGAGTAGCCTTTTTCGTTCTTCGTAAGGAAAGCAAGATGGCGACGAGTGATGGTTACGCTGCAAATCTGGTCGCCGCGCTGTTCGCTCTGATGGAATAATTCTGTCCGATAGGGAAGGTCGCGCCCGACATAATGCGCGTCCACATACGCCAGATCTTTCGAGAGATTGCTCTCTAAATCCGTGTTCGTGGCGAGGATGTTGGCGATGGAGCCCTTGCTCGCAGGATCGCTCATGTTGGCGAGGAGTTGAATGCGATTTACCAGGATCTGAAGACGGTGTGCGACGATCAGCTCGTCTCCTTTGGTCGGATTCGGGTCTGCCAATTCACCGGCTCTCTCTTCGACCAGAACCGCTAGGCTCAATTGGTCCGCCATGGGATTTCTATACGCCGAGCCTTCGGTCATCGGGTTCTCGAAGTCTTCGTAGATCTTCCGCATGTGCTTCATGTGTGACTGCGTTTGCGCTCGCGTTGGCCGTCCAAGCCTGGAATAGCTTTCGACCTCGGTACTGAACTCGGCAATGGGGTTGTTCAGCAACCCTGTGAACCAAGCTTGCCAAGCGTCGAGGTTCTCCTGTCGGCCTGCGTCAACCGAACCTTGGAGACGGTCGATCGCGGACGACAACAGGCTAAGATTTTCCAGTATCTTCTGATCATCTGCCTCGATAGCTTTGAGCTCTTTCGCGATTTGGGCGTTGAAATTGTCGCTGTGAATAAAGCTCAGAAGCGTCTTGATCACGGTATAGGCTGTTGTGGCTATCGAGATGGGCGTTGGACCTCCCGCCGCTGCCGTCGCGACCCCCGCTTGCGCGAAAGAACCAACATTAGCTGGGCAGAGCAGTAAAGAACCGAGGACGATAACACGAACACGCAGGCTCATAGGACGCTCACACACTCTCTCTCTACGAGGCTTCAAAGCAGCGTGAAGTAGCGTACGAGTAGGAATTGAATAGGCTTATTCGTCGCAATAGTATCAGTCGTTTCCTTCGAATCGGGGCCTTTCTGCGCAGTCATCGCTGTAAGCCACTGGCCCTGCATGGAGGGTGGGGCAGGAAAGCAAGCAACTCGCTGGTGCTGACAGATACCTACAAGTCGGCTTGTGAGAAGTGATTTGGTTCGATCTGCCCGGTCCGGACTGCCTTCTGGTGTCGAGTTCCCACAACGGCGTTTGTCAGGACTGATCCGCTAAGCTTGAGGCATTTGAGCACTTCGACAGGAGGTGGGGGTGGAGTCCAGAACGCTATGGCTTACCGCAGCCGTACTGGCTTCTGCTTTCGCAGGCCTTGGCTACATTTTTTATGTCATCGCTAAGTACAAGAGGCTTTTACGGAGAGAGTCTGCCGCGACGTCCTCACAAGCGCAGCCAGTTCGCACCCGAGAAGCGATCCCGGACCGCCGGGGAATGGGAGCGCAGAGCGACTTCATCTCGCAGACCTTTGTTCCGAGCCAAGCTCATACGGCTGAGCAGATAAGAATGGCAAGGTCGCTCATTGCACTAGGCTCTGAACCTGCGGAAGCGGCTGCTCGGATTGGCATACCAATTGAGCTTCTCCATGAGAGCTGACGCCAGGCCGATGTAAGCGAGTTGAGTACAGTGGCTTGCTCTCGCCAATCGAGAATGCCTTGGCGGATCGCAGCCATCGACGACCAGGCGGTTAAACCGCGAAGTAGGCGAGGGGCTCAGAGAGCGAGTTGCCGGGCCGAGACGACAAACCGCCTTGCGGCCTTCAAATAGGTCTGACGGACCGCCTCACGCTCTCGCACCCCGATGCCGCCCAGGCTTAGCGTAAGCGGATTTCTCCTGCCCATCAGGCATGCTTGCCAGCACAGAGGGAAGATCATCACTGTGTTGTGATGGTCAAACGTCTCTCTGTCCGGTGCCCAGCCGATCAGGGGACTGTCATTCGTGACGAAGCTATCGTTGATGGAGCCAGCCAGATGAAGCTGCCAATTGAACGACGCCAGCATGGCCGTTCCGTTCTTCATCTCGCTCATCATCTTGTTGATCGCTCCTTCCTTCAACGCACCGGGAGAGAAGTGTCTCAGCTTGAGAGAATCAACTTTGACCGCGTTTCCCGGCAGCACCTCAATGACACGTGCACCTCTCTTTTGGCTCCATTCTGCAAGAAACTGCTCCCGAAAAAGTGGAGAACGGCAGCGGATCATCTGGACGTAACTGAGCAAGAACTCCAGATGGTCGCGCCAGCCGGTAAATCCGTTTGCGCTAAGCTTCTGGATGAGCGGGGGGTAGTCGTTCTCCAATGGCGTAAACGCCTCATCTGCATGTACGCGGTCGCCTTGTCGGCTAACAAAATCGTAGAAGCCAGACTCCCAGCCGATTTGTGAGGGATGCCGTCTTCGCCACGTCCGCCGCTGTACATCGAAAACGCACAAGGGCTCTCGCTCCGTAGCCGGACTTGCGGGGTCTATGAACCCACGGAGGTATCCCTTCGGCAGGTAGTGGTCATTTCTGCCTTTTGGAAACTGCTTTGGCATTTGGCCAATGCTACGCCTCGTCTCTTCTCTGGAAAGACCCACCGAGAAACGGCTTGGGTAACGGCAAGTCCGGCTTGTCGTCAGTAATCCGGTCCGGCAGCCACTCTTGGAATCGCCAGCTTCCAAAATCCGGGTTTTGGGGACTAATCCTGCATCGACGTAGTCCAGTGTTCTGCGTTCACCAGCTTCTGGCGAGCTTGGTCTTTCCACCACTCCTCAAGACCTGACATGTCCAGCATTGAATGTGCGAAGTCTCTATCAAACTTCAGGTACATGCATCGGTTGATGGCCGGGATAGGACCAGAAGCATTCAAGCGCTCCTGAAGCATCCATGAATCCGCTTCTCGCAGATAGCCCGGCTCTAGAACTCGCATATAAAAGCCAGTCTTGTTTTCTCGTATCGTGAGCTTGACCCAATCTGTGCGGCCGATTCGTCGCGCCAGGTTCGCGCATGGGACACGTGGACCGCTCACTTGGGCAAGGGCGGTTCCTAGGCGAACAATGTCACCGACGCAAATGTCCGCTTCGGTGAGGTCCCAAAGAGTCAGGTTCTCACCCACGCTCCCATACGGAAGGTCGATGCCATACTGTCGCCTCCAGAACTCATAGTGGTCCGACAGATGAACACAGATCGCCGCACCCGGGCCGCCGTGGTACGGCTGCGCGACTTTGTCTCCGGCTAGACCCTGTAAGGAAACCTCGACTGATTCACGAACTCGGTCACGGCAGATCGAGGATGTCCAGGTGCCTCGTTCATCCACAATCTCCTTCGGACGGCCCGTAAAAACGCCTTGTACGCGGCCCTGCTGGATCATGTCCGCATGATAGACCTACCGAATCGCTTCAGATAAGTACCGGCAAATCGGCTTCTCGGAAGCAATGCCGGCATCGCTCACCGCCGAGGCAGGCTGGCGAACCGGGCCGGGAGCACCAGAGCAGTTCCTGCAGCGATTACGCCGAGGCTTGACCACTCTTGCCAATGTTGGCGCGCAATTCCGAACAGCATCAGGCCCAACCCAATCAGCAGGATGCCGAACCATCTCCGTCCTAAAGGCATGCCCTTTTGTACTACCGATGTTTTCTCCGCTTGTTGGGAGATGATTGCTTGGGCTCTAGGGCTAGGGCTGCCTCACCCTCAACGTTGCTCAACATCATTGAGTTGAGGCGAGCGAAATCTCCACGAAGCCTGCCTTCCGCGTGTTCAACGGCCGCCGCCGCTTCCTCTACTGTCAGAAAGCTTCCGATTCGCTGGTTGACCCCGTTTGTTGTCACGGTCGCGACGAACCTTTTCTTCTCCCGAACGTAGGACACTCCGGTATGACCGGTCTTGTTGTCCTTGCGCTTCCCATT
>CALMOM010000024.1:0-9744 GCA_937873305.1 uncultured Terriglobus sp.
CTGTTTGGCCATTGCATTGGATTGGTGCGAGCGCAAACTGGGCAGTTTCGAGGAATTGCTGCCGGTAACTGATGCCTAAACACCCGGCTCTACTCCCGCTGCGTGGATCGCCGCAGGCATCGTGAGCAGCGGCCTATTCGCCGCCATGCACGCCAAGCAACTCGGCTTTGCATGGAGCGCAGTGGCAGTGTTGTGGGTGGTGGGTGGCGCGCTCACCGCCGTACGCATCCGCCTCAACTCCGTCGCGGCCAGCGCGGTCGTGCACGCGGTCTACAACGGCTGGATTTTTGTCATCATCTTCTTCTACACCGGCGCATTCCGCCACCTGGACAAACTCGGCGGCCGATAAGCCGTCATCCTGAGCGCAGCGAAGGATCCCGAGCCAATCTGTGCTGCCGAGACAGCAACCGGATTTTCTGATGAAGGTCTCAGCCTTTCTCGCGTAACCAACGGCGGAGAGATTATTCGCTCCGCTCAGGATGATCCAGCGGAAGGTTGAGCAACGTGTGCACACTACAATCGCACCCATGGACTTCAGCACTGCCCTGCACGCCAACCGCTCTGCCCTGCTCTGGTTGATTGCGAAGCTCTCGTTCCGCCTGGGCGACTTTACCCTGGCTTCCGGCACAAAGAGCGACTACTACATCGATTGCCGCACCACCACACTGGATGCGGAGGGTGGCCGCCTAGCGGGTTTGGTGTTCGCAGACCTCATTCGGCAGCATGCCCCCCAGGCAGAGGCGGTGGGCGGCCTGACCATGGGCGCGGACCCGCTCGTCTCGAACACGGCGTCAGCCAGCGCCTGGTGGCATCTGCTACACCCGGAAGCCCGAGCAGTACATGGCTTCCTCGTACGCAAGGCGGTTAAGACTCACGGCACGGGACGCCAGATCGAGGGCTACGTTCGGGAGGGTGCAGAGGTCGTCGTGGTCGATGACGTCTGCACTACCGGCGGATCGACCATCACCGCCATTGAGGCGGTGCAGACCGCAGGCATGCGGGTGGCCGCCGTGCTGTGCCTGGTGGACCGCGAGCAGGGCGGCCGCGATGCCATACAGTTCGCGATTGGCAGTGCACCTTTTCTGGCGGTCTTCACAGCATCGGACGTGCGTGCGGAAAAGCTGCGTCAGGTGCCGTTGTAGTGCCCCACCCCTTGGCTTCGCCTTCTCATCGCCTACAATCAAACCGTGCCACGCCGCAGTTCCGAGGCGCTCGACCAAGTGACCTCTGCCACGCAACTGCGGCGGGAGATCAGCGCGCGTAATCTTTTGCGCGCCGTGGAACATGGTCACGAGACCACGTATGGCTCGGTCCAGAGTGTCATCTATAACGACAGCGGTGACGGCACGCACGGCAACTTCTACCCAGGCGCATACCGGCGCATTGTGGCGAAACCGGAGTGGGCGCGCAGGCTGACTAAGGCTTACACCGCATCGGACCGGGTGGCGCGAAGCACGGATAGGCAGCGCCATGAGCTGGACTGCGCGGTCAGTTCCGACGCGCTGCTGATGAACATCTTTTGCGCGCCCGGCACCTGCCGCTCCGCTGCGCTTTGCCGCCTGCTGAACGTCGAGCCCGGTTTACAGCCGCAGTTTGGTACGCGTACTTACACGCCGCTGCGCGACGGCTACGACGACCGGACTGAAGTCGACATGCAGCTGGGCGATCTGCTGGTTGAGGCCAAGTTCAGCGAAAATGGCTTCGGCAAGGCCCGCCCAAACCTGATGGTGCGGTATCCGGAGTTCGAGCAGGTGTTTGACGTGGAGCGCTTGCCACGGTTACGCGGGGAGTTTCGCCATTATCAGCTGCTGCGCGGTGTGCTGGCGGCGCAGCACCACGGCTACCGCTTCGCGCTGTTCTGTGACGCCCGCAGGCCTGATCTGCACGAAGCGTGGCTATACGTACTGTCCGCAGTGATCTCTCCGGAGCTACGCAACAGCTTGTTGCTCGTCACTTGGCAGGAAGTGGCGGGGTGCCTGTCGCGCCCACTGCAAACATTCCTCGCAAATAAGTACGGCATCACAGCCGCTGACCCGCTCCATCGCTGACCCGTCTTTCACCCGCTAAACTGAGAGACGATGATCCCCACGCTTGAATGGACGGACAGCGGCGTCCGCTTCCTAGACCAGACCAAACTTCCGCTCGAACAAATATACGTACTCGCCACCGGCTATGACGAGGTGGCCACCGTCATCCGCGACATGATCGTGCGCGGCGCGCCTGCCATCGGCGTCTCCGCCGGCATGGGCATGGCGCTTGGCATCCGAAACTCGCCCGCCGCGACCATTGAGGCCCTGGCAAAGGACGTGGACGTGATGGCCGATGTGCTGGCTCACACTCGGCCCACCGCGGTGAACCTGTTTTGGGGTATTGAGCGTATCCGTTCGCTCTTCCTGAAGCTCGTAAACGAGCAGCCAGATGACCGCAGCGAGGCTGACCAGTTCGCAGTTATCCGCGGCGAAGTTGTCGCCGAAGCGAAGCGCATGTACGACGAGGACATCGCCACGTGCAAGACCATGGGCCAGGTGGGAGAACACCTCTTGCCGCGTGAAGGCACTGTCTTGACCCACTGCAATGCGGGTGCGCTGTGCGCCGCGGGTTACGGCACGGCATTGGGCGTCATCCGTGCGGCAGTAGAGGCAGGAGCCAAGATCGACGTCCTGGCCGACGAAACCCGCCCTTACCTGCAGGGTGCTCGCCTGACCGCGTGGGAGCTCTTGCAGGACAACATTCCGACCACCGTACTCTGCGACAACATGAGCGGTTACCTGATGGGCAAGGGCCGCGTGCAAGCCGTCATTGTGGGCGCGGACCGCATCGCCGCGAACGGTGACGTGGCCAACAAGATCGGCACCTACTCCGTCGCCATCTTGGCGAAGGAGCACGGCATTCCGTTCTACGTCGCCGCGCCATGGGCCACTATCGACATGAAGACCGCGAGTGGCGCGGACATCCCCATTGAACAGCGCAGCGCGTACGAGGTCACCCATAGCAACGGCAAGCAGATGACGCCAGACGGTGCAGGCATCGAGAATCCAGCGTTCGACGTCACGCCGTCGAAGTACGTAACAGCGATCATTACCGAGCGAGGCCTGCTGCGCGCGCCGTACCACGAGAGCATGCTGGCCATGCAGGCCACGGGACATGCCACCGCCGCTTAGCGCGAGGCTGCGGGCGCTGGGTGACTGGCGCCGCCGCTCGCTTGTGCGCGCCAACCTGTTGGTGTTTGGCGCACTCTTTTTGGCCTTTCGGCTGTCTGACTTCCCAAACAATCGGCCATCGCTATTGCTGGCGCTGCCGCTACTGATCGCAGTAGCGGGTACGCTGGATACGCTGCGCTGCATGCGCACCACCTGGAACTGGTATCACGGCGGAGTCATCCTGTGCGCTTACATGGACCTGATGGTGGTGTGCCTGATTCTCTTCTTCCTAATCTACCCACTCTGGTTGTAAGCTGACGGCACGTCAGGAGACGACATGCTGAAGGGTTTTAAGGACTTTATTCTGCGCGGCAACGTGGTCGACCTGGCTGTCGCAGTCATCATCGGCGCTGCATTCGCCGCGATTACCGCGTCCGTCACGGCAGACATTATCACCCCGTTCATCGCCGCTCTTGTGGGCGCGCCAGACTTCTCCAGCCTGGTGATCCATATGCCGGTGCTGCACCACGTCGCGCCACCAAGCCCGCTGCCCGCCAACTACATTCCGCCCGGCGAACTCCACATCGGCAAGTTCCTGAACGCGGTCATCAATTTCCTGATTAACGCCGCCGCCATTTACTTCATGATCGTGCTGCCCATGAAGGCGCTGCTGGCCCGCATGGAGGGTCCGGTCCTCGTAGCCGCGCCCGCGACGAAAGTGTGCCCGCAATGCATCAGCGACGTGCCGCTGGCGGCCACGCGCTGCAAGTTCTGCACCGAGCCGCTGCCCACACTTTGACCTGGAGATTGCTTTGTTTGGAGTAGAACCACAATAGCAGTGGACCGAAGAGGACGCGCAACAGTTCGACGCCTACGCTAAGCAAAACTTGCGTAGGTACTCGTGCGTGCGCTACGGGCGACCGGCGTCTTTGTACTAACCTGTGCGGCGCTGGTGCCCTTCTCAGCCGGACACCAACTTTATAGGTACTGGGAAACCGCAGGTAAGTTTCTGCTGATAACGACAATGCTCGAGCTGCTTTGGATCGTGTATCGGTGGGTAGCTGTGTACGGCTCCTACATAGCTTCTAGAGACATAAAGCGTGAGTACCACTCGTAACTAGCGGCGCTCCTTAATTTCGCAGAGCCAGCTGCTCCGTCATGATCTGCGTCAGTTCCGGCTTCTTTAGGCCGTGAACCTCTTCGTTGTATTTATCGACCTTGCTGGACCAGTTCATCGAGCAGAACTTGGGACCGCACATGCTGCAGAAGGCGGCTTCCTTGTAGTAGTCGTCGGGGAGCGTTTCATCGTGCATGCCGCGCGCCGTCTCCGGATCTAGCGACAGGTCGAACTGCGCGTCCCAGTCAAAGGTGTAGCGTGCATGGCTGATGGCGTCGTCGCGGTCGCGCGCCCCGGGCCGGTGGCGCGCAATGTCGGCAGCGTGCGCCGCAATCTTATAGGCAATGATGCCGTCCTTCACGTCCTTCTCGTTCGGCAGGCCCAGGTGCTCTTTTGGCGTCACGTAGCAGAGCATGGCCGCGCCGTGCCAGCCGATCATGGCTGCGCCAATCGCGGATGTGATGTGGTCGTAACCCGGCGCGATATCGGTGACCAGCGGGCCAAGGACGTAGAAGGGAGCACCGTCGCACAACTCCACTTCCTTGTCCACCTGCTCCTTGATCTTGTCCATCGGCACGTGGCCCGGACCCTCGATCATGACCTGTACGTCACTCTTCCAAGCCTCGCGTGTGAGCTCGCCAAGCGTTTTGAGCTCAGCAAATTGCGCTTCGTCGCTGGCATCGGCCACGCAGCCGGGGCGTAGGCCGTCGCCCAGCGAGTAGCTGACGTCGTATTTCGCCATCACCTTGGTAATGCGGTCAAAGTTTTCGTACAGGAAGTTCTGCTTGTGGTGCGCCGTCATCCACTGCGCCATGATGGCGCCGCCACGGCTCACGATGCCGGTGATGCGTTTGGACACCATGGGCACGTACTGGATCAGCACGCCCGCGTGGATGGTGAAGTAATCCACACCCTGCTGAGCCTGCTCCTCAATGACTTCGAGATAGAGGTCGATGTTCAGGTCTTCCACACGCTTGACGCGGCCTAGCGCCTCGTACAGCGGCACGGTTCCGATGGGCACGGGCGAGTGCCGAATGATTGCTTCGCGAATCATAGGGATATCGCCGCCCGTGGACAGGTCCATGACGGTGTCCGCGCCGTAGTGCACGGCGGTGTGCAATTTGCGTAGTTCCTCGTCCACGTTCGACACAAGTGCCGAGTTACCGATGTTGGCGTTGATCTTGCACAGCGAACCCACGCCAATGGCCATGGGCTCCAACTCTGGGTGCATGATGTTGGCCGGGATGATCATCGTGCCCTTGGCGATCTCCGCGCGGACGAACTCGGCGTCGAGCTTCTCCTTATGCGCAACGTAGGCCATTTCCTCGGTGATCAGGCCCCTGCGCGCAAAGTGCATCTGGCTCACGTTGGTGTCGCCGGTGCGCGCCGCCTCCTCGTGGCGTTTCACAATCCACTCGGCGCGCGGCTTCGGCACGGCGTACCCGTTGCCGTTGGTGTGGTTTCCGTTGCCGTTCATGCTTGCGAGTATGCTCATGCGTCGCGGTTCTCCTGCCTTGACCTGTCAGGCGAAGTATATCGTCAGCGACGCAGTCGGCGTACCTGAACAGCCAAGATGGCGATAGCGGTGACGCACTCCAGGATGACCACGGCATCGTTAGCGCGGCCGGCGGTGCGGTGCCGATGGTGAAGTTGCCAGCCGGCGCAAACGAACAACACCGCGGATGCGCACAGCAGGAGGGTGACCACCTGCCACTCACCTGTCTTGAGGACGGATAGTCGATGCACCGTGCAAACCTCCTTCGCTGAACGACGTCTAGAATATTGTTATGGCTGCAAAAGATACATCGTCCCGAACGATTTTGATTGCCACCGTGGTCATCATCGCGGCGGTGCTGTACTTGGCCGTTAGCGGCGCGCGCGACAGCAAAAGCTACTACTGCACCATTGGCGAGCTGCAGAGCATGGGTGGCAAGGCCTACACGCGCAACATCCGCGTGGCAGGCAACGTGAAGCCCGGTTCCATTCAGCACGTGGGCACACACGCCACCTTTGTACTGCTGGAACTGGGCAAGGAGCTGCCGGTGAACTACAACGGCAGCGAGCCACCGCCCGACACCTTCAAGGATGACGCGCAGGCGCTGGCGATGGGCCACCTGGGCCGCGACGGCGTCTTCCAGGCGAACCAACTCCAAGCCAAGTGCGCCAGTAAATATGCCCCCGCCAAGGGTGGCGCGAAGGCCGCACCACCATCTACTGCGGCGCTTATGCCTGCGGCGGCACACTAGCGTACGTGTACTGGGCGTACGGCGTAGCGGCACCGTGCTCCAACGGTACCCAGTCGCGCAGAAAGTACTGAAAGTAAAAGGGGCCAAAAAAGAACGTCATGACACCACCCAGCGGGATGCCAACGGGTGCGTTCTCTAGTTCAGCACGCATCTTGAACACCGTGGTCACGTGTACGGCAAGGATTGAAAGGCCACCAAAGGCTTGAAGTGCCGGCCACGAACGCTGGTTCCCGGTCAGTGCAACTCCCTGTGAGCTCAATAGAGTCCCAAAGACACTGGCTACGAGGACGAGCAACGGAATCGCGCCGATATTCAAGATTGCCCACGTCCGCGCTTCGCTGCGCCCGGTAACGCGACGTATCCAGTTCGCCTGGACCACCAGCCAGATCTCGCCGAAGAGCCCCCGCGTCAGGAGAGACAAGACGAGTACCCAACCCCAGTGCAAACGCGGAGGTGGCGGCACAATAGGCATGCCCGGATTCGTGTATGGCAGGTAGCCTGGAGTTCCCATGCGGCCACTCTACATCCACACCTGCATTCCGCAAGGGGAATGTGCACCCTATACTCAAGACGATGCAGACCGCGCCCGTTCCGGCACCTGCCGTGCAGGTGAGAATCGTCTCCAAGCTTTACGGCAGCTTTGCCGCACTCAAGCGCGTGTCGTGCACCTTTGCCGCGGGCGGTTTTCACGTGCTTCTGGGGCCAAACGGCGCTGGCAAATCGACACTGCTGCGCGTGATTGCCGGTCTGATTACACCCTCTTCTGGCATAGTGCACCTGCTGGGCGGCGACCCGCTGCAACGGCGCGACCGCATTGCCTATATGAGTCACGCGCCCATGCTGTACGACGAGCTATCCGCCATGGAAAACCTCCGCTACTTCTCGCGGTTGCAGCACCCGGGTGCCAACTGCGACTGCACCGGATCGCCAGAGATGGCGTTGCGCGCCGTCGGCCTGGACCCGACCCTGACGCGGCCCGTCTCGCAGTTTTCACAAGGCATGCGCCAGCGCGTTTCTATGGCGCGTGCACTGGTGGGCGACCCGGAATTGCTGCTGCTGGACGAGCCCTTCAGCAACATGGATGCGGCGGGCGCGCGCGAGCTGGTGCAACTCCTGCTCGATTTCCGCACCTGGCCGCTCGCTGGCGCTGGCGGGCGCACCGTGATCATCACCACACACCAATACGAATTGGTCTCTGACGTGGCGGACAGCGTGGTGGAGATGCGTGCGGGGTCGATCGTAATACCCCAGGCAGCCGCCGCGTGAAGACCAATGCGGCGCGCCTGCTGGATAAGCTGGGCATCAGGTACGACCTGCGCGAGTACGCTGTGGACCTGAACGACCTGAGCGCGCCCGCCGTTGCGGCCAAAATCGGTATGCCCGCCGAGCAGGTGTTCAAGACGCTGCTGTGCAAACTGCACGATGGTGAACACGTCTTTGCCGTTGTACCCGGCGACGGGGAACTCGACCTGAAGAAGCTTGCTGCTGCGGCCGGTGCGAAGAAGGCCGAGCTTGCCAGCTTGAAAGAGGTGGAGCCGCTCACCGGCTACGTTCGAGGCGGAGTCACCGTGATGGGCGCAAAGAAGCCCTTCCGCGCTTTTGCCGATGACACGCTGGAGCTGTTCGATACCGTCAGCGTCTCAGCCGGGCAGCGCGGTCTGCAACTTCTGCTTGCAGCAGCGGACTATCTCCGCGCCAGCGAAGCGGTCGTTGCCGACCTGACCAAGGCTCCTTCCGCATGATCTATCTACGAACCGTCTGGCTGCACCTGCGCAAAGACCTGCGGCTGGAATGGCGCAGCCGCGACGCCATTGCGGGCATGCTCTTCTTCACGCTGCTGGTCACGGTCGTCTTTGCCATGGCCTTCGATCCCACCGGCTTCCCCACGCTGGCACGGCAGATGAGCGGCGGCCTGCTGTGGGTGGGTCTGCTCTTTGCCGCGACGACCGCACTCAACATCAGCTGGGAGCGCGAACGCCGCAACCAGGTGCTGGATGCGCACCGCATGTCCGCCAGCCCTGCTAGTGCGCTGTTCCTGGGCAAGGCGCTGGCGAACCTGATCTTTGTCAGCGTGATCGAACTTGCGCTGGCACCGGTCTTCGCCGTTTTTTATAACCTGCATCCGCTGGGCGAGGTGAGATGGCTTCTGCTCATCTTGCCGCTGGGCACATGGGCCATAGTGGTCAACGGCACCTTTTTCGCCGCGCTTGGCCTCAACAGCCGCAATCGCGAACTGATGCTGCCTGCAGCGCTCTTCCCTATTTCGATACCGGCGCTGCTGGGCGTGGTGCAGGCCACCACCGGCGTCATCACCGGCGACTTCGAGCCGCAGCTGTGGATTCGCATGCTGCTGGGCTTTGACGTGATTTTTACGACGGCATGCATCTTGCTGTTCCCGACCGTGCTGCACGCGGAGTAAACGGTAGACTGGGATGACCATGAAGCGGCTCTTCTTCATCCTGTGCGCCTTCAGCGTGGCCCTGCTCGGCTTTGGCTTCTACGAGGCCGTATTTGTCGCGCCCGTCGAAGCCACGATGGGGCCGGTCTACCGCATTTTCTACTGGCACGTTCCCATCAACATTTCCGCCGAGGTGTTTCCGTACGTCAACATGGTCGCCTCGATTGCCTTTCTATACTTCCGGCGCACAAGGGTGGCGCTTGCGGAAAAGCTTGATGCCCTTGCGATAGCTACCGCTGAGGTCACAGTGCTATACGTCGGCCTTGGTTTGGCCACCGGCATGCTCTGGGGGCGGCCAGTGTGGGGCATTTGGTGGGCATGGGATGCCCGCCTTACCAGCTTCCTAATGCTCTTTCTGCTCTACGTCAGCTATTTGCTGGTGCGCCGCTTTTCCGCGGGCAGCCAGAGTGCGGTCGTCGCCGCCGTGCTCAGCGTGTTTGCGGGCATCGACGTGCCCATTGTCTTCATGTCTATCCGCTGGTGGCGCACGCAGCATCCCGCGCCCGTGCTGACCGGCGAAGGATCGCTGGACCCCTCGATGTGGCCTGCGTTCCTGATCAATATGGCCGCCTGGTTCGTGTGGGGTGTGGTGCTGGTTTGGGGGCGTTACGCCGTGGTTCGCCGCGAACAGGTCGCTACCGAGCAGATAGCGCTGCAGGCGCTAGAGGTCTGACGGTGGAACAGGGCGTTAACAGCATTCACTTCCTCTGGGTCGCGTATATCCTTGTGGCCGTCGCGCAGTTCGGCTACGCCGCTTGGCTCGGCCTCCGCTGGTCGCGGACG
>CALMOM010000024.1:9754-19364 GCA_937873305.1 uncultured Terriglobus sp.
ACCCTCGCACGCGTGGCCGGTGCTGCCGGACTTTGTTCGTTCCTGTTGCTTTCGGGCTGCCGCCACATGCGCTTTCCGCAGGTGAGCAATGACTACCGGGAGTATGCCTACGTCACCAACGGCGGTGCGGGGACGGTGACCGTGCTAGATCTCGTCAATTTTCGGCCCGATCGCACTCTGCGTGTGGGGAGCGATCCTACGGGCGTCGCCGTCAATCCCCTCCGGAATGAAGCCTATGTGGTTAATACAAAAAGCGGCACTGTTAGCGTGATCGACGCCGGTACGAATACGGTTGTCGCTTCCATTCCGGTCCACAAGGCTCCCTACAGCATCGCCGTGGACCCCAAGGGCGAACGCGGCTATGTGGCGAACTCCGGCACCAATACGGTCAGCGTGATCGATCTGCAGGGCCGTCGCGAAATCGCGACAGTGGGCTCGGGCGAACAGCCCGGCCTGGCGCGAGTTTCGCCGGACGGGCGGGCGCTTGTCGTCAGCAATCGCGGCAGTGGGTCAGTTTCGGTGTACAACCTCGGTACAACCCCGGCGCCACACTTTCGCGCTGCCTTCGGCGGCTGCGCGCAGGCCACCGACGTTGCCATCCTGCCCGACTCGTCCAAGGCCTTCATCACCTGCTCGGGCGCAGACGAAGTCCTCGCCATCAGCCTGGCATCCGTGCCTGGCTCCTGGCCGGCGAAGCAGGATCCGGCCTCGCTGCAGGACCACCTGCTGGGCCGCCTGCGCGTGGGCAAAACGCCCGTGCACCTCGCCGTCAAGCCGGATGGTGGCGAGCTTTTTGTCAGCAATTTCGGCTCAAACAGCATTAGTGAAATTTCCACCTTCACCAACGAGGTGGGCAGCACCTATCCCATCGGGTCGCAGCCTTCGCAGGGCGTTGTGGGCGCGGACAACAGCTCGCTGTGGATCACCAACTTTGGCGCGGAATCTGTCAGCTTGTACTCCATCGACGAGGGCCGCATGAGCAATGCCGTGCACACTGGTCCACAGCCCGACGCGATCGCCTTGTCGCCGGGCCGCCCCGTGCTGCTGGTGGCCGACAGCAAGAGCGGCGATGTGGCCGTGATCCGCACCCGTGACACCAACGGACCCGAACTGCTGACCATGCTGCCCGTGGGGGCGCAGCCCAACGCCATCGCCATCAAAGCCTTTCACGTACGCTGAGAATTTGCAGGGCGCACAGCGAATGTTCAGCGCGCTGATGTCAGTCGGACTAGTGCAAGTCCAAAGGTGGCGGCGTAAAGGCCCAGGTGTTCCACTACTCCCGCGAGACACTCTAAGGTTTTCCGCGCAGCTTGATTGAACCGTTCGTCAGCTGTCGCCGTGTACAGGCGCAGCAGCAGCGCCGCCGCGCAGGAGTTGCCTGCGGGCGTAAATGCATCCTGCACCGGCTTGCGCCGCGCTGCAAGAGCTCCCAGCATCTTTGGCTCATCTGTCGGTACGTCGAAGAACCCGCCACGTTCCGCGTCGCGAAACCGGAGCAGCAGCACCTCCGCAATCCGCTCGGCCGTACGCAGGTACGACGCGTCTCCATTCGCCTCCCACATGTCCAAACAGGCATGTGCCAGCAGGACGTGGTCGTCCAGCATGCCCGGCACCTGTGGCGCTTGCGCCTGCGCGTCCTCACAAGCAATGACGTGCGCCACGGCACCATCTGTCACCACCGCTGACAGGGCGCGGTCCAGCGAGCGCTGCGCATGCAGCAGAGCGTCCGGCCTGTTCAGCACCTGTGCCGTCTTCACAAAGGCCGAGATGGCCATGCCGTTCCAGGCCGTATACATGGCGCGACTCACCGGGGGAGCCAAACGCTGCTTTCGCGCCGATTGCAGTTTCCGCTTGGCCTGCCCCAGCAACGCGTGCGCAGAGCCGACGTCCACACCAGCCTGCTGTGCCGCCTGGTCCAGCGCAACTGGCCGAAAGATCACGTTGCGGGCGGGATCGGAGGGCATGTCACCGATGGGGCCCAGGTCGAAGTACGCCTCGGCCAGACGCAATTCGTCCTCGGTCAGCACGGCAGCGGCCTCATCACGGGTCCACGTGTAATAGGTATCCTTGCTGTCCGGCAGCGATGTGGCGGTCTGCAAGGAGAAGAAGCCGCCATGTTTCGAGTCGAGGAGGGTCGAAATCATCCAGTCCAGCAGGACTGTCGCCGTGTCCCGGCACTCCGCGTCGCCAAACTGCTGGGCTGCACGCACGTACGTGCTCAACAAGACCGCATTGTCATACAGCATCTTTTCGAAATGCGGTACCACCCACCGCGCATCCACGGAGTAGCGATGGAAGCCGCCCTCCAGCTGGTCGAAGATGCCGCCACGCGCCATGGCGTGCAGCGTGGTCAGCGCGGCGTTCCGCGCCTGCTCTGCCTTCACGCCCCCGCGCCCTGAGGCCTCAATCAGTAGATCAAGCGCAGCGGCATGCGGAAACTTTGGCTGCGAGCCAAAGCCACCATGCTGCACGTCGAATTGCTGCAGCGTTGTATCCACCAGCTTGTTGAACAGATGCATAGCCGCAGACGGCTCCGCTAAGCTCACCGGCGGCCCGTCGTAGCTCTCGCCGTACTCGATGGCCTCCATGACGCTGCTCGCCGATTCTTCCACTTCTTCCCGTTGTTGGTAGAACGAGCCGGCCATCGTGCGGAGGACCCGTTCAAAGCCGGGCTGCCCGTAGCGCTCCGCTGCCGGGAAATAGGTGCCGCCAAAATAGGGTTTGCCCTCTGGCGTAAGAAAAACAGTCAGCGGCCAGCCACCCTGCCCGCTGATGGCGTTGACCGCGGCTTGATAG
The DNA here is from genome assembly GCA_937873305.1 of uncultured Terriglobus sp. Lineage (GTDB taxonomy): Bacteria > Acidobacteriota > Terriglobia > Terriglobales > Acidobacteriaceae > Terriglobus. Next base: position 12,551 of record CALMOM010000024.1, read on the forward strand.
CGTGCGTCCAGGTCCGGCCGTTCGTCGCGGTCTACCTTGATCGCCACGAAGTGCTCGTTGATCAACGCAGCGACTTCGGCGATCTCGTAACTCTCGCGGTCCATGACATGGCACCAGTGGCACCACACCGCGCCGATGTCGAGCAGCACCGGCTTGTCCTCTGCCTCTGCACGTGCAAAGGCTTCCGTCCCCCACGACAGCCACTGCACCGGCTGGTGCATGGCAGAACGCAGGTATACGGACGTCGCGTCCGCGAGAGAATTGTGAACGACTGACTCCATGGCTTGAGTGTAGTTGGGTGCTAACGTGCTAATGCCGAAGAGGCAGACCGCATGGCCTGCCCTCTCCCTCGTGCTCTGCCAAAGCGCTACTGCGGTGGTGCAGCGGGAGCCGGGTTACCAGTGCTGTTCGGCACAACGATGCCCGAAGGACTGCCCGCGGCGGGGCGGGTTGTATCCGGCGGCAGCGGGTCGGGCGTACTGGTCAGTGGTTTAGGCGCGGCAGGTGCTTGCGGCGCGGTCAGACCGGGGATCGCAGGCTGCGTCGTAATCTGCCCGGCCGCGGCCTGGTCCAGCGAGACGCCGTAGCGGTCGAGCGTATTTGCCAGGATTTGCAACAGCGCGGCACGGTCACGTGCATAGACTGCAGTGGCCGTAATCAGGTTGTTGTCTGCCGTGGCCAGGTTGCGCTCCTGCTGCAACACGTTAGCCGTGGTAGAGGCACCCAGGCGGAACCGTTTCTGCTCCGCGTCCAATGCCTGCGCCTGGTAGTCGCGGCTGGCCTGTGCCGCTACCACGGAGGCACGGTCGTTGGTCAGCGCGAACTGCCCGTTAATAACCTGGATGCGGGTCTGCGTATAGAGCTGCTGCAGCCGCATTTGCGCCTGGCGGTACTCCATTTGCGAGCGCACCTGGTCCGCCTGTGCGGGACGGTTGCGGATGGGAACCTGAAGCGTCGCACCAAAACCGCGGTCCGGTGCGCTGTTGTTGAGGCCATTGGTGAAGGCTGTGCCGTACCCGCCCACATTGGTCAGTCCGCAATTTGCAACACCCGGATTCGACGTACAGATGGTCGACGTCGGGTTGACTGTACCCGCGATGCCCGTGCCGCCGTAAAAGGCGTACGCATTCAGGATCGGCAGCAACCCATTCTTCTCGGCCTTGATGGTGATGATGTTATTCGCCATATTCAGCGCGGCCTGCTCAATCGAGGGATTGTTGACGTAGGCCTGTTTGACCAGGTCCTCCACCGGCATGTCCTCTTCCTGGAGACGCTCGAGACTCACGCGGTCGGTCGGCACCACGGGAGCAGTGGCCAGTTGCGGGTCGTTCAGGTCACGCACAATGGCCTGCTTCATCAGCAGTTGCTGGTACTCCAGGTTGGATTGTGACGTGGTCAGTGACTGCCGGTCCGTGACCACCGCCTGGTCGGAGTTGACGATGTCCAGCGGTGCCAGCGTGCCAATCTCCAGCTGACGACGGTTGTCCGACGCCAGTTGCGTGCTCTGCTGCAGCGCGCGCGTTTTGGCCTGCACATCTTCATACGCACTCACCAGCGACCAGTAGATGCTCTCAACCTGGGTGATGGTGTAAATCAGCTGCTGCCGAAACGCGGAGTCTGCAATCCGCCGGTCATTGCGGGCTTGCACTACAAAGCGGTTCTGTACAGCTGGACCGAAGCCCTGCAGCAACTGCTGCGTCACCGTGGCACGAAATGCAGAGTTAAAGTTGGGCCGGTAGCTGGTGAGTGTAGAGGACGAGGACACCCGCGAATTTGAAAACGACACATTCAACTGTGTGCCGGTGATGAAGCCCTGCTGGTACGCAAAGTTGTATGTACCGGTGGTGGTCACCGTGGGATTTGCGTTGAAGAGGTTGGCAGTACCGGACCCTGTCGTGGTCGTCGTGCCTGTACCGGTCCCTGTGGTGGTAGTAGTGCCTGTGCCGGTACCAGTTCCGGTGCCTGTACCAGTCGTGGTTCCTGTGCCTGTGGTGCTGGTTGACGAACTGCTGCCGCCTAAGCTGGAACCACCCGGCGTGGTCTGATCTTCGTACTGCAACGTACCTGTGAGCAGGCCATCCCGGTTCAAAGGCTGCGGTCCGCCACCGTTGGTGCTGAGTACAAGGCCGGAAGCACCGGTACTGGTACCGCCAGAGCCGGTGGAGGTGCCACCGGGGCCGCCGCCACCTGTCACGGTGGACGATGTACCGCCCAGCGTATTCGTAATCAGACCGGTGGACACACCCCGCAGGCTGCTGCCCGCCTTGGCTCGCAGAATGTCTGTGTCGGCTATGTCTAGGTTGACCCGCGCAATTTCGATGTCGTAGTTGTTCTCCAGTGCCAGCAGCACCGAGTCCGACAGGCTGAGAAAGATGCGGCCATCACGCAAGAGATCGCCCAGGCGCGGCGTGTTGCTGAGCCGGGGAGCGTCGTAATCCGTAGCGGTGTAGGGCGCAAGCGGATTGCGAAAGGTGTGGCCCTTGGGTTGGGTATAGTCCCGCGCGTTCTCGCGGAGGTAGAGCGCGCCAGGATGGCTCGGTTCCGGGGCCTGCGGCAGGCCGGGGCGTCCCGTGGTGTCCACCTGCTGGGCCTGTGGAGCCGCTGGAGCCGTCGGGTTCGTTTGGGCACCCCGACCGCTACCCGCTCCCGGAGTGGGTGTTTGCTGCGCAAATGCTGCCTGCGGCGGAACGGTTCCCAACAGCAGCAGAGCCACACTCGCCGCTCCCTGCATCGTCACTGCTTTCACGCTTCTCTCCAGCTCTACTACGGTGTCCTATACAGGACGCGCACTGCACGGGCGCGGACGCACTATTTCCGCAAACACCAGACCTCAACGAAACTGTTCCTGACCTGCAAATCCGCGCACAAGCGGGCCAACCTTGAGGATTGCGCCTGCATGCAACGGCTTCCGTGAGCCTAAAGTATAGCAATGGCGCGTCAGTACCCATGGTACGGTTCAAAGAGTCAGGATGTTCCACCAGACCCATACTGCATTGGCTGAAACAGAGGGCAACTGCTTCTGCCTGGTTCTTGCCTACGACGGAACCGGCTACTTCGGCTGGCAGGTGCAGCCCGGTCTTCCAACCATCCAGGGCACCCTGGCCGAGGCCATTCGCCAGGTCACCGGTGAAACAACTTTGCCCCAGGGCTCAGGACGGACGGATACGGGTGTTCACGCGGAGGGACAAACCGTTTCGCTGCTGCTTCGCGCGGCCATTCCCGCAGACCGCCTGCTACGCGCACTCAATCGCAAGCTGCCATCGTCCATACGGATAATGGCAGTTCAGCACGTGGTACCTGGTTTTCATGCCCGAGCCGGTGTGCTGCACAAAACGTACGAGTACCGCATCTTTCAGCGCCGCAGGCCCGGCAGCATGGCTGAAGCGATCTGCCCGCCCGCTACCGCGCGCTACTCGTGGGATTGCCGCTGGCCGTTGCACTCTGAACCCATGAACCTGGCCGCAGGACATCTGACAGGCACGCACGACTTTACCTCCTTTGCAGCCTCTGATCCGGACCGGACCCAACGCCAGGCAGAGTCCCTTGCTGACAACACCCGCACGATCTTCAACTCAGCCTGGCAACACAGGGGCGAGCACACCCTGGTCTACCGCGTGACCGGCAGCGGCTTTCTGCACCATATGGTGCGCAACATCGTCGGCACCTGCGTGCTGGCGGGCGCGGGCAGGCTAGACCCTGGGCAGGTGCCCGCCATTCTTGCAGCGCGCGACCGACGCCGCGCCGGGCCTACCGCACCGCCGCAGGGTCTGCACCTGGTGCAGGTGGTCTACCGTTGCGACACGACCGACCCCGCCGCAGCCCAGCGTGAGACGGTCACCGCGTGATCTTTCCCGACCGCGAGTTGCAGCCGCACCTGCGCGTGGCGCGCCTGGCAGAGTTGCCGGGAGTACATCGTGCCTTTCGATGGCTGCACCTGCAGGAGCAACGTATCCGCGGGTGGCAGCGTGAGGTGGTCGCCATCCCTGCGCCCCCGTTCGGCGAAGCAGCCCGCGCACAGTGGATGGGAGAGCGGATGCGCGAACTCGGTCTGCAGGACGTCGGGTGCGACGAGGAGGGCAACGCGATTGCCTTTTTGCGCGCCGACAATGGCACGTCTCCGCTGGTGATGCTATCCGCCCACTTGGACACGGTGTTCCCCCCGGGTACGCCGCTCGCCCTGCGTGACGAGGACACGGTATTACATGGTCCTGGTGCGGCAGATAACGGCGCAGGATTGGCCGGTCTGTTGGCCATTGCTGCCGCGCTGCAGGCCAGCGAGTTGGAAACCCGGACCAATGTCTTGTTTGCGGCCAACGTGGGTGAAGAGGCGGAGGGCAACCTGCGCGGCATGCGCTACCTGTTTACGCAGTCGCCGCTGGCCCACCGCATCATCGGCACCATTGCCCTGGAAGGTGCAGGCATTGGAACGGTGGTGACCCGCGGACTGGGCAGCCGCCGCTTTCGCGTGGAACTCAGCGGCCCCGGCGGCCACGCGTGGACGGACGCCTCCGTTCCCAATCCGATTGCGGCGCTGGCGGCGGCCATCACCACTCTCATGGCCCAACCCTTGCCCACACGACCGCGTACGACGCTCAATGTTGGCGAAATCAGGGGCGGAACTTCCATTACTGCCGTGCCGCAATCTGCCGTTGCCACCTTCGACCTCCGATCGACTGACGCGAGGGAACTGCTGGCGCTGGAGGTCCGGCTCTATCGCGCCGTGGAGGACGCCGTGCTCCATGCTAATGACTGCGGCAACTCCGCCCTCCGCTCGACGATCACGCTGATCGGCGAACGCCCGGCGGGTACGCTGCTGGCAGGGTCTCGCCTGCTGCAATCGGTGCAGTCAGTGGACCGCCACCTGCGGCTGCGAACCGAGGAGCGGCTCGGTTCCACCGACGCCAACATCCCCCTGGCCCTGGGCCGCGAGGCTATCGCCATCGGAGCGGGTGGCAGCGCGGGCGGTATTCACACCACCTACGAGTGGTATGACGCGCGGGGCCGCGATTTAGCCCTGCGGCGCGTGCTGCTGGTCTTGCTCGACTTTTGCAACAACGCTCCTGCAGAGCGATGAGCTTCAGCAAGAGAGAAATTTGCAGAGCAAACGACGGTATTCTGGCAAAAGTCGCTTCTGTCACACGCATACAAATTAGGGCTGTGGGCGTCTAAAATCCAGACCGGCCTGAGACACAGGCCCACATGCCGTACCGATCGAGGACACGACAAATCACATGGAACCGCATAAGTCCTTCTCTGAAAAGATTCGCGCACATCGGCTGGCAAGCAGCTTTGTGCTGCTTGGAACGCTTTCTGCCGGCGTTCTTGCTGGTTCGCTGCTCACCGGCACCGTACACGGGGCACAACAAAAGGTGGACACCTCGGATGCCGCTCCGCTGCGCATCCCGCCGGTGATGTCCGAAGCAAACCAGTTCACTAAGATTGCCAAGGAAGTCGGTCCGGCGGTCGTCAACATCAATACCGAGTCGTTGCCCAAGCAGAGCACCAATCCGCATGCCTCGCGCAACAGTCGGCGCGGGCAACAGGGCGATCCTGGTGACATGCAGGACTTCTTCAACCGGTTCTTTGGCGGCCAAGGCGGTGGCGGCGACGATGATGATGACAGTGGCCCAGGCGGGGGCGAACGTCGAGCACTTGGCTCTGGCTTTATCGTCGACTCACGCGGTTACATCGTGACCAATAATCACGTGGTGGACAAGGCTGACAAGATCAACGTCAAGCTCTCCACGGATTCAGAAAGCGATCCGGGTCGTCCCGCCCATGTCGTTGGCGTCGACAAAGATACCGATATCGCCGTGATCAAGATTGACGCACCGCAGGCGCTGCCCACGGTGAAACTTGGCAATTCTGACGGCTCTCAGGTAGGCGATTGGGTACTTGCCATCGGTAGCCCATTCAGCCTGTCGCTAACTGTCACTGCGGGCATCGTGTCCGCGAAAAACCGCGTAGACCCTAGCGGCGGTGGCAGCCAGTTTCAGAAGTTCATTCAGACGGACGCCGCCATCAACCCCGGTAACTCGGGTGGCCCTCTGCTTGACATGGCTGGACAAGTGATTGGCGTCAACACCGCGATTTATACGCAGTCCATGGGCTCTGTCGGAGTCGGTTTCGCGGTGCCATCGAACACGGTCATCAACGTGTACAACATGCTCGTGTCGCCGGAACATAAGGTGACTCGCGGCAGCCTTGGCATCAGCTTTCAACCGCGCATGTCCTCCTCGGTGAGCCGGGTGTACGGCTTCGCAAGCGGCGGCGTACTGGTAGCGTCTGTGACGCCTGGCTTCCCTGCCGATAAAGCGGGCATCAGCAAGCAGGATGTCATCACTGCGATCGACGGCCAGCCAGTAAAGGACGGGGATGACCTTGTCTCCAACATCTCACCGCGCCGCCCAGGTTCCTCTGTGCGCTTAACTTACCTGCGGGACGGCAAGCAGAGCCAGGCAACCGTGGCCATTGCAGATCGCGCTGAAATGGTAGCCAAAACGGACGGTGCTGGTGAAGAGGAAAATCCAGGTACTCCGGACGCTCCAGATGTTGCACAGGATCGGCTCGGTATGTCCGTCAGTGCAGTCCCGGGTGAGGTTGCATCTCGGCTCAAGTTAAGCGGAGGTGTGGTTGTCAACTCAGTCAAACCCGGTTCCTTTGCTGATGATCTGCCCCTCAGTAAGGGCGACATCATCACCGAAGTCAACCGCAAGCCGGTGACCGACCTGAATACCTTCCGCGCTGCTGTGCGTTCGCTCAAATCGGGTGACGACGTTGTCTTCGCGGTAAGGCCTTCGCAGTCGCGCGGTAA
>CALMOM010000024.1:19389-30637 GCA_937873305.1 uncultured Terriglobus sp.
CCTGCTGGGTGGCCGGTTGCCGTAGCACCAAGTTGCACTTGGGCAGCCGAGAGTATCGGCTGCCCATTGCTATTTTCTCCACTCGTAACGGACTGCTCTCCGAAGCGAAGCTGCCTTGATCTAGTAAGTTGTTGATGCGGCTATTTCAGGCTATCCCGCGAAGAGGACGGGCGAATTTGGGGCATGGTCGTCGTTACGCGGGCGTGTTTCCCCGCCTGCTGGCGGCGGAAAGTGCCGACGCCTCTCACGTTCGGCGGGGACCCACCTCTGCCAGGCACACTCGCAGCAAACAAGCCAAATCGACCCACGCCCGGCAGACCGGCGCTGCTAAACCGCGCGCGATTGATGACACACGTGCCACTGAAATCCAGACAGCCCTGGTGAAAGCGGGTTATCTGCAGGAAGTGACGGGGCATTGGGACGGCAGCAGCCAGGCGGCCATGCAAAAGCTGCAGGCAGATAACGGCTGGCAGACCAAGATGATCCCCGACTCAAGAGCACTTATCAAGCTGGGCCTGGGACCAGGTACCCAAACCCCGGCACCCCGACCGTCTGCTCCGCAGACGGTACCAAGCGTCCCAGCCAACGGAACTTAAAACACTAGGGACGGGGGCGACCGGGTGACAGTGTGTAAATGACTTCGCCGGGGCGGGTGTAATGCAGTGCTTCCCTTGCCTCATGCTCCACAGCGTCTGGGTCCTGGGTAAGCCTGTCAACGTGGTGCTTCAATTGCCGGTTTTCATCCTGCAGAGTTACGGACTGCTCGCGCAGGCCCTGTAACTGGGACCGCTTGGCACGGTACGCGATAAGGCCGTTATGCCCAAAAATGACGTGAAAACCCAACACCACAGCCAGCACAAACACAGCACACGTGGCAATGCGGCGGCGTGCGCCAAACACACCGCGAGCAGCTGAGCGAACTACGAACGTTGCTCCCCTTCTGCTGTGCTGGTGACCGTTGGCATTCATTCATTCAGTAGAAAGGCAGTGCAGGCAACATGCAAGGGCGGTATCGCGAAAGTTACCTTTATAGGTGCTACAGCGGCGCACCGACGATTGCATCCGGTCACACGGCTGCCGCTATCAGTCGGCAAAGCGGCGCTACAATAAGGGTTGGCGAAGACAGGTGCGGCTGATGCGGTTAGCACCTGGTTTTCATCGCTTTGCGGTATCTGGCTGAGGGGCTTTGCGCATCTGCGGTAGTGCACTCGCTTTCTGGCAGAGCGAACGATCAGTTCTGGATACGCCTTCCATCTTTAACAATGCAGTGAGGATTCGCTCGACATGAGTACTGTTGCGACCCCCGTGCGCGAAATCAAGATCGCGCACAGCCCAGATTCCGATGATGCTTTTATGTTCTACGGTCTAGCCACGAACAAGATTCGTGTACCGGGCTACAAGTTCACTCACGTCCTCACCGACATCGAGACCCTGAATCAGCGCGCCATTAACGACCCCTACTACGACGTTACGGCCATCTCATTTCACGCCTACCCGTACCTGCAGCAGGAGTACGCGTTGATGGCGTGCGGCGGCTCCGTGGGTGACGGCTACGGGCCCATGATCGTCGCGCCGCGTAAGTACACGGTGGGCGACATACGCAAGCTCCGCATCGCTGTGCCAGGAACGCTTACAACCGCATACTTAACGCTCAAGCTGTTTGCGCCTGACATTGAGACGGTGACCGTGCCGTTCGATCAGATCATTCCGCGTGTGAACGCTGGCGAATTCGAGGCCGGGCTTATCATCCACGAGGGCCAGTTGACCTACGGCGACAGTGGTCTCCACAAGATCCTGGACATGGGACAGTGGTGGCGAGACCAGACCGGCGGCCTGCCACTGCCACTCGGCGGCAATGCGATTCGGCGCTCACTCGGCCCTGAAGCCATGCGGATTACCACGCAGGCTCTGCGGGATTCCATTCAGCACGCCATGGACGATCGTCCTGCGGCACTCGAGTACGCCATGCAGTTTGCGCGTGATCTGGACACATCGCTGGCAAACAAGTTTGTGGGCATGTATGTGAACGAACGCACCCTGAACTACGGGGACGACGGCCGCAAAGCCATCCACACACTGCTCGACATGGGCTACGAACGCGGCATCATTCCGCATCGCGCACAGATCGATTTTATCGAGTAGCGGCGCTTAAATCCCGGCCACCTCCATCACGGCAGGTGCTGGGACTCCCTCCGCCGGCAGAAAGATGCGAAAGAGTGTTGTGCCTGGGCTACCCTCCGTCGCCTGTCGGCTGCGAACCTGAATAGTCCCGTCGTGGCGGTCCACAATCTCTTTCGACACCCACAGACCTAGGCCCGTACCCGTGATGCCTTTGGTGGAAAAGAACGGCTCGAACAGGCGTGCCGTCGTATCCGCGCTCATGCCGCTGCCGTTGTCCATAATGCTGAGTGCAAGCCCTAGTTGCCCGGTCTTCCAGTTGCGCGTGGTTGTGGTGCGGAGAAAGATGCAGCCGCCGGAGCCCACGGCATCTATCGCGTTACTCAGCACATTGACGATCACCTGCCGGATTTCTCCTTCATAGGCCACGATGGGTGACACTCCGCGGAAACGGCACTCCGTGTGGATTGCCTGTCGTCGGAGGCGCGAGTCGAAAAGCGCCAGCACGGTTTCGATCAAGTCCGTTACCCGCGTCGCCATCGGTCGGCTGGACTGGCGATGGAAGCGCAGGGTCTGCACCGTAATCTGCGCCACCCGATCCAGTTCTTTTTGCGCCAACTCAAGGTAAGCCCTGCCAGTCGCATCCATGTCGCTTTGCTGCACCAGGTACAGGCAGTTGGTGATGGCCGCCAAAGGATTGTTGATTTCATGCGCAATGGACGCAGCCAGCCTGCCCGCCACCGCCAGTTTTTCTGTGCGGCGCAACACCTGTTCACTGCGCTTCTGGTGCCGCAAGTCGGCGATGAATACAGCCAGCTCCTGCTCGCCCGCTTCTGGATTGCGCTCGAGCAACGCAAGTCCAATCAACACGTCCAGCAGTTCCCCGTTTGCGGCGGTGCACGTCGCCTCAAACGGCGGCTCGTTCACTCGCCCCTGCAGTGTGTCGAAGTCGCCGGTCAACGTAGCGCATACATCGCTCAGGATGACCTCACCCCGCACCATGCGCTCGCGGCTAACGCCCAGCAGCGTTTCGGCAGCCGCGTTCGCGTAGATCAGGCGGCCTGACGGCTGGCTGATGAGCAGCCCAACTGGCATCGCATCCACCAGATGGTGGAAACGTGCCTCGCTCACCGCCAAGGCACGCTCCGCAGCCCGGCTGGCACGCCGCGTGGCTGCCTCTCGCAACTCCCGCTCCACCACTGGAACCAGCCGCGCCAGGTTCTGCTTGGTGACATAGTCCTGTGCGCCGGCACGCATGCTTTCCACCGCAGTCTCTTCAGAGATGGCGCCCGACATCATGATGAACGGCAGGTCATGCCCGGCACTGCGCAGCAGCTGCAGCGCCTCCGGCCCGCTGAAATTTGGCAGGTTGTAATCGGCGATCACCAATCCGGGCAGCAGTGCCGCCAATGCGGCTCGCATCTCAGAGGCGGTTTCAACCCGCACCAGCGAAAGGTCAAAGCCACTACGCCTCAGGTGGCGCTCCAGCAACGCCGCGTCATCCTGGTTGTCTTCCACCAGCAGCACGTGCAGTCGGTCGCGGCTTAGCTCAGCGGCGGACATTCGTTCAGAACCAGCCAGTACATCCCGAGTTGCCGCGTCGCCTCTGCAAAGTCGTTGAAGTTCACCGGCTTGCGAATGTAGCTGTTGACACCGAGCTTGTAGCTACGCACCACGTCTCGCTCCTCGTCAGAAGAGGTGAGCACAACGACCGGCAGCATGCGGGTGGAGTCACTCTCGCGAATGCGGCGCAACACCTCCAGACCTTCGATCTTGGGCAGCTTCAGGTCAAGCAGAATCAGCTGGGGCCGGATTGCATCAGGGCCGAAGAGTGCCTCGATCGCCTCTTCTCCATCGCGCGCCACACGAACGTCGTTCGCGATGTTGCTTTTCTTCAGGGCACGAATCGTCAACAACTCGTGATCCGGATCGTCTTCGACCAGCAAGATCAAACGTGTCACCTCAGCCATTCGGTCATCCTAGCGTAAACCAGAAGGTCGCGCCATGGTCCACGGCGCTGTCTGCCCAGATCCTACCGCCATGCCGGCGAACGACCCTGGCTACCGTGGCTAGGCCGATACCAGAGCCTTTGAAGTCTTTGTCACCATGCAGGCGATTGAATGCGTTGAATAGCTTGTGTGCATATTGCATGTCGAAGCCGGCACCATTATCACTGACGCGCCATGCACTCGATTCAGGGTCCCAACCGAAGCTGATGTCAGCATGGGGCTGTTTGCCAGTGAACTTGACCGCGTTGCCAAGCAGGTTTTCGAGCGCTACCTGCACCAGCTTTGGGTCTGCAAACGCATGGGGTCCGGACACGATCTGGAAGTGCAGCATGCGCGCGGCATTCTCTTCCTGCAATGTATCGGCCACGTGCTGCGCGATCGCTCCCACGTCAATCGGCTCACAAGCAAGTTCAACCCGCGTGATGCGTGATAGCTGCAACAGTGAGTCGATGAGCTGCCCCATGCGCTGAACGCCTGCACGCACGCGCCGGATGTAATCACGACCGGGTCCATCCACAGCTTCGGCGTAGTCCTCTTCCAGCGCGAGGCTGAACCCGTCAATCGTGCGCAGCGGCGCTCGCAAGTCGTGTGACACGGAATAACTAAAGGCCTCCAGCTCGCGGTTGGTCGCTTCCAACTCTGCGGTGCGTTCCCGCACACGGAGCTCCAGCTGGGCATTCAGTACGCGTACCTCTTCTGCGCTGCGCTCAGCCTCTGCGCGCGCCACCGCCAGCCGCTCCGCATCGTCCTCTGACGCCAGCCGCAGAGTCCGCTCGTGCACGAAGTAGTAGGTCACAAAGGCGATCATCAGCAAATCCATAACGCAGGCAAGGCTTACCGCGAACAGCGCCGTCACCCCATCGTGGCGCGCCTGGTTCGCACGCTTCACCAGGAGTCGACGCTCCTCATTGCCCATGGCCATCGAGACAGCACGCAGCTTTTCCATCTCACGGGCACCGCGCCCTTGAGACGCGACCGCCTGCGCCCCCGCAAATCCTAAGGTTTTACGCGCTTCAATGACCTGCCGCAAGACACCCATGCGGTTTGCCGCAAGCACCCGCAGATCAACACTGTTTCTCTGTTGCACCGGGTTGTCGGCTGTCAAAGATTTCAGGCGCTGGATGTCCCCGCCAAGGGAGCCCTCCACCGCCTGATACGGTTCCAAGAGCGGCTGACTGCCCGTGATGAGAAAACCGCGAGTCGCCGATTCAGCCGTGGTCACCTCGGCCATGATGGAGCTGTTCTGACCCATGACTTCCCACGTATGCGCCAGCCAGCTTTCACTCTGCAGCAACGAGCGTACCGCGGCAACAGCAAACCAGGTGTTAAGTCCCACCACGAGTAGAGCGACCAGCAATGCAAGTGGTACAAACGAGCGGGCAGACCGACGAGCCATGGCCCGATTGTATCGGGCACCAGGTGCGCTAGAGACTTACTTTTATACGAAGGAAATGGTGGACGCGGTAGGAATCGAACCTACAACCTGTCGATTAAGAGTCGAATGCTCTGCCAGTTGAGCTACGCGTCCGAGTGGCCTTGTTGGTCGCGGTCAGCAGAAGAGCGAGAGCTCATCGCAGGAGACCGCCAGCTACTTACGAGAGTGTAGCACGGTACGCAGGCGCGGTTAGAACGAGAACGACAGCCCGGCCTGCAGCATGCGCGGCGTCTGCGCAAGGTACAGGGTTTGGCCGTCATTCGAAACAAAGGGCTGGTATCCCTCCGCCAACAAGTTCTGCACATCCACCAGCGCCTCCAACCCACGCGGTACAAAATGCAGTTTACTGAGGGATTGGCGCATGGAGCAGGAGAGGTACGCACCGTCCGCGTCCATGTGGAAGGCATCCACCGCGGTCAACGTATGTGCGGGTTGCCACCGGTAGGTCGCTCGCACAGTCGTACCCGTCCGTGGCACTCTGCCGTCGAGATAGGCACTTGCAACATAGCTCGATGTCGGCGTGAGCCCGCTCAGAACGTCGCTGATGCGAGCGTTCTTTTGGCCAGACGCCCGCAACGCCTCGCCGCTGGAGAACTCCACGCCTGCATGCGCGCTTTTGCCGAGTGGATGCCGATAGGCGACGCGTAAACCACCACTGCGGTAGTCGTGGGCGGCGATGCGGAAAGTGCGCGTCGTTGGGTCCGCAATAAGCCCGTCCATGTGCTGTTCCACGCTTGACAGCTGACCTGTGCCCGATAGAAGTGGGTTGACCATGCTGTCACGGTAGAGGGCAATGGCCGCTGTTCCGCCGCCCGGTATCTGACCCTCTATAGAAAATGCCTGGTGTGTGCCACCTTCCTGGCGTAAATGACCATTGCGAAGAACGGGGACCGGTAGAGCAGCCTGCGCCTGATCCAGGTCGTCGAGGCTTTCGGTGTCGCGTGCATGGGTTAGGCTGTACGCTACCACCACACCGCTGCCTGATCGCGCGGCTACCCGCAAAAATGGCTCCATGGCAAACGCGTTGCCATGCAAATTACTGTTGCGTAACACGCTACCAACGTCCACCCGGACAAGGTCGCCGAGCTCCATCCGCTGCCCCGACCGCACGGTAACGGCTTGCAGTCCGTTCCCACCTCGGCTATCCAGAAGCTCGGGATGGCTGCTATAGCTGACGATGAGCCGCGAACGTCCGTTCAGCAGCGTTTGCTTCTGCAGGCCCGCGCTGATCTCGGCTGACGGTGCGACAGGGTATGGAGAACGTGTTCCGGACAGGTCAGCCCGCAGAACAGCCCCACTCCCATCTTCATTTACGCGCGCCAGAAGCAGAACATTGTGACTGCCACCGCGCGCAAAGCCCCCGTCGCTCTCCTTAAGTGAGACGCTGCCAGCTGTCGCACCACGCCTCGCTTCTTGCCTGCTGGAAGAGACAGCGACCACTTGAGGCGGAACATCAGAAGTCGAGGTGTCTTCCCCATCCGTCAGGCGCAAGATGGAGCGGCTGGCAGACGAGCGCAGGGTCCATGTCCAATCATCGCTCGGTTCGTTGCGGGTGCGGCGCGACACCGGCAACCAGCCATCTGGCGCCAGCAGGGTAGACAGGGTGAGATCCACCACAGAGCGGGAGCCATTCAGCACCTGCAGCCGCTCCCGAATGGTGGGCATCAGCAGCGCGGCGGTCGCCCGAATGCGGTAGTTGCCCGGCTGTAGGAGGAAGCGGTATCGCCCGCGTGAGTCCGTGATGGCTGTGCCGACAACTGTCGCGTCTGGTAGCAACGCCTCCACGCGAGCGCCCATCTGGGGCACGCCCTCGCTATCGCGAACCAGCCCGGTCACAGATGCGGCCCTGTTCAGTCCGCTCACCTGCGCCACACCCGGCGTGGCCGCGAGAAGAAGCGTCAGGACACATCCGGGTTGCAGAAATAACCGATTCACCAGGTGAATAGCCCTACTGCGTCTTCTGGCCATGCCCAGCAGTTCAACGTCCGAACCTGGGGAAATCCGATCGATGGAGGAGACCCGCTGTACCGTCGTGCGGTGTCCCTCTCCCGAGTTCCAATAAAGTCTACTCCACTGTGAAGGGAGCTACCTGAGAGATCTGCTGCTTTGACACTCCGTCGTTGACCTTGATGGCCAGTTGGTACTTTCCAGGTGTCAAGCTGGTCAGCGGCAGGCTCTTCTCCAGGGTGACCTGGTCGGCATTCGGGTTCATCTTCGCTGTAGATTCAGACGTGTTCAGGACTTGCTTGTTCGTCGTAAGGTCTGTCACCTGGTACTCGATCTCGGCGTTATTTTGCTTGCTCTTGTCGTCGATGCCCAGGTTGTACACCTGCATCCAGAAGTTCAGGTTGTTGCCCTTCTTAAACGCCACGGGAGTCTGCGGGCCGGGAGAAACGCTCGGCATCACCTTGGTATTCCCGATCACAAACGATCCCGCACCAATCTCCTTGGAAGGCACGCGTGACATCTGTGAGGCGAGAATCAACGATGACGCCGAGAGGCGGTCGTCATCGTACTTTGGCACATTCAGCGAACGCCGCCAGGTTCCGATGTGGTCTGGGTTGTTCACGTCCTTAATAACGATATCAACCTTGTACAGGCCGGGACGTAGCGGCAGCGCTTTCCAGTACAGCTTCCGCTCTTGCTGTGTCTTCGCTAAAAACTCTGACGGCTCCTGCACATTCACCGTATCCTCAAACGTCTGCACGATGCGGTGATTGATGTTGGATACCTGCCCCAGGATATTCACGGTGGCCGTTGAAACACCGTCCTTCGTTTGGAAGGTCATGTCCTGATTGCGAATCTGCAGCGTTACTGGCACCAGCACCGTGTCATTCGTGACCTTGACGTAATCCGTGCGCACATCGAACAGGAACGGTGGTCCCTTCAGGATTTGCGCGCTGGTGATGTACTGCTCCATGTCCTTAAACTTGATAGGAGGAGCAGCCAGCACCTTGGCAAAGAGCGCAATGCGATCGAACTGCTTGCTCTGCTGGGAGGAGGACATGGGTCCTTTGCCCAGCTGCTCCAAGCCGCCGCTCATGCGGTCCTGCCGGTTTGCCATGCCCATCTGCTCGTACAGGGTGGCACCAGCGCCGGAAACGTACTTGAGCGCGTCCTTCTCTGAGCGGTCGATGGTCAGGTGGTAGTCGTTGCACTGGCAGGTGTCGACAAACTCCAGGTCGATGTTGTCGCCGATGCCCTCGATGTAGCGGTAATGCCACGTCTCAAATGGGCACGTCGAAGTCTGGCCGCCACCCTCTTCAATGGGTCGGTCGTACGAGCCTCCGCTGGGGCGCGAATCGGTCGAATCCGGCTTGCCGTAGGCGATGTAGATGTGGCCACGGTCCGTGCGCCAGCCGGGCTTGCCTGCCGCGAAGTGCTCATTCGCATAGGCGATGCGCGCGTAATGCTGTTCGCGATACTCGTTATCCGGTGAGTCAGGATTGGGGTTGCGGCGCAGCCAAAAGTTCTCGATGAAGTTTTCGCGTTCCTCGTCGTTCTTGAGTTGCTTGAACGCCTGTAGCTCCTGGTCGGTGATGATCCAGACAACATCCTGCTCGAGCCACTTCTTGAACGTGCCGTCCGGCTTTAATTCCTGCTTGAGGTACTTATTCTGCTGGATGCGCTCGCGATCCGACAGGCGGCGCTTTAGTGGGTCGGGGCGCTCTTCGGGTGCGTCGCCCTTATTCACGGTTGGCGTGGGGTCCTTCTGCGGATCAGCTGCCGGTGCTTGCCCGTGGGCACGAGGCGCAAAACCTACACCGAGCAACAATGCCGCTGCCATCATCCAGTGCTGCCAACCCGACCTGTTCATCCGCATGACTCCTGCCAGACGTGTTCTTCCGGCTCAACCATCATAAATGCAAAGCAGCCTGGCTGGTTGTGCGCGCATCTCGCGGTACGCCCCCACGACACCCCGTTGCTACGGCACCTGCTCTTATAGCCTTTTTGACGGAGAGGAGTCATAACCGTCAGCACCGCCCATGAACTTTGTTGGCGATAGTGCGTACCATAGGCAGCAGTGTCCCGCGTTCGCTGGAGCCGTTCAACCCGATGAAGAAGGTTCTTTGGAGTATTGCCGCCACTGTCCTGGTCGCGATCGCAGTGGGGGTCGCCGTGTACCGCAGCCGGAGCGGCATTGTGGCCGTCACAACGGCACGCATCAGCCGTGAGGACCTGACCTCGACCGTGACAGGCACCGGGCAGATCAAGCCCAAGACCTACGTCAACATTGGCGCAACGGCCTTTGGCCGCATCACGCACCTGTACGCTAAGGAGGGGGACCACGTCCGCGCGGGGCAGGTGCTGGCCACGCTCGAAAGTGTGCAGCCGTCCGCGACCGTAGCAGCCCAGGCAGCCAACATTACCGCCTCGCGGACGGACGTCAATAGCTTCACCGCCGCGGAGAAGACAGCCGACGCCAACCTCCTGCAAGCAAAGGCCGACCTGCAGCAGAAGAAATTCGACATTGACCGCTACCAGCAGCTCTATGACAACAAGCTGGTCTCCAAGCAGGACTACGACTCGCGCAAAGCCGCCTACGACGTGAGCGCCGCCACCGTGGCACAGCGGGAGGCAGCGCAGGTCCAGACCAAGGCGCAGACCGCCGGTGCACGAGGCAAAGTGGACCAAGCCGTCGCCTCGCAGCGTGCCAATTTCGACGCGCTGGACAAAACTATCTCACGCGCGCCCTTCGACGGCCTGGTGACGAACGTGCCCGTGCGTGAGGGCGAAACCATGGTCACCGGCATCCAGAACGCCCAGGGCTCCACCCTGATGACCGTGGCCGACATGTCCGTGGTCACCGCTGAAGTCAAGGTGGACGAAACGGACGTGGTCAACGTGAAGATGGACCAGCCGGTAGACGTGGTGGTCGACGCCCTCCCCGGCCGCGTGTTCAAGGGCCATGTGACCGAGGTGGGCGATCAGGCCCTGCTACGCACCACCGGCATTGCCACCTCACAGTCCACCACCGGCACGGAAGAAGCCAAGGACTTCAAGGTCGTCGTTACGCTGGACCAAATTGCCGGACAGAATAACGACGATCTGCGGCCCGGCCTGTCCGCCACGGCCAAGATCCGCACGGCACAGGCTAACTCCACGGTGGTGCTGCCGCTGGCTGCGCTGGTCAGCCGTGACCCTGCCGTGGAGGCCGTGCGCCTCAAAAACAACGGCAAAGACCCTGAAGCCAAGGCGGACGACGCTCCTGTGGCCACGCGGCGCGACACTGCAAAAACTCAGGGTGTCTACGTGGTCCGCACACAGAGCGGCAAGCTCCGCGCCCTCTTCCAACCGGTGCAGACCGGCATCACCGGTGCAACCGACATCCAGGTAACCGGCGGCCTGCAGCCCGGGGATGAGGTTGTCACCGGCAAGTACAAGACGCTTCGTACCCTGGGCAGCGGCACCGTCATCAAGCGTGACACAACCCTGGATGCTGCGCCGGAAACCAGCTAGGCCACCGGCAGTACACTGAGCAGGACACCATGGCGACCGCGACCCTAGCCCAACCCGCCGCATCCCAGGCCCAGGCCTCTGACGTTATCGTCACCGATAACCTGTGGAAGACCTACGTGATGGGCGAGCAGGAGGTGCACGCCCTGCGCGGCGTCAACCTGCGCATCCGGCGGAACGAGTACGTGGCCATCATGGGGCCGTCCGGGTCCGGCAAAAGTACCCTCAT
>CALMOM010000024.1:30658-34096 GCA_937873305.1 uncultured Terriglobus sp.
CTGCCTCGATTCCCCATCGCAGGGCACGTATTGCCTGAACGGCCACGATGTGTCGCGGCTGAGCGACGACGAACTCGCGCGCATCCGCAACAAAGAAATCGGGTTTGTGTTCCAAACCTTCAACCTCCTGGCGCGGGCCACTGCCCTGCACAATGTGGAACTGCCGTTGATCTACAACGGCACGACCTCCGCCGCGCGCATCCAGCGTGCCACCTCGGTCCTGGAGTCGGTCGGCCTGGGTACCCGCATGCACCACAAGCCTAACGAAATGTCAGGCGGACAGCGCCAGCGTGTGGCCATTGCACGTGCCCTGGTGAACTCGCCCTCCATCATCCTGGCCGACGAGCCGACCGGCAATCTGGATTCCAAAACGGGCGTCGAGATCATGGCGCTGTTCGAGGATCTGCACCGCCTGGGCAACACCATTGTGCTGGTGACCCACGAGCCGGATATCGCGGAGCATGCCCACCGCGTGGTCACCATTCGAGACGGCGTCATCGCCAGCGACAATCCGTCGCCGCGTTACGCTCAGGGTGCGGGCTGAAGGCACCGTGATAACAACCACCGGCGCAGCGTGGGGGCAGAGTCCCCGATGTGCCAGACATCGGGGCTGACGCATAACACCGGCCGTCAGTCGGCCGTTCCCAAGCATCCCGAACCTGGGCGACCAGATCGTTTAACAACACGCGCTTTGGGCGCGTCGCCACCCTCAGGACCCATCGACCAGCGGCCCAAATCTTTACGACACGCGCGTTGGGCGCATTGCCGCCGCGTGCCCTGCCGAAAAATTACCGGCCAGTACCGGGAATGATCGGCCAGGGGCCACTGTGGAACTCCTGCGACGCTACGTCGACAGGTATCGTCTAAAGAGATGATGGGCAGTGTGCACAAGCTCTTCAGCAGGCGGTTGCGGCAGATGTTCGCCGCAGCGGTGCTGAGCGTTCCCGTGGTGCAGTCGCTGCTCGCCCAGGGCCGCTTCGACCTGACCGGGCCGCGTATCGATGTGCATGTGCAGCGCGGCGACAAATCGCTGCCCATCGCCATGGTGCCGAACCTGCAGCCGGGTGACCGGCTGACCATTCATGCCGATCTGCCCTCATCGCAGTCGGTCAAAATGGTGTTGGTCGTCGCTTTTCTGCGGGGCAGCACCAATCCACCGACAGACAAGTTCTTCACCAAGGTTGACACCTGGGACAAGAAGGTGCGCGGCGAAGGCGTGACCGTCACCGTGCCGGACGAGGCGCAGCAGGCCCTCATCTTTCTGGCACCCGAAACCGGCGGCGACTACTCCACGCTAAAATCCGCTGTCCAGGGCAGACCGGGCGTGTTTGTGCGAGCGGCGCAGGACCTGAATGAGGCCTCATTTGAGCAGGCGCGCATCGAACGCTACCTGCAGGCCATTCGCCGCGTGCCGGCGGGCTCGTCTGCGGAACTCCTGGACCACTCGCATAAGTTAGCGGCCACGCTGAACCTGAAGCCAAATGACGACTGTTTCAAAAAGTCGCCGGACCAGCAGCTGAGCTGCCTACGGCAGACCGGCAGCCAACTACTGCTGGATGACGGCCACGGCCAGACGTTGGCGGCCACCCTCACCAACGGCGACTCCGCAAACCTGATTGGCGCGGTGGCGGGCACGCCCATGGCCACCGCAGGCAGCGCTGGCGTCTACTCTGCCTATGTTGGTACAGTCATTGACCTGGTACGGCTGATGAGCGGCCTGCACACGGCCCACTTCCAGTACATTCCAGCCATTGCCTTTCCGGATGATGAAACGCTGAATCTTCGGCTGAATACCGCCCCGTCGTTCAACAACCCCAAGTCGGTCATTGTGGTGGCGTTACCTGCCATCCAGCCTTCGACGGCACCGCCCCTGCGGCTGCAGGACCCTGGCCATGTCAGCTGTCTGCTGCAGCCTTCCATGGTGCTGCCGCTGGAGGGTGCGCCCCTGGTCTTCGCGACTGGCTTTGCACACGATCTCCTGCTGCACCTCAATGGCGCCACCATCGACGGCAAAACGGATCTGCCGCTGGTGCCGGATGCCTTTGAGGGTGGCCTGGTGTTGGCAAACCGCGGGGAACGCAAACCACTTGCAGCCGCAGCGCCAGAGGCACGAGATGTTGCTATGGCAGCCCCTGCCGAGGACGGCACGACGGCCGAGCCTGCGAAACCGCTGCCAAACGAGACCACGGGCGACGTGAGCATTACGGGTACGCTGCGTGGCTCCTGGGGCTTCGATACATTTACCGGGGTTACGGTGCCGCTGCAGCGCCGCACGGGGTCAGGCTGGACGGTTGCACCGCAGCATGAGTTGTATGCGGGCCGCTCAAACCAGCTACTGCTGCGGGCTGATGGCACAGCCTGCGCGTCGCGCATCGACCTCGATCTGCCCGGTACGGAGGATTTGAAGCTTGCCTGGAAGCAGGCGCAGGGTGACACCGCACCCAGGGCCGTGCCCGCGCTGGACGTGCAGTTACCGTTGGAGAAAGCGGCGCCTGGCAGCGTGGGCCTTCTGGTGCACCAGTACGGTACGGACACTGTCGCCAAGGTCGCGGTGACCGCATACTCTGATCGCACGCGGCTGGCCGGGCTGCGCATCCACGCCGGCGATACTATGGCGACCCTGTCTGGCAGTGGGCTTGCCGACGTCGCGACGGTCAAGTTGGGCACGTTGGAATATACGCCGCTGCCTGGCCAGCCCGCCGATGCAAAGGAGTTGCGCCTATCAGTAAAAGCACCCAGCAAGAGCAAGGAGGAGCGTGCGACGCTTTCGTCGCCGGGTGGGACTGGCATGGCGGCCGCAGTGCTGCATGATGGCCGCACCCTGCCGGTGAGCTATAGCGTGGATGCCGCGCGGCCGTCGTTGGAGCTAATCAGCCGCACGGTAAAATCCACTGCCCAGGCCGGGCTGCCGCTCAGCTTATCTCCCAGCAGTACCGACCTGCCGCTCGACAGTACCGTGACGCTGGCGTTGCGCTCTGCCATGCCCGCGCGGTTTTCCCGCACCGAAAAGGTAGAAATCGCGTTGACCGACGGCAGCCTGCGTACCCTGCTCAGCGTCGCTGAGGGTTCGCTGGTGCTGCAGGATGCGCACACGGCCCTTGCCTTCCTCTCGCCCGGAAAAGCGTTTGGCGCATCGGCCTTTGGGCCATTGCAGATGCGACCCGTGTTAGAGGACGGCACCGAAGGCGACTGGCTGCCGCTGGGTGCGATCGTGCGCCTGCCCACCATCACAGGCGTCACCTGCACCCGGGTCCCAGCGCACTCCGCAGTGCCCCCAGACGGTTCCGGTGCTGGAGCTACGTCTGACGGGTCCTGTTCACTCACCGGTAGCAACCTATTCCTGCTGGATTCCGTTGCTGCGGACGGCACCTCTGCGACGCCCACGCCGGTGCCGGCTGGCTTCGCTGGCGATGTGCTGCCGGTGCCCCATCCCATCGA
>CALMOM010000024.1:34106-43504 GCA_937873305.1 uncultured Terriglobus sp.
CTACGGGACGACCCTGCGACCGCCATCCCACTTACCCTGCCCACAACGACAATGACGAGCGGCACGCACCACAGCGGCGGACCGGCTACGGCCTCTCCAATGGCGCTCCGTTAAGCTCCAATTCGAGCAGATTGACATGCAGAGCGTGCACATTAGCGTCGCAGAAGCGTCGGATTGCATGAGTTTGTGTGGTCTCGGACGCACATTCCAGGTTCAAAACAGAGGTTTCTGACACCTAAAAGGACGTTTTCGGCAACCAAGATCATGCTTCTTCGAGTCGCTGCTGAACGCGGCTATGCTTGCGGCTAGAGCTGAAGTAAACCACCAAACCGATGACGAGCCACACCACCAGGCGGATCCAGTTGGCGGTCCCAAGTTTGTACATCATGTAGCCGTTGAACAAGACGCCAAGGACAGGCACGACCGGCACAGGCCAGACAAGCGGCGCGCGAAACGGACGTTCGCGGCCCGGGTCACTGCGTCGCAGCATGACCACCGCGATGCACACGATTACAAAGGCAAACAACGTACCAATGTTCACCATCTTGCTGATGTCGTCGATCGGTGTTACCGATCCAACAATGGCAGCAAGAATGCCTGCAAGAATGGTGGCCTTCCATGGCGTACGAAAGCGGGGGTGAATATCACCGAAAAACTTCTGCGGCAGCAGGCCGTCACGAGCCATTGCGTACAGCACGCGTGACTGGCCCAGCAGCATGACCAGCATGACCGACGTCAGCCCGGCAATGGAGCCGATGGTAACCACGTCCGCAGCCCAGCCCACCTTGTACTCGAGGAAGGCGCGAACAAGCGGCGCTTCGATGTTGATGGATGGCCATGGGATCATGCCCGTAAGCACCGCCGCAATGGCGATATACAATACGGTGCAGATCGACAGCGAGAGAATCATGCCAATAGGCATATCCCGCTGCGGATTGATAGCCTCCTGCGCGGTGGTGGAGACTGCGTCGAACCCAATGTACGAGAAGAAGACGAGGCCTGCAGCAAGGCCGATGCCACCCATGCCAAACGGCGCAAAGGTATGCCAGTCACTGCCCCAGTTGGCGCGGTTTACGTAGTGCGAACCCAAACCGATGACAAAGAGCACGACCGTCAGCTTCAGGATGACGATGCCTGCATTGAACTTTGCCGACTCCTGAATACCGACCACCAGGATGGCGGTGATGATGAGCGCGATCAGGAACGCCGGCAGGTTGAAGCCAATCTCTGCCCCGAAAACGTGGGGTGCGTTGAGCAGCGTGTGTGCTTGGGATGTAAGGGCAGCGGTAGGGTGCGCCATCAGGGCGGCTAGTGCGTGGCTGAACGGCAGCGTTCCCGGTTTCAGGTCAGGATTCGTCTGCGCCAGCGAAGCACGAGACACGCGCTCCAGCGCGGTGCGCAGGCCAGTCCAATGATCGTAGGCAAGCCATAGCGGGAATTTGAGGCCAAAAATCGCAAGAAACTCAACAAAGTTGTTCGACCAGCCCGAGGAAACCGTGCTGGCACCCATGGCATATTCCAGGGTCAAGTCCCAACCGATGATCCAGGCGATGAGTTCACCAAGCGTTGCATAGGCGTAGGTATACGCCGAGCCTGCCAGCGGGATCATTGCAGCAAACTCTGCGTAACAAAGCCCCGCAAAGGCACACCCAAGACCTGACAGAACAAATGCCAGCATCAGTGACGGACCAGCCGAATGCGCTCCAATGCCGGAAAGCACAAAGATGCCCGCGCCAATCACCGCGCCTATGCCCAGCATGGTGAGCGAGACCGGTCCCAACGTGCGTGCGAGCGAGTGCGAGCCCTCTTCGTGGGCCTCGGACATCAGCGTTTCCATGGACTTTTTGGCGAACAGATCTGCCATGCGGGTGCGGTACTCCTTGAGCAAAACTTCAGTTGAAACTAGGCATCCGCCGCAACCCGCGCCACCCTGCCCTTCCAGAGCAGGTAGACCGGAACGCCAAGCAGCACGATCCCAAGTCCAGGCCAGGTGTATTGCGGTTTGTAACGCAAGAGTACAACACAGATGAATAGAGCGAGAACGATGTACAGCGCAGGCAGCACGGGATAGCCAAATGCGCGGTAGGGCCGTTCGGCGTCCGGGCGCGTCTGCCGCAGCACGAACAGGCCCGCGATGGTCAGCACGTAGAACAGCAGGACCGCGAAGATTACGTAATCCAGCAGCTGGCCGTAGCTGCCGGACAAGCACAGGAGGCATGTCCACGCCCACTGCACCCACAGGCTTACTACCGGGGTACGGCTCTTTGGCGAGAGCCTGCCCGCAGCCTTGAAAAACAGTCCGTCCTGGCTCATGGCGTAGTACACACGCGCCCCGGCCAGCAGCATGCCGTTGGCGCAGCCAAAGGTCGAGATAAGGATGGCCAGCGCCATGATGCGTGCGCCGTAGCCTGCAAATGCCTGCTCCATGACGGCGGTAGCCACGCGGTCTTCGCGGGCAAACTGGATGCCGCGCGCCACAATGCTGCTGCCCTCTGCCGAGCCCTGCAGCGGCAGCACGGCCAGGTAGATGAAGTTGCATGCGATGTAAAGCAAGAGCACCACACCGGTGCCGAGCGCCAGCGACAGCGGCAGATTCCGCTTCGGATTCTGGATCTCACCCGCGGTAAACGTCACGTTGTTCCAGGCGTCGCTGGAAAACAGCGAGCCCACCTGCACTACCGCGATGACGGTCAGGAAGCCCACCATGGCCGTAGGTCCGCCCACGCCCACGGTAACCGGGTGCAGCGTATGCAGGCCAGCGTTGCGCCAGAAGTTGCCGCCACTGAGATTGGCTGCGATGGCTGCCGCGTTGCGCGCCAGCAGGCCGAACGCGACGATCATGACCAGCGCAAGAATCTTGGCCGAGGTAAACACATTCTGGATGAGCGCGCCCAGCCGCACACCCAGCGAGTTGAGGATCGTCAGTAACGTGATGATGACGATGGCCGCGAGGTTCGCCGTGCTCAGTCCCACATCCATATTGCCCAGCACCATGGGTCCCACGCGCACAGGCGGCACGTGCTTCATGAGCAGCAGCCAGTGGCTGGCAGATACCGCGGGAAAGAACACGCCCAGGAACTTGCCGAACGCCACGCCCACCGCGGCGATGGTGCCGCTCTGGATGACGAGGAAGAGCGTCCACCCGTAAAGAAAGCCCCACATCGGGCCCAGTGACTCGCGCAGGTACACGTACTGGCCGCCCGCGCGCGGCATCATGGCGGCAAGCTCGCCGTAGCTCAGCGCACCCACAATCGTGAGGAACGCCGTCAACAGCCACGCCGCGATCAGCAGCGCGGGCGACTGCACACCGCGGCTCATGTCTGCGGGCACGATGAAGATGCCCGAGCCGATCATGGAGCCCATGACGATGGCCGTCGCGGAGAAGAGGCCCAGGCCTTTGACGAACTCATGCCCTGCGGGTGCAGGTGTGCTGGTGTTGGTGGACACGTGTGTCCTGTTTGTACCTGAAATGGTCGCGGCTGTCTCGCGTGTCAGCGCAGCGTGCGCAGAAAGCTGGCGGCTCGCTGGTGTAGCTCGTCGGCAATTGCGTCGCTTTGCGGCAGCATTGCTGAGATAAGCGCGATGCTGTCGGCACCCGAGCGGCGCACCTCAGGTGCTTGCTGCAGAGTAATGCCGCCAATTGCGACCAACGGTTTACTGGTCATGGCGCTAACAGCCTGCAGACCGCACAACCCGATCACCGGCTCTGCATCGGGCTTGGTTGAGGTGGCATAGACGGGGCCACAGGCGATGTAATCCACGTCCTGCTGGTGTGCGATTTCGGCCTGCTCCGGCGTGTGTGTAGAGAAACCGACGATTGCATCTTGACCTGCTACTTCGCGCGCGTAGAGCGCACCGCCGTCACCCTGGCCGATGTGTACACCGTCCCAACCTGCACGCTGCACTAGGTGGGCGCGATCATTTAGCAGGAGGATGCTGCCGGGCGTGCGAAATGCTTCGCTGATGCGGTCGGCGGAACGCAGTACATCGTCGTCGCTGCCCTGTTTGTCGCGGAGTTGCAGCAGGCTGACACCGGCTGCGCGCCACGCCGTTGCAACCGTGACCAGGTTGAGTCCGCGCCGGGCACAGCTCTCTGCATCGAGGATGGCGTAGAGCCGCAGCGACGGATCGCCTGCGGCCATGCGGCGCGCAAAACCGACCCGTGCGGGTAGGTCAGACACCGACCGGCTCGCGCTCCGCTTCGGCCTTCTTGCGCGCGGCTTCGCCTTCCAGAAAGCGCTCCATGAACTTGGTGTCAAAGTCGCCGCGCCGGAAATCCGGGTCGGCGAAAATCTTTTGCTGGAGAGCAATCGTTGTGTGGATGCCCTGCACCACAAACTGGCTCAGCGCGCGCTGCATGCGATTCATGGCCTCGAGCCGGTCCGCGCCGTGGCAGATGACCTTGGCGATCATGCTGTCGTAGTACGGCGGCACCACGCCCTCCTGGTACTGCGCCGTGTCCACGCGGACGCCGTTGCCGCCGGGCACGTTGAACGCTGTGATCTTGCCCGCAGAGGGTGTGAACTTTTCCGGGTGCTCTGCATTGATGCGGCATTCAATGGCGTGGCCCCGGATCACTGGACGTTCCGGCACGATGCTCTCGAGCCGCTCTCCGGCGGCGATGCGCAGCTGAGCCTTGACCAAGTCGATGCCGGTGATGGCCTCGGTGACAGGGTGCTCTACCTGGATGCGGGTGTTCATTTCGATGAAGTAGATTTCACCGTCTTCATCCATTAGGAATTCGATGGTGCCTGCGTTCCAGTAGCCGATTTCCTTGAGCGAGCGCTCGATCACACCGCCCAGCCGCGCGCGCAGTTCGGGCGACACCTGCAGCGATGGTGCTTCTTCAATCAGCTTCTGGTGGCGGCGCTGGATCGAGCATTCGCGCTCGCCGAGCGACATAACGTTGCCATGCTCGTCAGCCAAGACCTGGAACTCGATGTGGCGTGGCCGCTCGATAAACTTCTCCATATACAAGTCGCCGTTGCCAAAGGCGTTCAGCGCCTCGGTGCTGGCCTGGTTGTACAGGCCAGGCAACTCGTCCGGCGTGCGGCAGATGCGCATGCCGCGCCCGCCGCCGCCTGCGACAGCCTTCAGGATGACCGGAAAGCCGACCGACTGCGCCCAGGCGAGCGCCTCGTCCACGCTGCCGATGACGCCATCGGAGCCGGGCAGGATGGGGACTTTGGCGGCCTTCATGGTCTGGCGCGCGGTGGACTTCTCGCCCATCATGCGCGTGACCTCAGGGCGTGGGCCGATGAACTTGATGTTCGACGCGCGGCAAACCTCGGCGAAATTGGCATTCTCGCTCAGCAGACCATAGCCGGGGTGAATGGCGTCAACGTCGCAGATTTCCGCGGCGGAGATGACGGCGGGCACGTTGAGATAGCTTTCCGCCGAACGGGGCGGGCCGATGCAGACGGCCTCGTCGGCAAAGCGAACGTGAAGGCTGTTGCGGTCAGCCTCGGAGTAGACGGCGACCGTGCGGATGCCCATTTCACGGCAGGCAGAGATGACGCGCAGCGCAATTTCGCCGCGGTTTGCGATCAAGACTTTCTTGAACATCGGCTTATTTCGCCCTCACGGCAAACAGCGACTGGCCGTACTCGACGGGCTGGCCGTTCGTGGCCAGGATGCGGACGACTTCGCCGCTGACGTCGCTTTCGATCTCGTTCATCAGCTTCATAGCTTCCACGATGCAGACGGTTTGGCCGACGCTGATCGTGTCGCCTACCTTGACAAAGGCAGCAGCGCCGGGTGCGGAACTCTCGTAGAACGACCCGACGATGGGTGACTTGACCTCGTGCAGCTTTTCTTCCGGCTCGGCAATGACACCGGGCGCAGCGGCAGCCTGGATGGGTGACTGTACGGGGACAGGTGCTGGCGTGATCTGCGGCGCGGCGGCGGCAAAGTGCTGCAGCTGCGCGGGGTCGAGCGCGGGCGTGGGCTGGGCAAACTTAATGCGAACATGCTGCTCGCCGCGGTGAAGATCAAATTCCGCAATGCCGTTATCTTTCAGGAAGCCGACGAGGTCGCGCAGCTCCTGCAGGTCTTTCTGTTCCATCATCGTCCTTCTTAATCCTCCAGGCGGCTACAGCTCGAGCCAGCCCTTGTGCACGGGGGTCAGCACCTCTGCGCCGTCTGCCGTAACCAGCACCGTATCTTCGATGCGCACACCGCAGCGACTGGGTACGTAAACCCCGGGTTCGATTGTAATCACCTCGCCGTGCCTTAAGAGGTGCTTCTGGTCCTTGGCCACGCGCGGTGCCTCGTGGATCTCGATCCCTACGCCATGGCCGGTGGAGTGACTGAAGAACTTGCCCCAGCCGGCAGCGGTCAGCAGCGAGCGTGCGGCGGCGTCCACTGCGCCGCAGGTGGCACCTGGGTGGACAGCAGCAACAGCAGCCTCTTGCGCGGCCAGCACCGCGTCGAAGATGGCTCGCTGCTCCGCCCAGCGCGCCTGCAGCTTGCGCGGCACCGGGCCGCCCTCAAAGCCGAAGGCAATCGTGCGCGTCATGTCGGAGCAGTAGCCGTCGAGCACGATGCCGAAGTCCAGCGTGAGTAGGTCGCCACGCTGAATGACGGCGTCGGTGGCGCGTGCATGCGGCTGGCTGCCGCGCTCGCCGCTGGCGACGATGGTCTCAAAACTCATGCCGTCTGCCCCGGCCAGCCTGGCGCGGTGCTCCAACTCGGCGGCTATGTCACGCTCGCGCATGCCCGCCTCCATCCAGCCCAGCAGGCCCTCGTAGAATCCGCAGGTCAAGGCAGCGGCACCGCGCATTCGCTCAATCTCGACAGCATCCTTGACCTCGCGCAAAGCACTGACCGCGCCGTCCACGGGCTTAAAGAAGCCGCTTGCCGCACCCCCCTTGCGCGCGGTAGAACGCATGTTCGCCAACGATGCCACGGTGGTTTGAGTGCGATCAAACCCGCACATCGCCGTACGCTCGGCAGCATACACGCACGCCTCAGCCAACGCAGACTTCGGCGCGATGCGCACGGTGGCTCCCTGCACCTCCCGACGTGCCTGCGCCGTGTAGCGGCCGTCCGTAAATAACCGTGCGGACGTGCGTTCGCCGGCCAGCACCACCAGCGCGGCATTTGAGCCTGTAAAGCCGGTCAGGTAGCGGACATCGGGCAGGTGCGTTACCAGCAGCGCGGGCACTGACTGCTGCCGCAGAGTCGCCACCAGCTGCCGCAGCCTTGCACGTTCGACCATACTGAAAGGATAAGGCACCCCACATCGGTATCATGGTGTATGCGCCCGCTCGACCGAGCCCGCCGTCAGCTAACGCGCCGCCGCTTTCTTGCCGGTGGTGCCATCACCGCTGCATCGTTGGCACTGTACTCCGGCGAACTGGAGCGCCATGCGCTTACGGTGGAGCGGCAGACGGTGCGCATCGGCAATCTGCCGACCAGCTTCCACGGCTTTACCATCGCGCAGGTCAGCGATATTCACTACCGGGACTTCGACGAGCCGTATTTTGTGGAGCACGCTGTCAATCAGCTGAATCTGCTGAAGCCGGACATGGTGGCACTCACGGGCGACTTCATCACGGCGCATCGCGTGCCGGGCGGCGGTATGAAGTCCGCAGTCAGCGATGCCAATGAGTGTGCGTCCATCCTGGCTGGCATCAAGTGCCCGCTGCGTTTTTGCTCACTAGGCAACCACGACTGCGTCGACGTGCCTGGTGCCTTGGCAGCCCTGCGTAGCCATGGCCTCTCTGCGCTCTCAAATCAGCACGCAGCAATCGACCGGAGCGGCGACCGCCTGTGGATTGCGGGCATCGCCGATGCCTACTTCGACGTGCCCAATCTGCCCGCAGCACTGCCCCGCCGCAAGCCGAACGAGCCAGTGGTGCTGCTGGGCCATGAGCCAGATTTCGCCGACGCCGTCACTACCATCGGCGGTGTGGACCTGATGCTGGGTGGGCACACGCACGGCGGCCAAATACGGCTGCCGCTGTTGCCCGCGATGTTTCTGCCTGCCATGGGCG
This sequence comes from uncultured Terriglobus sp., assembly GCA_937873305.1. Lineage (GTDB taxonomy): Bacteria > Acidobacteriota > Terriglobia > Terriglobales > Acidobacteriaceae > Terriglobus. The sequence goes on from CALMOM010000024.1 coordinate 42,104, forward strand.
TGAAGTATGTGCATGGGCTGTATTCCCTGGGGAAAACACAGCTGTATGTGAATCGCGGGCTGGGGACCATGCACCTACCCTTCCGATTCAACTGCCCGCCGGAACTGACCATGCTGACTCTGCAACCTGCCTAGAAATGAGAACGCGAAGTGCGCCAAGATCGTCCGGGAAGGTCGAGCAAGAAAGGTCATCGCGCGTGCTTCTCCTTTGCACGCTTCGCGTTCTGCTTATTCCGTCTCAGCACCGCTGTAGAGTGCCTCGATTTCTGCCGCGTACTTCTCTGAAACCACGCGCCGCTTCAGCTTCATGCTGGGCGTCAGTTCGCCGCTCTCAATCGTCCATTCCTCCGGCACCAGGCGGAAGCGTTTGACCTTCTCCCACGGCGCGGCGTCGGCGTTCACGCGATCGAACTCCTGCTGGAAACGCTCAAGTACGCGCGGGTCGCGCACCAGCGTGTCCGATTGTGGCGTTGCGATGCCCTGCTCCTTCGCCCAGTCACCGAGTGCCGCAGCATTCGGCGAGACGATGGCCGTTACGTATTTACGGCGGTCACCCTGCAGTGCTACGTGGCTGATGAGCGGCGAGACTTTGAGCCGACTCTCAATGGGCTGCGGCGCGATGAACTTGCCGCCTACCGTCTTGATAAGTTCGCGCTTGCGGTCGGTAATGCGCAGAAAGCCGTCCGCATCCACGCTGCCGATGTCGCCCGTGCGGAACCATTCACCATCCATTACGGCGGCGGTTTGATCCGGCTTTTGCCAGTATCCCGCGAAGATGCCGGGGCCGCGTACCTCAAGCTCGCCGTCCTCGGCAAAGCGGCAGTCGGTGTTGGCGATGCGCGGGCCGATGGTGCCGAGCTTGTTGCTGTGTGGTAGGTTGACCGCGATGACTGGCGAGGTCTCGGTGAGACCGTAGCCCTCCAGGATGGCGATGCCCGCGCTGGCAAACCACTGCGCCAAGTCGATGCCCAGGGGCGCACCGCCCGCGACAAACACCTTGATGCGCCCACCGAAGGCCTCGCGCAGCTTGCTGTAGACGAGCTTGTTCGCCAGCTTCCACACGAGGCTCGAGGGCATCTTGCCGTTGGCAACTTTGTCGCGGTGCTGTGCGCCGACCTTGATGGCCCAGGTGAAGATCTTCGCCTTTAGCCACACCGACTTAATCGAATTGGCCTCGGCAGACTGGCGCACGCGCTCGTACACGCGCGGCACGGCAACGAAAATGGTGGGCTTGACGGCCTGCATCGCGGGCAGCACGCGCTCTGGCCGGCCTACGTAGGCCAACGTGACATTTTCGGCGAAGAACAGGTAGTCGATGTGTCGCGCCGTGACGTGCGAGAGCGGTAGAAACGAGACCATCAGATCGTCCGCGCCGAAGCGGAAGAGGTCCGTGGTCATGCTC
>CALMOM010000024.1:43514-47584 GCA_937873305.1 uncultured Terriglobus sp.
CTCAGGTTGCTTGCGATATTGCCGTGCGTCAGCACCACGCCCTTGGCATCGCCGGTGGTGCCGCTGGTGTAGATGATGGTAGCGATGTCACCCGGTTCGATGGAAGCGAGCTCTCGGTCGAAATCCGCGTCACGCGTGCCTGGTTCGTCACCCGCGACCAAGTCGGCAAAGCTAAACGCATCACTGTCAGTAGGTGCGTCCATTACAACGACGGTTTCGACACCTGCATTTGCGTTGCGCACCTTGGCGGCAAGCTCCGATGTGGAGACAAACGCGATGCGCGCGCCGCTGTCCTTGAATTGCGCGGCTGTTTGGTCGAGCGTGAGTGTTGGGAACATGGGCACGTCCACCACGCCGAGCGCGAGGCAGGCGTAGTCGGTGACGGCCCACTCCCAGCGGTTCTCCGCAATCAGCGCAACGCGGTCACCCTTCTGTATGCCCCGGCCTTGCAGCCATGCGGCAAGCCGCTGCGTGCGCCAGTAGATCGCGTTGCACGAGATGGGCTGCCATGTGTCGCCCATCTGCGTGAGGATGGCGCGCTCAGCACCGCGTGAGGTCGCGTGGACAAAGACGTCGTTCAACGTGCACAGCTGCATCGGTTCCCCTGGGGTTTGTCTCAGAGGCATCGTACATCGGCTGTGGGTACCTTTGTGTTCCAGACAGGCCTTGAAAAATCGGAAACGCAAAGTACGCCAAGGACACGCGAAGGCCGCTATGTTCTTCGCGATCTTTGCGTGCACTTCCTTCGCGCGCTTTGCGTTCTCGCTCTTAGGCTTGTGACAGCGGCACCAAATGCAGGAACTTCGCCGAATGCTCTTCCCAGCCTGCCAGGAAGCGTGCACCACGGGTGCTTTCACTCTTGGCCGTATGCTCTTCTAGCAGCGCCCTGAGCGAGGCCTGCGCTTCAGGTTCCACTTCCGCATACGGCGCGGCCTGCAGGAACTCCGCGTGGTAGCACGTGCCGGAAAGCACGGTGCCGTCCGCGTCGTAGATCCACGCTTCGCCGCCCGTCATTCCCGCGCCGAAGTTGAGACCGATGGGCCCAAGCACGACCACGGTGCCGCCGGTCATGTACTCGCAGCCGTGGTCGCCAACTGCCGCGACGACTGCGGTCGCACCAGAGTTGCGCACCGCAAAACGCTCGCCTGCCTGCCCTGCCGCGAACAGCTTGCCGCCGGTTGCACCGTACAGCGCGACATTGCCCAGCAGAACATGCGCACCGCTGCGCGTCTTGGCCAGGCCGCGTGCGCGGATCACGATTTCGCCGCCGCATAGGCCCTTGCCCACGAAGTCGTTGGCCTCTCCCGTGAGTTCCAGTGTCATGCCGTCTATCGCGAAGGCGCCGAACGACTGGCCCGCTGTGCCGGTGAGCCTGAGCGTCACCGGGCTGACCGGCAGCGGCAATTCCGCACTGGCGCGCAGCAGTGCAATCTCACCGGCTATGCGTGCACCCACGGCCCGGTCGCGGTTGGCGATGGGGCTGCTCACTTCAAAGGGCTGCCCAGCGGCGTATGCTGCCAACGCGGGCTCGATCCAGATTTCATCCAGAGCGGGACGGCTCTCGGGCCGGTCGTTGCGGATGCCCGCCCAGCGGCGCGGCCCGTCCCCCAGCTCGGCCAGCATAGGCGAGAGATCCAGACCACCATCGCTGCGCACCTGCTCCAGCAGATCGACGCGGCCAATAGCCTCCTCGATAGAAGAAAGACCATAGCGCGCCAGCATGGAGTGCAGGTCATTCGAAAGCTGCTCGAAAAAGCGGACGACGTGCTCCGGCTTGCCGCGGAAGCGCGCACGCAGCTCCGGCTTTTGCGTGGCGATGCCGGTGGGGCAGGTGTTGAGGTGGCACTGCCGCGCCATGTCACAGCCCAGCACGACAAGGACGGAGGTACCGAAGGCAAACTCGTCCGCGCCCAGCAGCGCCGCAATCAGCACGTCGCGCGCGGTGGACAGGCCGCCGTCGGTACGCAGGCGCACGCGGCCACGCATGCCATTCGCCATCAACGTCTGCTGCGCCTCTGCCAGACCCAGCTCCCACGGATTACCCGCGTACTTGATGCTGGAGAGCGCCGCTGCACCGGTGCCGCCGCTGTTGCCCGCGATGACGACGTAGTCCGCGTAAGCCTTGGCCACGCCCGCAGCGACCGTGCCTACGCCGCAGCTGCTGACGAGTTTTACGCCGACTGCGGCGCGCGAGTTGACGCGCTTGAGATCGTGGATGAGTTCTGCCAAATCCTCGATGGAGTAGATGTCATGGTGCGGCGGCGGCGAGATGAGCGACACGCCGGGCTGCGCGTGACGCAGACGCGCGATGAGGCCGGTGACCTTGTGGCCGGGCAGCTGGCCGCCCTCGCCGGGCTTGGCACCCTGCGCTACCTTGATCTCCAGTTCCTCGGCGTGCGCCAAGTACTCTGCCGTCACGCCAAAGCGGCCGCTGGCAATCTGCTTGATCTTGTTATTCAGGTGCGTGTGCACCGCGGGCGCTTCCACGATGGGCTCCGCCACGGCCACTCCACCGGCTGCCTTGGTGACGAAAGTTGCGACCTCGCCTGCGGGTACCACGCGGCGATTGCCCGGGTGCGGGCGGTACACGTCGGAATCCTCGCCACCCTCACCCGTGTTCGACTTGCCGCCAATCATGTTCATGGCAATGGTGATGGTCGAGTGTGCCTCCGGGCTCAGCGAGCCGAGCGACATGGCGCTCGACACAAAGCGCTTCATCAGGCTTGCGGGCAGCTCGACGTTTTCGAGCGCAATCTCCGGTCCTGCGGGACGAATCTCGAGCAGCTCGCGCAGCACGGTTGGCGTATCTTTCGCCGCGACAGCGCTGCTGTACAGCTGAAATGACTTCGCTGGATCCGCAGGAAGAGGCACGTTGCGTGCGCTGCCCACAACCGATTGCAGTGCCTTCACGTTGGAAGGCTGCCATGCATGCGGTTCCGCGACGTCGGCCTTGCGGAACTTGACCCAGCCGTAGTCCGGCAGGTCGATCTTCTGCTGCAGGTCCGGCGTAATGGGCGCTTCCCACAGCTGTCGGATGCCATGCTCAATCTCGGCGAAGCCGATGCCACCCAGCGGCGCGGGCGTCTTCGGGAAGCAGCGGTCCACGACAGCCTGCGACAGGCCTAGTGCGTCGAACGGGTACGCACCGCGGTAGCTGTCCACCACGCTGACGCCCATCTTCGACATGATTTTCGCCAGGCCAGCGTCGAAGGCCTTCAGCATCTTGACTTCCGGCACCTTGGGGTCACCGTCTGCACCTGCGGTCGCGCGTGCCGTTTCAAGTGCCAGCCATGGGCACACCGCACCCGCGCCGTAACCGATGAGCACAGCGGCGTGGTGCACATCGCGCACATCGCCTGCCTCCGCCACAATGCCGGTGCTGGTGCGCAGCCCTGCCCTGACCAGCGCGTGGTGCACCACGCTCACTGCCATCGCCATGGGGATCGGCAGTAACTCCGCGTCCGCATTGCGGTCGCTCAGCAGCAGAATCTCCACGCCGCCACGCACCATCTCCACGGCATTTGCGCACAGCGCATCCAGGCCTGCTTCCAGTGATCGGCGGGCCGAAAAGACGCACTTCAGCTCGCGCATGCGCAACTCGTCGGTGTGTGGGTACCTGCCCTGGCGCAGAGATTCCAGTTTGCCGACGGACAGGAAGGGCGAATGCAACGACAACCCAGGCAGCGCCGCACTCTTGCTGAGCATGTGCGACCACGGGCCCAGCCGGGTGTGCAGCGATACCACAATGGCCTCGCGCAGCGGGTCGATCGCCGGGTTCGTCACCTGCGCGAAGCGCTGACGGAAATAGGCGTACACAGGCCGCGGCGTCTTCGCCAGCATCGCGAGTGGCGTGTCATCGCCCATGCTCCAGACGGCGTCTTTCGCGTCGGTCGCCATGGGCAGCAGCACCATGCGCACGTCTTCCTTGGTGTAGCCGAAGCGGCGCTGAGCTTGCGTAATCGCGTCCACATCCGTCGGCGGCAGGTCTACCCATTCCGCCTGGATGGTGCGCTCGTTCACTACCGGGACTTCGACGAGCCGTATTTTGTGGAGCACGCTGTCAATCAGCT
>CALMOM010000025.1:0-1741 GCA_937873305.1 uncultured Terriglobus sp.
GAGGGTGTACGGAACACCAACTCCGCTTCGCCGCTTTTGATCGGCACGGCAAACGTGACAATGATCACGTCCCACTGCGGCGAGACGTCGCGCAGCCGGAAGCGGTTTGCCCCCATGCCGCCGCCGTTCCAATAGCCGATGAGTTGGTGGCCGCGCGTGCCATCGAACGATGCGGGCGGTGTGGTGGGTGGCGGCGTGCCAGCGCGGCCAACATTGTTATTGCCGGGCGGTGCGCACGGCGACATCGGCTGCGTCAGGGCGCTCGCATCCGGAAATGACAGCGCGCCCTGCCAGCTTTCCGCTTCCGTGGTGCCGGTGTACCAGGGAAAGACGGGCGCGTTCTGCAGGTGGTACGCACCGGCGCGAAACGCGGGCGAGGCAGGGAAATTGTTCTTGGGATTGGTGTCGGTGGGCAGCAACGTGAAGTAGCGCGACCCTGCGCCGGTGCCCGCGCAGCGAAAGTCAGACGCGGGCGACGTGGGCGGGCGCATCCATCCCGTGCCAAATGTATTGCCCGGCAGCGTTGTGCCAGCGCGCGGCTTTGCCAATGGATCATGGCCGGGGTCCATCACAAACTCGGCCAGCTGCTCCGTCAACGGCTGCACGTCCCTATCGATTGCCACCGTCGAAAGGTCCAGGTAGGAGGCGAGCAGGAACGGCTGTTTCGTCGCGCCGTCCGTGCCATGTGTGCCCCATGAGCAGCAGACAGTCGCATCGCCCTCGGCATAGAAGGCTGTGTTGTGCGTGACAAACATCAGCAGGCGCCCCGGCGAACGCGCGCCCGCAGGCAGTGTCTCGAAGATCTTCTTCTGTAGCCACTCGATGTCCACCACGGCCATGGTGCGCGCGGCGCGCCGATCGCTCAGCGTGTAGCCGTATCCCGCCGGAACCATTACCCTGACCGCGGGTGTGGCAGTCGGCCTCTCCAGCGTTGCATGCCACTGTGCAAGCGTCCCCGCCGCGTTGGCGGCCTGGTAGAACGAGGCGCGCAGCAGTGCATCGGCGTACTGCGTCTTGCCCGTGGCAAACGTATAGGGCGTGAAGATGGGAGAGCGCGTGATCTTCGCCGTGTCCTGCGCCCCGCCCAGCACGACGCCTTTGCTGGCCTCAAACGTCAGGGTCACCGGCACCAGCGTCACAGGAATGGTTGCAGTGCCACCCTTTGCCGGGTCTACCCCAAGCACGCTGTACGTGCCGCCACTCGCGCTGTGTGTAAAGGTAGGCAGCGCACTCTGCGCACATGCTGCCATCGGCAGCAGGCAGAACAGAGCTGACAGCAGGGTTCGAACGAACGATTGCACGGTATCTCCAACGGTTGTGTGGCAGCAGCGGTTGCCGCCGAATACAGTTCATCGTGTCAGGCTGCACAACCTTAGCCGTTGACAGCTCCATGCCAGGCATAAGCGGCTTTAGCCGCCGGGACATCAGAAGAATGGGCAAGCAGAAGAGGCTTCCGCCGCCGAGATGATGAGCCTTCTATGTGTCCAAGTCCATCCCAGCGGCTGAGGCCGCTCTGTCCTGCCTCTGTCTGTCATCGCGGCGGCGGCTAGAGCCGCTTCACGCCCTAGTTCTTCGTCATCTTGAAGCCGGTGACCATGGCGTCCGTGTTGTGCGCGAAGCGGATGCCGTAGACGCCGTCCAGCGTCTTCAGCTTGCCGTCTGTCACCACGGCGCTCTTGTCGTAGCTGCCCACGGTCACGTCGTTGATCATGCAGCTGACCTTATCGCCCTTCACCTGCAG
>CALMOM010000025.1:1751-3352 GCA_937873305.1 uncultured Terriglobus sp.
CACGGCATCGTTCGCCTCGCCACGGCCGTTCAGCTGGAAGGGAGCGGGGCTAAAACCACGCACGATGAAGCGGCCGTTGCCATAGGCAGCGCAGTACAGCTCGCTGGGGCTGTCCGTGCCCAGGCCACTGCCCGCAATCACGATGCCGTACGGGTGCGGGTGCGAGTTACGGTTCATGTACTTCGGCTCGTTGAATGTGGCGGTCACGGTGTAGTCGCCGGTGGCCTTCATGCTTGGGTTGAAGTAGGTGATGGCCGGCCCGGTCGTAATGTGGAAGCCGTCACCTTCCTTGGTGAACTTCGAGTCCTTCTCGGTCTGGCCCTGCTTGGCCGCGCTGTCGTCCACCTTGCCCTGCCAGCCGGGCACGAAGATGCCGCCACCCTGGATGGGCTCGGCCTTTTCGTCCATGTGCATGCCGCCCATGTTCCCGTGGTCCATGCCTCCGGAGGGTGCCTGTTGAGCGGAAAGGGTTGCGGTAAAGACGAGGGCGGATACAGCAGAGAGGCAACAGAGTGAGCGCATGGATGTCCCTTGAGAAAACTGAAGTAGCTCTGCGCAGCCATCGGCAAAGCCCGTACCGCAGTCATTGTAAGCCTCCGCAAGAAGCCGCAGCGATCGCTGCGCGCTGAAGGCCCGCGCTGTGTATGCGCGTAGCGCGGGCTGTACCAGCGACAAACCAGCCCTGTACACTTGCGCTCTGGCAGCACTCATGCGGGTTCCTTGGTACACACGGCGCAGGCTTGTCACCCTTGGCATCCTGCTGCTGTGCGTTGCGGCCGCCCATGCGCGACACGGCGTGCAACCTGCCGTAGTGACCAACCCAGACGCTGGCTGCGCGCAATGCCACGCCGCCATCGTCGAAAGCTACAGCAAAACCAGCATGGCCCGAGGCAGCGGACCCGCCCTAGCCGCCTTCAATCCCGGCAGCTTCACCAATGCAAAGTCTGGCGTAAGTTACCGCGTGTTTCAACGCAACGGCGAAGCATGGATGACCGCCACGCGCCCGTTCACCACACCCGGCGGCGCACTGCAGACCGAGCACCGGCTGGACTACTACATTGGCAGCGGCAAGCACGGCCGCACCTATCTGTACCGTCAGGCAGGCATGCTGTGGGAGCTGCCCATCAATTTCTACACGCGCCGCAACGCATGGGACATGGCACCCGCCTACAGCGGCAACGCCACGTTGCCCGCGCCGCTGCCCAGCGATGCCGCCTGCCTCCACTGCCACGTCACCGGCATCGCCCAAAGCACCGGTACCGCCCGCAACGCCTCGCCAGACCCACCGTTTGCGCAGAGCGGCATTGGCTGCAGCAGCTGCCACGGCGATCCCTCCGCGCACCTCGCTGCAGGCGGCCACGGCCCCATCCTGAACCCCGACAAACTCACGCCCGACCGCCGGGACAGTGCCTGCATCCAGTGCCATCTCGAGGGCGACGCCGTCATCTTTCGCCCAGGCCGCACCCCTGCCGCGTTCAAAGCCGGCGACAGCTTGAACGACCTCGCCGTCTACTTCGTCCGCGCGTCCGAAAAGAGCGGCGGCTCCCGCGCCAGCAGCCAGTACGAGGCCATGATGCAGAGTGCCTGCAAGCGCGCGAGTG
>CALMOM010000026.1 GCA_937873305.1 uncultured Terriglobus sp.
AGCTCTGAGACGGCCGCTCTGCAAACACCCTATGCGCCGCAACCAGGCCCGCGCCGAACTGCACACCAAGCTGCGGCAACTTTGCAATCACCACATGCTCCAACGCGCCGATCAGTGCGATGGTGTCCATGTAATCGAAATAGCCGAGGTGCGCGATGCGGAAGATCTGGCCCTTCATTTCGCCCTGGCCGTTGGTGATGATCGCCGCAAAGCGCGACTTCAGCTCCTTGACGATCACGCCCGAGTCCACACCTTCCGGCGCATACACGGCGGTGGCCGCGGCGCCGGGACAGCCCGGTGCGAACAGTTTGAAGCCCATCGCTTCAACCGCCCCGCGCGTCATGGCCGCGATGGTTTCGGCATTGTCGACCAGCTTCTTGCGTCCGCCCGTGAGATCGCCTGCCGGGTTGTCGGCTGTGGCGGCCTGTGCGGCAATCCAGTCGAGCGCAGCGCCCAGCGCGGCGATCAGCGCAACGGCAGGCGTGTAGGCGCTTTCGCCCAGCTTCGCGTTCTTGCGCTCCTTGCGCAGGTCGAAGTAGTAGCGCGGGTTGTAGGTCGATTCCATGCGGTCCCACGCGCGGTCGCTCAACGCCAGGTAGCTGAGACCCGGCGGAATCATCACTGCTTTTTGTGAGCCGCCGATCAGCACATCGATGTTGGTCCCATCCATGTCGAGGTGCGTGGTGCCCAGGGCGGTGATGCCGTCCACCACCAGCAGCGCTTCAGAGTGCTGGTCCTTGAGCATCTGCCCGACTGCTTCCACGTCATGCCGCGCGCCGGTCGACGTTTCATTGCCCTGCATAAAGACCACGCGCGTTTCGAGCTTCAGCGCTGCCTTCACTTCCGCGATGTCGAACGTTTCGCCGTAGGGCTTCTGCACAAGGTCCACTTCGCAGCCGAAATTCTTGCAAAGCGCCGACCACCGCTCGCCGAACTTACCGGCGCTCAGCACCAGCACGCGGTCGCCGGGCGAAGTCAGGTTCGAAACCGAGGCTTCCATCGCGCCGGTGCCCGAAGACGACAGGATGATTACGTCGTTTTTTGTGCCGACAAACTCCTTCAACTGCGCCAGCACCTTCAAGTACAGCGCGCGGAACTCCGGCGTGCGGTGATGGATGTCGGCGGCCGCCATCGCAAACTGGGCAGCGGGAAGAAGAGGCGTAGGGCCAGGTGTGAACAGGCGTGTTTTACGAATCATGCTTCTATTTTAGTCATCGGTGGCGTCCAACGGTTCGGTACGCGGCACACGCTTACACTGGTAGGCGAATGGGGTGAACGACATGGCGACAATCAGCGAACGCATCGGGACAGACATCATCACAGCCATGAAGGCGAAGGAAGCTGACAAGTTGACCACGCTGCGCATGGTCAAAGCCGCGCTGCAATCCAAGGAAATCGACAAGCGCGAGCCGCTGACCGAAGCTGAACAACAGCAGGTGCTCACGACCTTGCTCAAGCAAAGGCGCGACTCCGTGGAGCAGTTCACCAAGGGCAACCGGCCTGAGCTTGCCGCTAAAGAACAGGCCGAGATCGCCATCATCGACGCCTACATGCCCCAGGCCGCGGGTGAAGACGAGATACGCACCGTAGTCGCAGGCGTGGTGCATCACATGACCGCCGATGCAGGTGGCGTGCGTCCGCCGGCCAAGGAGATGGGCACCGTCATGAAGGTGGTGCGGCAGCGCCTGCTGGCTAACGGTGTGCGCGCCGACGGCAAGGTCGTCAGCGACATTATCAAGGAAGAGCTCGCGAAGACCGAGTAGCTCTACTTCAGCGTCACCACAAAGTTCGTCGTTGCCGTGGCTCCGTTGCTTGCCGTGCCGACGATGGGAATGGTGTACAGGCCGGGCGCTGCCGTATGCGTCACCGCTACGGGCCCGCCGGTGATCGAGGCGCCGCCGCTGCCGCCGCACCCGCTTACACCCATCAGGGCTGCCGGCAGCACAAGCAACGTGAGCAGGCCCACACCGGTGCGCCTTCTCCGCAGCGCCACAAGCATGGACGGCGAAAGCAGAAGCGCATACTGGACGGCGCTCGCCCTGCCGAACGGACTGTGTACGGCACTGGTCGTCGTTACGCTGGTGCCGAGCACAATAGTGGCGTACGTCGTCGCGCCTGCTGTGCTCACCGTGATGGGCGCGTTGGTGATCGTGCAGGTAAAGTACGACGGCAGCGTTCCGCAGCTTGGAGTGATCGTGCCGCTGAAGCCTCCGACCGGCAGCGCACCTACCTGCGTCGATAAGTTTGCGCCCGGCGCTCCGGTAGCAATGCCGTTTTGCAGCGACAGCACAAAGCCCGGATTGGTGTTTGCCACCGTAAACGCCACCGGAGGCGTGCGGCAACCCAAAGGAAAGTTGGTGTCGCCGGAGTACACCGCGACTATGCTGTACACGCCCTGTGGCAACGATGCCGAGGGCAGAGTCGCCGTGCCCTGCGCGCTCAACGCTGATCCGCCGAGCGAAACGTATGCCGTTAAGCTGCCGTTGGCCGTCACGCTGTAGAAGATGACCGATCCGGTGGGCGTAGCCGTGGATGAGGGCGTGCCGAACGTGTTCGCGTTGGAAACGGTTGCGGTCAGCGTTCCTCCGCTGGCTGCCGTTGCTACAGCCGTGCTGGCGACCAGCGTCGTGCGCGTCATCGTCATGGCGGAGCAAGCCGCGGCCGCAATCAGCGCGTGTCCTGCTGTAGTCGGGTGCAGGCCGTCCCAGCTCAGGTACGTGTCGGGATTTACCGCAGGCAGCGCATTGGCGGGTGTCGTCGTGTTCACGATGCCTTACGCCGAAGGGTTTGCCGCCACCAGGCTGGTCGAGGTAAACAGGTCTACCTGCACCAGGTGAAAGGGCGTTCCGCTGGCCGCGTACTGCGCCTGCAGTGCGCCAAGGCTGGCCGAGAGAGCGGCGCGAAACGTAATCGCATCCTGGCCAAGCAACGTGCTCGGGTCACCGAGCGGAGGGAGGTTGGGCACGAGAAAGTTGACTGCGCCGGCAGCTACCAGCTTCTGAACGATGGCCGAGATGTTCGCCGCAACGATCGCCGGATTGGCCGCGTTATTTTGCAGGAAGTCGTTGCCGCCGCCGAACACGACGTACAGCGCGGTCGATGACGGCTTGTTGGCAGCGAGGTAGTCCGTTACCTGCTGCCCCATGTTGCGCACGTTCAGCGTCGCCGGGCCGAACGCGATCGCCGTAGTGCCACCTGCGGTCGTTGCATCGCCAAAGGCGTAGTTGAAGCCTGCCGTGGAGCAAACGCCAATCGAACACAGCGCCGGGTAGGACACCGGAACGCCTGGCAGCATGCGATTGAGCTGCTCATGCCATATGCCGAAGTACGCGCGTGCGGCCGGCGTCGTGTCGGCACCATTCGTAAACCGGCCTGCCGTGTAGTTGAAGGTCGGCCCAGGGTAGCCGGCGCCCAAAGCAGACGCGGTTGCGTAGAAATCCCCCGTGTCTGAAAGGGAGTCGCCAAACACGACGACATTGCTGTAGGTCAGGGCCGTTTGGGCAGAAACCTGAACACAAAGCAGCAGGACAAACAGGAGGAGCAGGCTCGCGCGGCGCATGCCTTCCATGCTACCCCGCCCATACCGGGAGGCGCACGCGTTCTACGTGCTGATGTCGCGTGACACGCACCGGCAGACGGTGTGCCGTCTTTCTCCGGAGGAGACGTGGCCTTCAGACCACGGTTACAAGGGAGCGCAAAGAAGGACAAGTGGGCGCTGAGCGCGTTCCGGTGGCGTCATGTGCGGGCGCTCGGCCCCGAGGTCGCGCATCGTCTTCACGATCAGCCAGGAGATTCACGATCAGCTAGGAGACATACTTCCGGTGGATGCCCCCTCTACAGGAGCGGTGCCGCTCCACGGCTGACTGCGCGACCAGTAGCAAACAATGCCCACAACGTAGATAGCCGCGCCGATGTAGGCCGGTATCAGGTGCGAGAACGTCGTGTACTCCATGGGGAAGTGGATGCCGATGGCGCAGCCGAAACCGGTGAGTCCGCCCACCAGCAGGGCTTGCCATACCGCCTTTGCCGGCCGTGCCTTCCAAACGATCAGCAGCACCGTAATCCCGCAGCAGGCAAGCCCTCCGCCGAAGCCGGCGCGGTCATGCGCGATCAAGGGGATCAGCCGGGGGTTGATTGCGTTCAATTGCGCGGGCGTAAAGCTGAGATAGGTAAGGTCCTGCGGTACAAACACCTTGGTCGCGCCCAGGATGGTGATGACCGACCCGGCCAGGGTCATGCCTGCGCCCACAAACAGCAGGCACGCCCGGCCAAACCCCGCGCGCGTGCGCAGGGCGAACCGCACACCGGGGGTCAACAAGCTGGCCTTTACATGCAGGGGGCCCGGGACCAAGCTGCGCGTTTTCCAGAGGCCGACGCTAAACAGCGGCAGCAGCCCAAGTGACGCCACCGCGTGCCACCAGTCGAGATACCCGTACAGCAGGTAAGCGAAGAAGC
>CALMOM010000027.1 GCA_937873305.1 uncultured Terriglobus sp.
CCAGATGGGAAGGAAAACCATAGCGGCTAAAGCTCATGGGATGGTTGGCGATCCCCAGTTTGTCAGACCCTTCGCATGGAATGAACCACGCCTCAAGAGAAATACCGTCGGAGGACGAGAAGCTCGTTTCTACAAAGGCTAGCCCCACATCCGCCGGCGTCTTCAAGACCGGAGACCTGTGTGGGAAGCTGAGTGCCTTCGCTAGGCCACTGATGAAAGTCTTCTATTGCTCTTCACTCATCGTCTTGCTTGCGCTTGCTGCTGGCATGTCTCATGTCTCCTTGACGTCCCTTGATGGAACGCCTGCCAAGTATGTGATTCCTGCATCTTGCTTATGTCAGAGATGAGTGAAAGTAGGAACTGTGGCTTTCGAGAGCAAGCTGTTAAGTGGTGTCGATGTTCTTTCAGCCGTTGTTGAAGCAGGAAGCTTCAACCGTGCCGGCGCGGCTCTTGGCCTGACGCAGCCTGCGGTCAGCCGTGCAATAGCTCGGCTGGAAGAGAGGCTCGGCATCCGCATCTTTGATCGTTCGCCACGCGCGGTTCGCCTTACCGGTGAAGGTCGCACATTTTCGATACGGTAGCACCACACTTGGAAGCGATCGAGGACGCGGCCCGCATTGCGGCTGGAGCCAGAACTGAAGTCCAGGGTCGGCTTCGAGTCAATGTGGACGAGACGATCGGTCAATACCTGCTAAGTCCGCACATGGATCGTTTTCTCAAGCAATATCCCGCTGTCTCCGTCGAGATTTCCGCTCAGGATCACATGGGTGACCTCATCGCGGAGGGCTTTGATATTGCCATCCGCTTCGGCCCGGCGCATCATGCCTCACTCATCTGCCGATTGCTTCTGAAGACACCGGTAATCACCTGCGCCTCACCCGAATATCTGGCGCGACACGGACATCCACACCATCCTTCCGACCTGCAAAAGGGCCACCATTGTCTCTTACATCGTGATCCTGCAACAGGACGACACTTCCCGTGGGACTTCATTCGAGAACGGAAGTCCGTGCAGGCCGACGTGACCGGACAGTTGATGGTCAACACAGGCAGTTTACTGGTGGAGACCTGCGTCGGCGGTTACGGCATTGCGCAGGTTCTGCAGCTTTACATGAAAGATTTTCTTGCCGATGACCGCCTCATCCAAGTGCTGCCGGACTGGGCAGAAGAGACATACCCCGCTCTATGCGTACTATCCCTCTGCAAGGCTGATGACCGCCAAGGTTCGAGCGTTCCTGGATTACGTTACGTCCCTCGTTTGACTGAATCCACGTGTGCCGCAAGGATGGCAACTTTCAAACGTTTTGCTCGGCAGGATTTGACCCGCCGCAAACGATTCGTTAGGGTTGCCCTCTGACGGACGCTAGTTTGATGCGTTGCTACTACGTAATTCCAGAAGTACCGTGATTTTTCTAAGTACCGGGGCAGCCTCTTCAACGTCTTTGCTCTGCTGGTCCTTGACCCAGGCTGCCTGTACGTCCTGATACTCGAGATAGTCTTCCAGACCTTGAGTTCCCGCCCGTTCAAGAGTCCGACTTTAGCGCCACTCTTCTTCAGATCGTCGACCATGGCGTCGAAGCTTTGATCCATGACCCGGCCCAAGTGCGTATAAGCCGTCTGTGCAGCGCGTTGGATAGACTCCCTGTCCTCCGGCGCTAAGCCGTTCCAGGTGACGCGGTTCATCGCCACGATGTACAAATGCCCAAGCCACAGATTCCTGGAAATCAAAATATTAGGGGCCACCTGCTCGATGTTTAGATCTTGGGCGCTGTCCACATTGACCAACAACCCGTCCAGGCTCTTGGCTTGTATCGCTTTGAAGATGCCGTCGCCCCATGGGATGGAGACCGGGTTTGCCTGGGCGTTGCGCAGGAAGTCCTCATGCCAAAAGCTGGCGGTACGCCAGTTCTGCCCTTGGAAGCTCTTCAGGCCACGCAGGGGTTGCGTATTGAGAAAAGCTGCAGGGTACCCAGTGCCTAGGAAGATCGGAACGACATTGTTTTTTCCGAGTTCCGCGGAAAGAGCCGGAATCTCTGTGTACGCGCGGCGAAAGAAAGCCACCTGCCTGTCTCCGCTCGGACCTGTCGGAAAGCTCTTAAGGAGCTGCTCCAGAGGCAATTGCTTGGCAGTGTACTCCGGCACTACAACCGCGATGTCGGTGACCTTACCCTCTCCGACTAAGCGAAGGGCGTCGTACCCGGTAGAGATAGAACCATTCCAGTGATCTTCGATCCTTAGTCGCCCCTTCGATTCCCGCTCGACGGCCGCGAAGAAGACGTCTTTGAAGAAGCGAGTCCGCATGTTGCCCAGCGGCTCGTGATCCGAGTACCTTAGGGTGGTTTGTGCCGATAACAGACCCGGCAGAAGGAGAGCCAGAAACAACCGGATCAGATGCCTCTTCATAGACACGAGAATAACGGACCGGCTCTGAAGTCGCCCTATGTTGCGCCCTTCCCAGACAACCAGCTTTTAGATCTCAGCCGTTCAGGCGTGAACCTGAGTCTTGTTAGCTGCACATGCATCTGAATGCTTCATAGAAGAAGTTGGGGGCGGCATGGCAGTTGAGCATGAACAGCAAGTCTCGGGCATCCAGGAGCAAAATCTACGAACAGCAAAGACGTTCTTGGAAGGAATCGGCAGCCAACGTTCTCCAGAACAGATCGCAGCTTCCTTTGCTGAGGATCTTATATTCGATATTCAAGGTGACGAGGGTGCTATGCCATGGATCGGACACAAGGTCGGGCGGGCAGCCATGGTGAACTTTGTAAGGGATCTACGTACTGAAGGTGAACCGCTTTCCTTCGACGTAGACGACCTACTCGCAAGTAGTACTCGGGCTGTGATCATTGGTGCACTTCGTACGCGCATCAAGAGAACCGGGCGCATTACCAGTTCACAATTTGCGCTTGTCCTGACCATTAAGGATGGGGTAGTGACGCGCTTCCAAATGCTTGAGGACAGCTACGACATGTCCAAGGCAGCTCAGCCGCTCTCATGATCTGGCACCGTTAAATCTGGACCATTCCTCCATCGACGAACAGTTCAGCGCCGTTCACATAGCTCGCATCCTCTGAAGCGAGGAACAAGACCGTTTTTGCAATCTCTTCCGGCGTGCCAGGGCGACCGAGAGGGATCTCCTTGGAGAGCTCCGCCAGGAGTCGCTCGGCGTTGTCCCGGCCGCCCGTCGCCCTCTCGATCGAAGGAGTATGTACCGGGCCGGGGCTAACGACGTTGACACGTATCCGCCGCTCCCTGAGCTCGTTTGCCCACGTCCGCGCAAAGCTTCTCACCGCGGCCTTGCTTGCACTCAAGACGCCAAAGCCAGCTATTCCCTTGATCGTCCACATGGAAGCATTCAAAACGACGGCCGCTCCATCGGGCATCAGCGGTAAAGCCTTTTGCATGCAGAAGAACACGCCTTTGACGTTAGCGGAGAAGCCGGCTTCAAACTGATCTTCCGACACCTGCTCCAACGTGAGGTGCTCCGCCGTGCCAGCATTTGCAAACAGGATATCCAACCGCCCGGCCTGATCCTTTACTTCTTTAAAGAGTCGGTCGAGATCCTCCAGCTTGGAAACGTCGCCCTGGATGCCCATAGAGCCATGACCAATCTGCTCGACTGCTGCTGTCAGTTCTGAGCCTCGTCGCCCTGTAACAAAGACTCTGGCCCCCTCCGCTGCAAGTAATTTGGCCGTTGCCAACCCAATGCCACTTGTTCCGCCCGTAACTACCGCAATCTTGCTCTCGACTTTTCCCGACATGCTTGCTTCCCCTGAGTCATTCTCACCAGACTCCAACGCTTTGGTTGGATGGTACATGAGATTGCAACCTGCTCGTTGGAGATTTAATAGAATCAGATGATGGCATGGGACACGCAGGAAACACGCCGTCGTCTTCAGCAAGCGGCACGGGCAGAGTTCACAGCGCATGGTCCGGACGGTACGACCGTGGCACGGATCGCAGCTCTTGCAGGAATCAACAAGGAGCGGCTCTACAACTACTTTGGGGACAAACGACGACTCTTCGAGACGGTGCTGATCGAGGAACTCGAAGAGCTCGCTATTTCCTTGGGAGCAAATGCTCCCGGCCTAGAAAGTATCGGGGAATATGCGGGATGCATCTTCGATTACCATGCTGAGCATCCTCAGTTGGTCCGCCTCTTGCTCTGGGAAGGCCTGTCTGAAGGTCCAGCGGTGAACGAAGCGGCCCGGACAGCCCACTATCAGCGCACCGTTGCAATGTTTGCTGATGCGCAACGGGACGGCATACTGAATGACGATCTTGATCCAGCAAAGCTGGTTTTCCTGCTGATTGGATTGGCTGCGTGGTGGTTTGCCGTACCCCAGTTGGCGCGCATGGTCACAGGCTCGGACGGCCATATCTCAGCCGAGCGAAGCCAGCGTCGTGCCTGTGTTGTGAGCGCAGCACAGCATTTAGCTACTCGACATCGTGAAGAATCGGCTTCCCGATCGTCTGGAAAGATCTCGGGCACCTAGAAAGGCTTCTCGTCACAATTACCAGTGTTCGCTACGTTATACCCCATCCGGACGTAACTACTTTGCTCATCAAAATCCAGCCCCGACAGGCTCTATAAACACCCGCAGCGTTGGTACAAGATTTAAGCGGCCCGTTACCGGGCCGCTTAGCGATGCTGTCTGCTTCGGAACTTCGTGACTGAATTGATTCATCCTTGGTTAAGCTCACAC
>CALMOM010000028.1:0-943 GCA_937873305.1 uncultured Terriglobus sp.
CCCCTGCCCAAACACAACAGACGGCACCAGCAACAACCCACCCAGCAATAGCAACAGTTTTATATACATTCCTCTCAATTGCAGATTGCCAAGTTAAAACTTCTACACCTCCGAAGCTGCAAGGCTGAGCCCGTGACTCTTAGCAATTTGGGAGAGGTGACGCGTCGGCCCGTACCTCACGTCTTTTACGATTGGAGCTAGGTCGCTCTCACCAAGGTAGTATTTCAATATCTTTCCTGCGTTCCTAAGTGGCTGCCAATACTTACTTCCTTCCTCAACATTCATAACACCTTCGATGAAGGACTGAAGTGCTGCCGTGGTCTCGCCAAAAGGTAGCACGTCTTTTGGCACCATGTTCATACCTCCAATGATCCAGCTAGCAAGGTAGGACTCATCTACGTGTTGGCTCTCCATCCACTTGGCTAGGACGCGTTTGAAGATTTCTGGTCTGCGCTTCCCTAGGTCTGGCGCACGCTCAGTCAACCAAGCCAACGCCCAAAGAGAACTCACTCGAACTTGCAGAACTTGGTCGTCGAGCAGCGGATCTACCTTCTCGAAGAGATTCAACACCCTGAGCATTTCCTCTTCAGTCACTGTCCTTGAACTCTCCGATACCATCTCTTTAGCCCCAAACCAGCCTTGCTCCATGATGCTCAGAGCCGCCTCAGCCCTATTTTGCCACTTTGGATTTTTCAGTTCGTTTTCGGCTTCGCAAAGCCAACTCTCATCGAACGATCCCGTCAACGCTCTACCAGTGTCACGGAAGTGCAACCTGACAATAAGCCCACCGAGGTGAAATGCTTCTTCCGGCATAGTTTCAAAGAGCGATCGGACCCGTTCAGCAAATACGGTTGCATATTTTCCATTAGCTGCTGCCATGATGCTGTCTCGGATGATGCTGGACAGAATGACCGCATCTAGTGCCTTTTGGAGAATCTCAGGA
>CALMOM010000028.1:953-5779 GCA_937873305.1 uncultured Terriglobus sp.
ATCTCAGGAGACATCTGTACTTCATCAACTATGGCACCCAAGAGCAGCCCTGCCGGGTGACCACCCGGTGAACTAGTGACAAAGGCGTCCCGCTCATTGGCTGGGTTGTCGAAGTAAGAATTGGAGAGCTCGACGATGTACTCAATTACGGGACCAGCCTTTCTACCGGAAAGCGACAAGGCTAGCTGAATTACCTCTCTCCAGCGATCTTGACCTATGTAGGGCTTGAGAATATCTACAAGAGCATCACTATCCCTGTAAGATTTGAAATGCCCCTCAACCAGCGCTCGAGCGGTAAGATACTCCTGGAAGGTCAAATGCCTAAACTCGTAAACGGGGTTTAGAGAACCATCCACGACCTCATGGCCACTTTGAATTAAGATGCTGCTTCTAAGCTCTACTCTGTCAAGGAACTCGGCTGGTGTTACTGCTGTGTAGCTAAGAAGCTCTGGCATCGACTTTCGGGCTTCGAGCAAAATGCTCTTTAGCTTACTCGCTCCGAGTTGCTGTACGCCTTCAGCCATCATCTCGTGCGCCGCGTACTCTAGCTGGCGAAGTACTTCATCTTGCTCCAATGGCCTATGTCCTTCAACATTCCATGTGGCAAGTAGGACCTCGATAGCTTTCGCATATAAACAGTTCGCTTTGTGGGTAAACTTCCCACCCACCTCTTTACAAGCAAGAGTGTCGTTAAGAGCAGCGGATTACTAGCCAGCTGCATCACCCGTGGAGCACCCACAATCGAGCGTGCGAGCTTCTCCGCCTCAACTTTCACGTCTGGTTTGTCGCCCACCACTTCTTTATGCCACGCCAAGGTAAGCCGAGTTACATCCTCTTCATCGAATGCGTCGAGAGCAAATTTCCTAACCACGCCATCAAGCGCACTACCGACAACTCGAAAACCAGCTTCTCTCGATGTGAGAACTAGGGAGATTGCTGGGTATCGAATAAGAAAGACTCGCATTTGCTTGACAAAGGCTAGTCGACTTGCTGCATCTGAAATCTCGTCAAGTCCATCGACAAGTAGGATGGCGCGACCTTCTCTTAGAGCACCTTCGACGACTTGCATGAAGGCCTCGCGGTGTGAGGAGTCAAGTTCCACCCTAGACGGGATGTCGCTCAATATCTCAGTGATCGGCGAGCGTGCCTTTTCACCTAATTGACGGCACCTAATGAATAGCGGAAATAACGCCTCATCCGGTAGATCATCTCCGACCAAAGCCTTTCTAGAAGGGACACCGTATGCAGTGCCCAAGCGCTTTAGAAGAGTTGACTTCCCGCTCCCGGGTAGGCCTAAGATAGCAACACATTTGGTACTCTTTAGAACCTCTCCCGCCGCAATGCGATCTGGATTTTCGTCTGGAGCGTTTATTGAGGATTTACCCTCACCATTGTCGGGAGAATCCTCCTCTAAGCTGACCAAGTGAGACGGTACAAAGATAGATTCTAGCCGTAGACGTCTTGAACCCACCTCTTGATCTGCGGGCATGCCCTCGAGTTGTATTTCGCCACACTCAGCCTCTACGTAAGAGAGATACGCTGCCGTTGCTGCTGCTCTCACCTGAGCATTGTTGAAGATCAAAGTAGGCGGAGCCAAGTAGGTGAGGCTCCCAAACGGTGCACCGTCACTAGCGATGATTTGATCGGCAAGTACTCTCGCGAGCGCCTGCCCATCTGCATGAACTAAGCTGAAGTGAGTTCGTTCTTTGTTTTGGGTGTAGTAGATGGCCCAAATTAATCCGAGCCTGTGGAGAACTAGGGCATATTCCGGATCGGGCGTTAAAGGCAAGTTGCCAGCACATGTGCCCGCTGCAGAATACGCCTTCGAAATAGGAACCAGACCATTTCCGGTTATTAAGCGCTCGATTAGGTCATCGCCAGTAACAAGAATAACCCGCTTGTTGCCTACTTCTCTTTCTTGCTCGACTGCTGTTTCTCGAAAGCCTGAAAGAGAAACAAAGTACCCGACTACTGCACCTTGAGCTCGATGCTTCTCGACGTCAAGCACACCTACAAACTTGTTGATTTCGCCGCCGCCCATCGGCTCACTATGTGCCTTACATTCAGCTACGAGGCCGCGATGTTCTAGGTGATGCTCTGCATGGATATCAATCTCTCTGCCGGATTTATGTACGTTCAGGCGAAAATCCTGATAACCCAGCGAAGAAAAGAAAGCTTGAGTGATGCGAGCGAACAGGTCGCCTCTCTCGTTATCTGTTGGAGCGAGTATATGTATCGTGAAGCGTGACATTGATCCTCCGCATGAGTACAGAGTAACTACTCACCAACTTTGAGCACAGCCAAAAGGCTTCCTATGGGGTATCGACTTTGCCGATGCGTTTCATACGCTTTTTGCCTTCTTTTTGCTTGTCGAGCAGCTTGCGTTTGCGGCTGATGTCGCCTGGATCGCCCATGGCGAACACGTCTTTCTGACGGCGCTGACGGTTTCGCGGGCGACGATGACCCTGCCGATGGCGGCCTGGCTCTTACATCTCCGCGATGTTCTATGGAGCCAGAGTAGCAAACCCGCTTGCCTGGGCGGCCTGGCTCAGGCGGTTGTCATAGGTTACGAACGTGAGCGGGCCTTCTGCCTGCATGAGGATGGCTGAGCCAAGCTGAATGGCATCGAGGCTGCGTATGGCGAAGCGGTCCACGATGTGAGCTGCGGCCGCGAAGACAGCGTCGTTGAGTGGCACCACCGTCCAGCGGGAAATCTCCTGCTGCAGTTGTGCGAGTGCCTGAAGTGCAAGGGCAAGTGTCGTGTCACCCAGCATGAGCTTGCGCCGGATGGCGGAGCGCACCTCCAACAAGGCGAGTTGCGAGCAGACGAGTGTACCGGCAGCAGTCTCGTCCACCAGAAGCGTAACGGCATCGGTGCCTGCTTCTGTGAGGAACAGCTTTGCCAATGCGCTGGAGTCGAAGAAGTAGCGCGGGTGGCTAGCCACGGTCGCGCAGAATCATCTCTGACGCTGGCATACCCGTGTTTGGGATGGGGCGGAAGCGTGAGCCGGGACGGATGGGTGGCGCCTCAATCTCATCCTCTATAGCGGCAGGCGGTTGCGCCTGGAACGACTTGAGCGAAGCGATGCGCTGGTCGATTTCACGCACATAGCTTTGCTTTTCAGATTCAAGCTGCTCGATGAGTTGCTCGATGGACATGCGCCAGCGCTCCCGCGTATGAGGATACTACTCGCCGACTTTGAGGACGGCGAGGAAGGCTTCCTATGGGATGGCGACTTTGCCGATGCGACTTCGACGAAGGCGGAGGTGGCCCTTAGAAGATGATCTTAGCTCCGAATTGGGCGTTGAAGGGTTCACCGGCACCGATGCCAGGGGCGCCGTTGTAATCGCCGATGGTGTCGTTCAGCGTGGCGCTGCCGCTAGATGGGTCATACCGCCCGTTGGCCAGGGCGGCGAAGCTGATGTTCGGCGGGGCGAAGTTGGTCCGGTTGAACACATTGAACAGTTCCGCGCGAAGCTGGATTGTTAGCCGCTCCGTCACCTTGGTGTTCTTGAAGACTGACAGATCCACGTCAGAGTAGCCCGGCCCATAAAACTGGTTGCGGCGCAGCGTGCCGAAGGCACCGGCAGGCGGCAGTGCAAAGCTGTTCAGGTCGATCCAGTTTGCATTGACGCTCTGGCCCTGGTAGCCGGTGCGCGCGGGCGCGATTTGATTGACGCGGTCCAGGCCTTCGTTGGTGCCGCTGTTGTCGGTGTTGGCGAAGATCTGGAAGGGCTGCCCGCCATGGAAGTTCAGCAGTGCGTTGGCCTGCCAGCCCTCACTCAACAACCTGAGGTGCTGCGATCCCGGCACCTCATAGCTCAGGAACGTGGTGAAGTTGTTGCGGGTGTCGTAATCGGAGTTACCGTAGTCGCCCTTGAAGTTGGTACTGTCCTGCGGCAAGGTGCCACGGTACTGCGACACCTCATCCAGGTTGTGCGCCCACGTGTAGACCGCCTGCACGTTCAGATGGTGGAAGTTGTTGACACGCCACGTCGCCTGCAGCGAGTTGTAATTGGCCGTGCCGATGCTGGAGATCTGGTTGATGTTGCCGTACTGCGGGTACAGGCCGTAGTACGGCCGCGTCACCTGACGGGCAAGATCGCTGCTGTACGCGCCCGCCCTGGCCTGGTTGATGTCCAGCAGCGCCAGCAGGTGCCGTGCGGACGATCCCACATAGCCAAGCTGGAAAATCGTATTTTTGCTCAGTGAGCGCTCCACGTTGAAGCTGTAGTTCTCGTTGTAGGAAGGGCGAAAGGTCGGCTGCACGCTGAACACACCGCAGGGTGAGCCTGGGGCGCAGGGGTAGCCCGCGGTCGATGGAAAGATAGGCACGCCGCGCACAATGGTCGTGTTCGAACCGCCGTTGGCGGCGCTGACAGAGTACACCGGGTTGCCCCCACCGGGATTGCCCTCGACTCCATTGGGTGCCTGGTTGCCGGGGCGATTGTCGAGAAATGGATTGAGGTTGGGTGTATCGGCAAACCAGCCGTATCCGGCGCGGATGACGGTGTTCTCATCCGGCGCGTAGCTGAAACCGACGCGCGGGCTGATGTTCTTGTAGTACTGCGGGTAGAGCGACTGCACCTGGTTGCCCTGGAATGCCAAGCCGTTGCTCGCCGTAAGCGCTGGGCGGAATACTGACATGTTCTGGTACTGGTTATGCAGCGGACCTTCGTAGTCGTAGCGAATGCCGTAGTTCAGATTCAGCTTGGGGGAAAGCTGCCAGGAATCGCCTGCGTTGAGGAACCAGGTGTTGACGAAGACCTGCCGCGTGGGATCGCCGATGGTGATGCTGGCGGCGGACGTCTTGCCGGCAAGAAAG
>CALMOM010000028.1:5789-7506 GCA_937873305.1 uncultured Terriglobus sp.
TCACACGGCCAGAGCCGCCATCAATGACCTGGCTGCCGTCGAAGGTGAAGGAACCTGTCGCGTGACGGTGGTAGAACTCATCCAGCTGGGCCTGCCGGTATTCCCCGCCAAAGCGCATCTGGTGTTTGCCCTTGACCCACGACAGTTGGTCCGTAAGGTGTCCGGTGATGTCGTTGCGGCCTTCGGGCGGCGTCAGGCCGACGGGATCGAAGCCTTTAATGGTGATGTTGGGCGCGTTGGGAAAAGTGGCGCCGGTTACAAAGCCGAGCGACTGCACGTTCTGGTTGGTCTGGTTGTCGTTGAAGACCTGGTTAAAGTAATTCACCCCAGCCAACAACTGGTTAGAGATGGACGACGACAACGTGCGGTTATACACAATGGCGATGTTCTGCACGTGGATGGGCGCAACCTCGTAGTACGCAACGAGCTGCGAACCCACGGGAGCCACCTGATTACCCTGACCCACAAACCAGTGTGCGCTCAGGTTGTCCTTGTCGCTCAGACGGTAGTCCACCTTGCCCAGACCGTTCCAGCTGTAGCCGAACTCCGGATCGGAGGAGTGAAAGTTGTTGACCGTGCCTGTGGCGTCCTGTGTCAGCACATTCGTGCCCCACAGCGTGTTCAGCACGTTCTGCATAACGGGGTTTACCGCGACGCCCTGGCTGGCCAGCAGCGCCTTGGCTTGGTTTTGCCAGCCGACCGAGGGCTCGGTCGCCGTACCGGACTCGCCGATGACAAAGCGTTGATGCTCAAAGGTCAGGAAGCCGAAGAGCCTGTCCTTTACAAAGGGACCGCCTACCGAGAAGCCGGTGTTGTAGTTGCGCACCTTCTGCTTGGTGTCGGAAAAGGGACTTTTTGCGCCAAACAGCTCGTTGCGGTTAAAGTAATACACCGTGCCATGCAGCGAGTTGGTGCCGGCCTTGAGCGTTAGGTTGACTGTGCCGCCCGGGTTGCGCCCACCTTCCGGGCCGGACTGTGTTTGCGCGGAAAACTGGTCCACCGCGTCAATGGGCAGGATGATGCCGGCAATGCCGGAGACGCCACCCTGGTTGACCGCGGGAATGTTGTGCCACAGGTCGTTGTTGTCCACGCCGTCGATCTGCCAGTTGATCTGATTGGCCCGCGTGCCGTTCAACGATCCGAAACCACCACCGCTGTAGCCGCCAAAGCCGGGGGTGAGCGCGATCATCTGGGTAAAGTCACGCCCATTCAGCGGCAGGTCTTCCACGACTTTCGACTCCAGCACGGTCGTCTGCGTCTGCGTGGTGGTGTCCAGGGTTAACGCCGCCGCATTGACCTCGATGGTAGTACCTTCCGCCGCGACCGACAGCTTGACTGGAAGAGTGTAGATGGTGCCCGCAGATACCTGGACCTTGTCATACTTGACCATGGCAAAGCCCGGCGCGGTGACCTTGACGGAGTAGAGTCCGAGGGGCAGATCACCGAAGAGAAAGTCGCCAGCAGAGGAGCTGACGCCGTTGATCGTGACGCCGGTGGCCTCATTGGTCGCCGACACCGTGGCACCTGGCACGCTGGAGCCTGTGCTGTCTACGACAGAACCGTTGATGCTGCCCCGATAGGTTTGAGCCAACGCCGAAACGGAGAGTGCCGCGATCGCAAGTGCCGGGGCCAAAGTGCGCCGTGAGTGTATGAAATTCATCTACAGCCTCCAGAAACGACAGGTTGGCGTCCGCCCAAAGAGGGCAGTGGGTACGAG
>CALMOM010000028.1:7516-16488 GCA_937873305.1 uncultured Terriglobus sp.
TGCGAAGCGGCGGCCGATCGGAAGGCACGTGCACGTTAGTGAAGAAGGTGAATTGTTCTTTATTTAATTTATTCTTCTTCCGTCTTCTACACCTGGAGAAAAGCAGACCTTAAAACGCTGAAGCGCAGATCACCGAACGGACGCAAAGCGGCCAGCCCGCCGGCTACTTGCCGACTCTGAGCACAGGGCGGACGCGTGAACAGCCCGCTGTCAGGTGCCAGCCCTTGATGGTGCGTCCCCCGCGCTTTGTGCCCGGTCGTGTTGCGCAGAGTGGGGCCTGCGGCAGGTGTGTCGCTTGGATCGCGCCCAGGTCGGGCGTCCAGGTGGCGCTGATGGCTCACGGCGATCAGGAAAGCTGGCTCTTCGTGCGGGGCGGCGGCAGGAAAGTCTCTCTGGACACGACTTTCTGGCCAGTCTTCCCCTTCCAAGTCGAGGCGTCGTGCTTGGCGAAGCGGGTGCTTGGCGAAGCGGGCGCTTGGCGACGCAGCCTCCCTGCCGGGCGGCCTTGCTGTTGGGGTGCACGCCGCGTGCTTTGGCGGACCTGGCGATCTGGCGTGTCGAGAGTTCTACAAGGGCGTTAAGGCTGAGAACGCTCCCTATAAGTCGCGCTTACTGTTTAACGGCGATGGCGCTGATCTCGATTTTGGCCCCGCCGATGAGTCCTGCGACCTCCACGGTGGCGCGGGCGGGCTTGGGGTTGGGCATCAGTTTGGTGTAGACGGCGTTCATGGCGGCGACATCGTCCAGGTCGGCGATGAAGACGGTGACGCTGACCAGGTCCGCCATCCTGAAGCCGGCCTTTTCCACCGTGCGCTGGATGCCGGCAATGGCATTGGCCGTCTGGTCCTGAATGGAGACGCCCTCGAGCTTGCCCTTCATGGGCCCGTCCACCGGGGGACCCTCCGTGCCGGCTACATACAGGGTGTTGCCCGCCACCACCGCCTGCGAAAACGGCATCCCCGCCTTGTAGTCAATCGCCCGGTTCCCCTGCCCAAACACAACAGACGGCACCAGCAACAACCCACCCAGCAATAGCAACGATCTCATGTAGCTCTCCGCTTTCATAGACTATGTTCACCCTACAATCTATCGGTAACATCTGCGCCTGACTTACAAGAGGACTCCGTCTACAAGAGGCTTGTAATGAGTCATAGCGCTAATACTTTGGACGCGGAAGTAAGCGGATATGGCTAGTCGGTTTATGAGACTGTTAGGTACTCTCAGGCCGTGCCGTCGACTAAGAAGCGACCCAATCTGAGAACGCCACCACCTTGCCACAAGATGACCAAACAAATCTTGCTCCACGGACGCAGATCCAGCCTGAACACAAGGCCCGCTCAATTTGCTATTCCACAGAATCATGGCTAACCCGCTTCTGTCTATCTCAGGAGGCTGAGGGGTTCGGATCAGAATACATGCCTTTATTGCGTCTCGGTCGGTTGGCTCAACACCTTGAGTAGCTAACGTGTGATCAAGCTGCACTAACACTGAGAAGGACTTCCTCAAGGATCTAGCGGCATCCTCCATCTCTTGGTGGGCACCCTGATCTTGGATGTTTGGAACGAGGTCCTTGACGATCAACTGTGCTATAGGCTTTCTGAACACATCATTTTCCCAGCTATAGCCAAACGTATAAAGAATGTTGGGATGGCTGACAAGTTTACCGCGGCGATCATCTAGATCACGATCCATTCCAACGACGGTACGTCTGATCGAGCCAGCCGCTATCAGATTGGCGATGGGGGTCAAGCTCGTTTTACTTCCTACGGACCTGATAGCAACTTTGAGAGGCGTTGCCCTCAACTTGAAGACGTTTGCCCAGAATGCCGCGTCATCGGTCGACGCGTCTCCAGAACCCTGTTCTATTTCTCTAAGGCTATGGTTCATACCACCGCCCTCGACAAAAACCATCAGATCCACCTGGTAGAAGAGGTGGAGATTACTAAATCCGCTTGCGGTACGGAGAAAGCTGCTCATCCAAACAGAGCCTCCATTTGTATAGCTCTCTCTCCAAATTCACTAACAACATCTGGCGAATGGGTAGCAAAGATGATCTGAGCGGCCGGATTAATCCTCACAAGGTTACCGGTAAGTTGTTCTTGCCAAGTGACATGAAGCGACAACTCAGGTTCGTCAGCAATGTAAATAAAAGCAGCTTTCTCTTGAAGTAGCGCTTCAGCAAAGAGAATAAGCAGCTGCTTCTCTCCAGAAGAAAGCTCGCTCAGTGGAATGATTCCACCTTTACCTAGGTTGACCTCTAGTTCGTTACGCTGGTTAATTTCAAGACGCTTGCCAACGTACATCGAATTCAACGTCTCAAGAAACTCTGTTCTCGGTCGAACAATTTCTTCCTGCTTCTTTTGCGTTCTCTTCCATTCCGAAGTTACTTTTTGAAGAGGCTCTAGCGAAGCAAGTGCCACCAACTCCTTACTTGTAAAAGACACTTTTCCAGATGTAGCGTCAGCAGCCAGTGATAACTGCTGTTTCAGCTTGTCTTTAGCACGCTTACGAGTTGAAGCAAGGAATTCATCTATCAATTCCTCAATAGAGCGCCGCAATTCTTCAAGATCAATGTTTCTTTCTCTGAAGAATGGGTCGGCGTCGCTCCCGGATGTGTAAATTAGGGACTCCAGCATCTGTCGAAGAAATCTTGAGACTTCTTCATCACGCCGAGATGAAAGCTTGGAAAAGTAGCGGACTAGCTGGTTGCTGATTATATTCAGTTGTCTGTCGACGCTAGGCTCACTAGTCGAGCGATCATCTGGGCGGCTCCGCAGTGTAGAGCGATGAATGGTCAGCCACTTCACGCGAACGAAGTCATTCAAAGGTGATAGTTCGCTGTCGTCTATCATGTCCGGATTCGCACGGCGTTGTCTGGCCGATAGAGAGAGGTACCTTGAGGCTGGAGATGCAAGCGTAAAGCCAAACTCAGAACGTTTCGGGTCTCGAACCACATAAGAAATGCTGGTTCGAGAATGATCCTCCTGACTTTTATAAACAGCTACTTCGATTACGTGGTCCTCATCCTCTGAAACGCTGAGGAGGCACCTTATGCGATTGAAAGGTGTTTTCATCAATCCTTCGTAATCTGAAGTGAGAACAGAAGCTAAGAGGTTCAGGACTGTCGTTTTCCCCGAGCCATTTGCCCCGATGAGAAAGTTCACTTTGGGGTGCAGAGACATGCTTAGCGACTGGTGACCCCACAGCCCGTCGATCTCAACCATCTTTAGAAAGCTCAAGTTATTTAGGCTCCGTTCGGTCAGGATAGCTGCTTCTTTGCGCGGGGTGGTGGCAGGAAGTTTTCTTTGGAGACGACCTTCTGGCCGGTCTTCTCTTCCAAGTCGAGGCGGGCACGCTTGGCGACGCGGCCTCCCTGCTGGGCGGCCTTGCTGTTGGGGTGCATGCCGCGGGCGTTGGTAGTTTCGGCAATCTGGCGGGTGGAGAGTTCGGCGAGCGCGGTAAAGATGAGTTCGGCTTCCGTCATGTGGTCGCGGAGCGGCTGGCTCTTGAGCCCCTTCATCTGCTTGTGTGTTTTTACACTAACGCCAGTCCACTCCTGGTGGATGACATTGGTGAGAATGGCAATCTGGTCGCTCTTGCTCGCGTCGTGACTGGCCCAGTAGTCGGTCAGCTTGTTGCGTGTCTCCTGTCCAGCCATGCGCTGGTTAATCCATTTCTCGCTGCGCCTTTGCTTCTTCCAGACCTCGCGAGCGCGGTCCAGCGCTGCTGCGGGATCGGCTAGCTCCTGCATGCGCTCAAAGCCGACTTTGGCCAGCCACTGCTTGATGGGTTCCGCTCGGGGGCTCGGGACAGACTGCACAAGTCGAAGCAGAGTCTCGGCGGTGGCAACGTCGGTCAAGCGCTGCTTACCATCTTCGGCTGTCAATTTCAACTGGTTACAGTTTGTAACCACTTGACTTCCTTCTGCAGTCAGCCTATTCTTCAGAACTTTCCAGTAGGTGCTGGCCTTGCGCGTATCCGGTTGCTGGGTGAGCACCTTGATGATGTCCACGACGGAGAACCACCACGTTTCCGTCTTTTCGTCATACACGCGGCGAATCGGCTGGTCTTCAAACAGAGCAGGCTGCATGTGGCCCATGCTACCCGCTAGCGAGTGTGGAAAGCTGGGCTTACTCGCCGACCTTGAGGACAGCGAGGAAGGCTTCCTGTGGGATGTCGACTTTGCCGATGCGTTTCATGCGCTTTTTGCCTTCTTTTTGCTTGTCGAGCAGCTTGCGTTTGCGGCTGATGTCGCCGCCGTAGCACTTGGCGAGCACGTCCTTTTTGATGGCGCTGACGGTTTCGCGGGCGACAATTTTGCTGCCGATGGCGGCCTGGATGGCGACCTCGAACATCTGGCGGGGGATGAGCTCCTTCATCTTGTGGACGAGGGCCTTGCCGCGGTCGTAGGCGAAGTCGCGGTGGACGATGATGCTGAGCGCGTCGACCGGCTCGCCGGAGACGAGGATGTCCATCTTGACCATGGGGCTGGTCCAGGTGCCGGAGAGGTGGTAGTCCAGCGAGGCGTAGCCGCGGGAGACGCTCTTGAGCCGGTCGTAGAAGTCGAGCACGATTTCATTGAGCGGCAGCTCGTAGGTGATCATGACGCGGTTGGCGCTGACGTACTCCATGTTTTGCTGCTTGCCGCGCTTTTCTTCCACCAGCTTGAGGATGCCGCCGACGTACTCCTCGTTGGTGAGGATTTTGGCGATGATGACTGGCTCGTCGATGCTGTCGATGGTGGTGGGATCGGGCCAGCGGCTGGGATTTTCGACCACGAGCTCCTGGCCGCCGGTGAGGGTGATGCCGTAGCGCACGCCGGGCGCGGTGGTGATGAGGTCGAGGTTGAACTCGCGCTCCAGGCGCTCCTGGATGATTTCCATGTGGAGCAGGCCGAGGAAGCCGCAGCGGAAGCCGAAGCCGAGCGCGACGGAGGACTCTGGCTCAAAGGAGAAGCTGGCATCGTTGAGCTTGAGCTTGCCGAGGGCGTCGCGGAGCAGGCCGTGCTCGTGCGACTCCACCGTGTAGAGCCCGGCGAAGACCATGGACTTGATGTCTTCGAAGCCGGGCAGCGGATCGGCGCAGGGGTTGCCTGGGTCGGTGATGGTGTCGCCCACCTTAGTGTCGGCGACGTCTTTGATGGTGGCGACGAAGAAGCCGACCTCGCCCGCGGAGAGCGAGGTGACCTCGACGGCCTTGGGCGTGAGGACGCCCATGGATTCCACGTCGAAGGTGCGGCCGTTGCTCATGAGGCGGATGCGCTGGCCGTTGCGCAGGGTGCCGTTGACCACGCGGGCCAGCACGATGACGCCGCGGTAGGCGTCGAACCAGCTGTCGAAGATGAGCGCCTGCAGCGGTGCGTCGCCCGTGCCGGTGGGCGGCGGAATGAGGTGGACGACGGCTTCGAGGATGGCCTCGACGTTGAGGCCGGTCTTGGCGCTGACAGCGATGGCGTCGTCCGCGGGCAGGCCCACGGTGTTCTCGATCATCTCCTTGGTGCGGGCGATGTCGGCGCTGGGAAGATCGATCTTGTTGATGACGGGGATGATTTCGAGGCCGTTGCTGATGGCGAGGTAGGCGTTGGCGAGGGTTTGCGCCTCCACGCCCTGCGAGGCGTCGACGACGAGCAGCGCGCCCTCGCAGCTGGCCAGCGAGCGCGAGACTTCGTAGGAGAAGTCAACGTGGCCGGGCGTGTCGATGAGGTTGAGCTGGTAGTCGTGGCCGTCGTGCGCACGGTACATCATGCGGACGGAGTGGGCCTTGATGGTGATGCCGCGCTCGCGCTCCAGGTCCATGGCGTCCAGCACCTGGGCCTGCATTTCACGGGAGGTGAGTGAGCCGGTGAGCTCCAGCAGGCGGTCGCTGAGGGTGCTTTTGCCGTGGTCGATGTGCGCGATGATCGCGAAATTACGGATGTACTTGGGGTCCATGGGGGCTCTGCTTTGATTCTACAGAGCGGTTAGGAGCCAGAGGTGTGGCCGCCACGCTCCTGGTGACAGGGATGCGTTCACAAACGCATACAAGAAGTCATCCATCTCTATGAGATTTCATCGTGGAGTAACACAGGCCTGCGAAGAACCACCCACCCTGCCATGCTTTCCAATGGCCCTTCAATTGCACCACCGAGCTCATCCACTAAGGAAAGTCCAGCCCCAATTCTTCGGAGAGCACCTTGAATCGTTACGCACTGAAGTCGATTACTGCCATCGCCATTTCATGCACCCTGGCTGGCAGCGCCACGGGGCAGACCAGTAAGGGCGCACTCGCCGGCATCGCAAAGGACGCCTCGGGCGCCGTCGTCGGCAATGCCCAAATCACCATCAAGGGCGAACAGACGGGTGAAACCCGCACGCAGACCACCACGAGCGACGGATCGTACCGCGCGGATGCGCTAAGCCCCGAGTCGTACACCATCAGCGCCTCCGCAGAGGGATTTCAGGGATTTCAGGCCCAACACGTACTGGTGGCACCCTCTGTCGTTACGACATACAACGTGACTCTCGCGGTTGGGTCGCGCAATGACACAGTGACCGTGGAGGCGAATGGCGAGACACTTAATACAGTGAACGGCCAGCTTGCAGGCACCATTTCAGCGAATGAGATCGCCAAGCTTCCAGTGTTTACGCTGAACCCGCTGGAGCTTACCTCCACGATCCCGGGTGTGCAGACCGTGCCAGCGGATAACCAGCTGAGCAACGGCTACAACGTGCAGGTGGACGGCGCACGTCCGCGTTCGAACAACTTCCTGCTCGACAGCCAGGAGATCAATGACATCGGCATCGGTGGCCAGGCCTTTCAGCCCAACATCGCCGACCTGTACCAGGACGAGACGGTTATTACCAGCGTGGCTTCAGCGGAGTTTGGCCGGTCGGGTGGTGGCGTCTTCAACCTGGTCACAAAGTCCGGCTCAAACAGATTCCACGGTTCGGCGTATGACCGCTACACCAGCAACGGCCTGAATGCCCTGCCGCACTACCTGCGCGGCATTGCCGGGAACGTCAACCCGCGGCAAACCAGCCATACGATTGGCGGCACGCTGGGTGGCTACATCATCAAGGACAAGCTGTTTGCCTTTGGCGGCACGCAGTTTCAGCGGTACTACGGTACAGAGCAGATTGCGCCCGTGTCCCTGCCCGATGCGGCTGGCGTGGCCACGCTGAACAGTCTTACCGGGGCCGCTGCCCAGCAGGTGGCCCTGCTAAAGCAATACACGACGAACAACGCCTACCTGACGAACTATGCGCTGCAGACAACACAGCCGACCTCTCGCATCAACATCGGTGTGCAGCCCGGCTGCGCTGCCAGCACGAATGGCGGTAATTGCTTTGTGGAAACGGCCTACTTTCAGCGTCCTGCCGTTGCCCTTCAAGAGCCGGACACGCAGTGGAGCTACCGCATTGACTACAAGCCCCATGACAAGGACTCGTTCTACCTGCGCTATCTGCACGACCGCGCCGCGCTGACGCCGGACTTCTTCGCAAATGCCGCAGGTTCCGCCCTTGGCCTTGACACGCAGCAAGGTGGTCCCGCAGAACTGGGTGCCGGTAGCTGGACCCACGTTTTTACGGGTAACGTTCTGAATGAGTTTCGCGCCAGCGAAACACGCATCAGTTTTGCTTTCGCTCCGCTGGCGTCCACGCTGGCCAATCCTGCCTATGCCCTGCCCCTGCTAGGTCTAGCCGGCTACCCTGCAAACTCCCTGGGTGCACGTACCGCTACTTTCCCGCAGGGTCGCGCGGAAGACCTGTACCAAGTGCAGGATACCTTCACCTACACGCATGGCCGCCAGTCCATCCGCGCCGGTGTCGATATCGGTCACCAGTTAGAAAAGGACACGATCGGTGTCAACGCCGGCACCATTAGCTATGCCAAGGGTTCCGCACAAAGCGCGCTGCAAAACTTTCTGGCCAACCAGACAGGTGCTTCCGGCTCCATCACCAAGACCATTGGACCGCGCCGCACTGATCCTCATGTGTGGCGTTCCGGATTCTTCTTCCAGGATGACGTGAAGTTCGCTCCCAACTTCACCATGAACCTGGGAATGCGCTACGACTACACCGGCAACCCGGAAAACTCGCTGGCCTACCCAGGCGTAAACGAAAGCAATCCCTATGTGGCGCTTACCACGGTCACCAAAGTGCAGAACGATAAGAACAACCTGTCACCCCGCATCGGCTTTGCATACACACCAAATCAGGGTGGCTATTTCGGTTCTGGCAAGACGGTGCTGCGTGGCGGTTTTGGCATGTTCTATGACAGCTATTTCTCGAATTTTGTGACTAATGCTGCACAGTCAGCGCCCAATGCCATCGCGGGCACCCTGACAAGCAACACCGGCGTCGGCGTTGCGAGTGCAAATGCGACGCTTGCCAGCTTTGTTCCGACGCTGAATGTCAACGCCAGCCAGACCAGCGTAGCCAGCAACCTAAAGAACCCGGTCAGCTACCAGTACAATCTCGGGCTCGAGCAGGAAGTGAGAGGCGCCATTGTCGCAGTCCGCTACGTTGGAGTGCGCTCCTACGACTTGTTTGCAACAACGTACCTAAACCCGTTCAGCGGTGTTACAGGGACACGTTTGAACACGTCGCGTGGTGCCATTACGGTGCGCGACAACTCGGCATCCGGTAACTACAACGGAGTGCAGGCGGAGTTCTCACGTCATTTCAGCTCCTTCCTGTCAGTGCGGGCAAACTACACCCTCAGCAAGAGCCTTGATAACGGCTCGGAGATTTTCGCGCTAGGCGATGGGCAGGGTACGGCCGGCGCCGCTATCTTGGGCCCTGTCGGCCGCTCACAGGAATATGGCCCTTCCACCTTCGACCATCGCCACTATGCCTCTATCGCATATGTGTTGACGCCAAAGGGCTACCACATGTCGAACCGATTCGCTGACACCATCCTGGGCGCTGTTACCCGCAATTACACTATTTCCGGCGTAGAGCAGTTTCAAAGCGGATCGTATGGTTCCTTTG
>CALMOM010000028.1:16498-35135 GCA_937873305.1 uncultured Terriglobus sp.
GTTCCTTTGGCATAGGCGGCCTGGATACAAATGGAGACGGTAATACCCTGAACGACCGGCCCATTCTAGGTAACGCAAGCAAGCCATACCAGACGGTTGGTATCGACGGTACATTGCTGCTCGATTCGAACGGTAATCCTATCCAGGCCAATCCCGGCGTGTACTACGATAACGACGCGGTTAATGCCACCGGAGCCTTGAACACCGTTACTGCGGCGGATGTACATTTCCTGATTCCAAACAACACAAGTGGGCGATACAACCGGCAGTTACTGGGTCGCAACACCTTCTCAAACCCTGGCAGCACACGCAACGATATTTCCATCCAGAAGGGTTTCGGTACCGGCCTGTTCCACCTGGAGCGCGGTCAACTGCTGCTGCGCATGGATGTGCAGAACCTGGGCAACCACAATGATCGCCAACCGTACCTGGATACGAACCTGCTCGATTACGGCACCGGCCCAACCAGCTTTGACACGCAGTCCATTGCGCGGGACAACCCAAACAACCAGAATAATGGTCGGCAAATTTACTTGTGGGGTCGGTTCATTTTCTAATTACCTATTCCGTTGGCAAAGGGTGCTCTCCACGGAGAGCGCCCTTATGTTTGCCTCTTTGCCAACTGTGTTACAGCAGCATGCGGCGTTCGGCTTTGAGGGCGGCTGCCAAAGCGTCGCTGTCGGCAGTAGTGCTATAGAGGCCGGGGGTGACGCGGATGACAGGGCCTTTTGCCACGCCTTTGCGGGCTACCGTGTGGATGCGGTACCGGTCGAAGAGGTGCTGCTGGACGCGTTGCGCGTCGGCCTCGGTGTGCATGCCTTGCAGGCGGAAGCTGGTGATGGCGCAGGACCGGGCGGGGTCGTCAGGCACGGTGATTTCGACCTCTGGCACGTCGCGAACGGCGTGGACCCAACGGTTGCGCAGGGTGCGCAGGTGCTGCTCCTTGGCGGCACCGCCCACGGCGAAGTGGAAGTTGACGGCGGCAGGAATACTGAGCACGGCGGCGAAGTTTACCGTACCGGCGGGTACGCGCGCGGCGATCTCAGTGGTGGGCAATTCGTGATTGTCATAGGCGATGTCGATGTCTTGCAGGCGGTTCTTGCGGATGTACATGGCACCGGTGCCCAGCGGTGCGCTGGTCCACTTGTGCACCGACCAACCGACGAAGTCCGCGCCGAGCTCGGGCACCTGGAAATCGAGGCAGGCGACGCCGTGGGCCGCGTCCACAATCGTGTCCACGCCACGACTGCGCGCCATTGCGACAATTTCCCGGACGGGCGTGACGAGGCCGGTGCGGTTCGACACCTGCGTCACCAACAGCAGCCTGGCGTTGGGCGTGCGCTTGAGCACGTCGTCGTATGCCTGCAGGATGTTGGCCGTGGTGGCCGGCTCCAGCATGGCGAAGCGCACAACCTGCGCGCCCCGGTGGTCGCCCAGCCAGTCCATGCTGGCGATCATGGCGTCGTAGTCCAGGTCGCAGTAGATGACGGCGTCACCCGCCTTCAGCGGCTTGTAGTTGGTAATCAGCGCCTGCAGAGCCTCAGAGCCGGAGCGCGTGAGGGCGATCTCGTCCGGGTGTGCACCCACCTGCCGGGCGATCGCCTCACGCGCCTCGCGCCCACCCGCCGCCAGGCATGCGCCACCGGGCAGCACGTTGCGCGCCCAGATGCTGTTGTTGCGGTTCACGTACGCCGTCTGCTCGGCAAAGACCTGCGCGACAGAGCGGGGCATGACGCCCCAGTAGCCGTTTTCCAGGTTGTGGATGCCGGGCTCCACGTCATAGTGCTTCGGCAGGTCAGCAACGGCAATGGAGTTGGGCGCGAGTCTGGCAACCGGCGCAGCAGCCTGCGGGTCAGCATGGTTCGCGGCCAGCATAGCCACCGGCGCGCACGTGGCGGCGGATTTTAAAAATGTGCGGCGCGTCGTCATTGGTGATCGTCCTCCGCGTACCTCTGCGTTGTTCCTCGGCGTCCTTTGCATTACTGCCTTTTCAAGGATGCGCCCGTGACAAAGAACGCAGCGTGCGCAGCGGAAGAGGCAGGAGGCTTTCCCTACTCCTCAATGCGGTAGGTGAACTCCTCGATTACGGGGTTGGTAAGCACATCGCTGGCGATGCGCTTGACCTCGGCCTCGGCAGCATCGCCGGTCAGGGAATCGTGCAGGGTGAGCACAAAGTACTTGCCCTGCCGCACGGATTCGACCTGCGGGTGATGGAGGCGGCGCAGGGCGTTGGCAATGGTCTGCCCCTGGGCGTCAAGGACCGTGGTCTTAAGCGTGACATAGACGTGGGCGCGCATAGCGGGATTATAAGTGGCGGAGAGCCTCTGCTTGCCACCGTGCTCTGTTAGTACGCCAGCGTAGACAGAGTAACGCGACCAGACATACGCCACCGCCGGCAGAAAACGCGCCCGCATGTTGGTGCAGCGCTGGTGCGGAATGCCTACTCAGGTCGCCCACCAGCGCTGTCGCATAACAGAGCATCGCTAGAGCGCCAAAGATCATAACAAAGATGGGGTGCGACGCTTTCACATGCGCATGCTGGCACACGCATGGGTCTTCTGCAAGAAGAAGTAACGGGAAAATGAGTATTTCTTACCTGCGAACGGCAGAAGCTCCTTTGCCCACGCCGGTTTGCGACAGGTAGAATGAGGGAGTTGCCGTTCCTTCTCCCAGGAGCGTACCGTTTCGCTCTGCGGCGAACAAAGTAGCGCAGGCAGCACATCTCCCATTCGTAAGAGACAACTACATCCCTATGCCGAACTATCTGGAACTGCCGGTGGGCGCAAAGTCGCCTAATGTGGTGAACGCGGTCATTGAGATCCCCTACCAAGGCCGCATGAAGTACGAGTACGACAAGCAGCTGCACGTCTTCAAGCTGGATCGCAACCTGTACAGCCCGGTGCACTACCCCGGTGACTACGGCTTTCTGCCCAGCACGCTGGGCGATGACGGCGACCCACTCGATGTCTTGGTGCTGGTGGACGAGCCCAGCTTTCCCGGTTGCCTGCAGGAAGTACGCCCCATTGGCCTGATGGAAATGGTCGACGGCGGCGAGGGCGACGAAAAAATCCTAGCCGTGGGCTGCGCCAACCCCCGCTTTTTTGACATCACCAATTACGAGCAGATCCACCCCCACAAGTTGAAGGAGATCGTCCACTTCTTTTCGACCTACAAAGACTTGGAAGAAAAGACGGTCAAAATCGAGGGCTGGCGCGGTGTGGACTACGCGTACGAGGTAATTCAGAAATCGATTGAGGCGTACAAGGTAAAGAACGCCAAATAACAGTTGCCCACCTTACGCAACGCACGCCGGCCTCCGCGCATAGCGGGGGCCGTGCTGCGTGGGCACTGCCCTGCCGAGATGGACGCCGTACGCCTCCACATCCCGCGCCAGTGCGAGCCACGCCGGTACCAGTGCCGCGGGTGGCAGTGCCCGCTTGCTCCATCCATAGAGGCAACGGGCACGGTAGGCCAGCCCCATGGCTTGCTGGGCCTGCTGCTCCACCGCAGCCACAGCGCGCACCATGGCTGCCACACTGCTGTGGTCTACCGCCTCACTTTTGCCAGGGAAGCTGGACACAGCCCAGACGTCTTCCTGCAGCGTGACTGCCAGCGGCGCAAAGGCATACCGGTTCAGGTACACACCTGTGTGGAGCCGGTGATAACACCCGAAGCCCCACAGCCGCAGCTCTCCAGCCGCGTCTATCCGCGTGTACTGCGTGCAGCCCTGCTGCCCTGCCGGTGGGCGCACCCGATCGAATCCCAACTCCAGCAGGAGGTTACCCTCA
The DNA here is from genome assembly GCA_937873305.1 of uncultured Terriglobus sp. Lineage (GTDB taxonomy): Bacteria > Acidobacteriota > Terriglobia > Terriglobales > Acidobacteriaceae > Terriglobus. The sequence goes on from CALMOM010000028.1 coordinate 20,287, forward strand.
GTACGGCGCACGTCCTGCCCCCACAGCCAGCATTGCTGGTGCAGCAGGGTACAGCCGCGCCGCTGCAGTGCGTACGGTAGGCGCGTCATGCCGCCGCAGGCTCTGCTGCCTCCGCGTGCGCTGCGGCGAACAAGCCCTCCAGCGGGTCCTCAAAACCCTGCCACAGCTCCGGTCCGCAGGCGAACTCCTCATCACTCAGCAGCGCTGCATCCAGGAGGCGGGTCAGTGCCTGCTGGTCCAGGCCCATGCCGATGAAGACAATTTCCTGCCGCCGGTCGCCATACGGTTCCTGCCATATCTCGGCGATGTACTCCGCTGTCTCCGGGTCCTGCTCGTGCTTCTCGCGTGAGCCTGCGGCCATCCACTCCGCGTGCGTCTCCAGCGACATGGTGTTGCCCGCAATGGCAAACAGCAGCAGTGCGTCATTCGCGGTTGCCAACCACGCAAAGCCCTTGGCGCGCAGTACATCGTGGATGCCCTCGTCGATGAGAGCGTTTAAACGTTCCGGATGAAAAGGCCGCCGCGCGCGGTAGACAAAGTTGCGGATGCCGTACTCCTCGGTTTCCGGCGTGTGGTGGCCATTCAGCTCCTTCAGCCAGCCCGCAGACTGCTCCGCCTCCTGCATGTTGAACAGGCCGGTGTTCAGCACCACATCGAGCGGCACGCGCCCGCGCTCGGACTCCACAATGCGCGCCGCCGGATTCAGGTGCCGCAGGATGCCCCGCAGCCGTTCGAGTTCCTCCGCCGATACCATGTCTGTCTTGTTGACGACTAGCACGTTAGCAAACTCGATCTGGTCGATCAGGAGGTCGCCGATGCTGCGCTCATCGTCCTCGCCCATCTCCATCTGTCGGTCTTTCAGGTCGTCCACACTGTTAAAGTCGTCCAGGAACTTGGCCGCGTCCACCACCGTGACCATGGTGTCGAGCCGGGCCACCTGCGAGAGCGACTTGCCCGTCTCGTCTTCAAACGAGAAGGTCGCCGCAACGGGGAGCGGCTCGGAGATGCCGGTGCTCTCAATTAGGAGGTAGTCGAAGCGGTTCTCACGCGCCAGCCGCGACACCTCAATCAACAGGTCGTCACGCAGGGTGCAGCAGATGCAGCCGTTCGTCATCTCCACGAGCGTTTCTTCCGTGCGGCTCAGCCCTGCTCCGCCGTCCTGCACCAGCCGCGAGTCGATGTTGATCTCGCTCATGTCGTTCACAATGACGGCCACGCGCAAGCCAGCACGGTTGTTGAGCACGTGGTTGAGCAGTGTGGTTTTACCTGCGCCGAGAAAGCCGGAAAGAACGGTAGTGGGCAGCATGCGGTACTCCTTAATGCGAAGTCGTTATTGATATCAAGAAGTAACTCGCAAGATTGCAAACCATTGGAATGCGTGGCTGTTCTCTTGCTGCCACCCGAGACCGACACATGCAACAGGGATGGGCATAGCATAGGGCGCATGACCGGACCGTTGAGCCGTCGCACCTTCCTTTGCAACACCACCGCAGCCGCCGCGCTTATGCGTGGGGCACCTGGCTTCTCACAGCAAGTAGCTGCAGCGTTTCAGAGTGCGCAGACGATTGCGCCGGGGCCGTTCCAGGCCACGTGGGAGTCGCTGGCGCAGTACACGACGCCGGAGTGGTTTCGCGATGCGAAGTTTGGCATCTGGGCGCACTGGAGCGCGCAGTGCGTGCCGGAGCAGGGCGACTGGTTTGCGCGGCGCATGTACCTGCAAGCCGAAAAGGATTACGACTGGAACCTTCAGCAGCACGGCCACCCGTCGAAGTATGGCTTTATGCAGTACGACAACCTGTGGAAGGCGGAACAGTGGCAGCCGGATCAGCTGATGGGGCTGTATCAGGCGGCGGGCGCGAAGTACTTCTTTGCCTTGGCCAACCACCACGACAACTTCGACAACTACGACTCTACCTTTCATGCCTGGAACTCAACGAGGATCGGGCCAAAGCGCGATATCGTCGGCACGTGGGCCAGGGCGGCCAAGGCGCATGGCTTGAAGCTGGGCGTGAGCAACCACAGTTCGCACGCGTGGCACTGGTTCCAGGTGGCATACGGGTATGACGCGACAGGGCCGCTGGCGAATGTCCGCTATGACGCCGCGACGCTGACGAAGGCGGACGGCAAAGGCCAGTGGTGGGAGGGGTTGGACCCGCAGGCACTGTACGCCGGTCGCACCGATCTGGCCATGCCGGACGGTATGAACACCATCGCCGCGCAGAACGAATGGCACAAGACGCATGACGGCACCTGGCACGAGGAAGACCCGCCGCAGAATCCGCGCTTTGCTGAACTCTGGTACCTGCGCTGCAAAGACCTTTTCGACAAGTACGACCCGGACATCGTCTACTTCGACGACACGGAGTTGCCACTGGGCGACAAGGGCCTGCGCGTGACGGCGCACCTGTACAACCGCAGCATCCAGCGGCACGGGTCGCAGCAGGCGGTCGTGGTGGCCAACCATCGCGCGGCCAACCATCCCGGTGCGTTTACGCTCACGGTCGAACGCAGCCGCCTCACAGAAATCAACCCAGAGCCGTGGCAGACAGCGACCTGCATCGGCGACTGGCATTACGACCGGCGCATCTTTGAGCAGCACCGGTACAAGGGTGCGGACACAATCATTCCATTGCTGATCGACATCATTAGCAAGAACGGCAACCTCCTGCTGAGCGTGCCGGTCCGCGGCAATGGTGCACTGGACGAGGACGAACACAAGTTTCTTGCCGACTTGGCTTCGTGGGTGCCAAAGCATGGCGAGGCGATTTACGACACGCGCCCGTTTACCGTTTTCGGTGAGGGTCCACCCGAGCCCATCGAGCAAAACTTCAGCGAAAAGACGCGGCCGCACACGGCGGAAGACATCCGGTTTACGACACGAGGCAATCTGCTGTACGCCTTTGTGCTAGCGTGGCCTAATGATGGCAAGGTGCGCATCAAGACGCTGCGCCGCGGCGGTGAGCACACGCCGGCGCGCATCCAGAGGGTGGAGTTGGTTGGCGGCAATGCCCCGCTGCACTACACACAGACTGCAGACGCGCTGGAAGTGACCATGCCACTCGAAAAGCCGAACCCGTATGCTTACGTGCTGCGCATCACCACGTAAGGTGATGCAGCTCTGCGTGTACCAGCACCAGGACGCTGTATGCTCAAGCACCGATGGGACGCGACCGAACCACCTCGAAGCGCTCCTTCAATCGCAGGAACCGTGCCTCAAAGAAATGGTACGAGGCAGCGGCAGTGGCAGCTGTCAGCGCAAACGCTGCAAGCAGGCAAATGATGTGGCCGTAGCGCTCTAGATAGCGCTCGCTCACCTCAAGCGCCATGGCATGGAAGACATACAATCCATACGAAATCTTGCCCAGGTACACCAGAGGCCGCGGCCACCTGCTCCAGCCCTGCACCGATAGCATAAGGGCGACGCACCCCAGCGTCGCCAGCAGATACCCACAACACAGCGGGAGTGGCCCCGTAGCAAACTCACCCTCGTCACCCACCGCATGCAGGTAGCGTATGGCGACGAACCAGAGCAGGAACGCGCCTCCGAAAAGCAACGGTCGCAAAAGAACGGGCAGCCCTGCAGCGGTGGTCCGGTGGTGCACCAAGGCCAACAAAATGCCCGCCGCAAAGAATTGCAGCTGCACAAAAGTGTTGGCCCAGATTCTGCCGTCGTAGGGTGCGTGATGCAGACCAAACCAGGCAAGCACAGCGTTGGCAACGACAACGAGCAAACACGCCGCCGCTACCAGCGCACGGTGCGGCAAGCGCGAAACTGTCGCGGGCCAAAAGAGATAGAACTGCTCCTCGATGGAGATGCTCCACAGGTGCACCACCGTGGTTCGCAGCCACCACACGGTATTGGCCGCCATACATACGGCTGCCGCATACCATAGCGCGGTCTGGTGAAAGGTGCCATGCAGAATGGACACGGCCGCGCTGAGGGCAAGGATGGACAGGTAAAGCGGCCAGATGCGCAGAATGCGCCGCTTGTAGAACTTGGGGAGGGCCACGGTACCGGTACGGTCACGCTCCAACAGCAGCAGCTTTGTGATGAGGTAGGCGCTCAAGCAGAAGAAGAGGGGCAGGCCAAGCGAACAGGCGCGCACCATGGCACCAGCGGCGGTGTAGGTGTTGGCGGAGGGCAGGCCATGAGCCAAAAAGACTGCGACGAACGCGATAAAGCGAACAACATCCAACTCTGGCCGGTAAAAGCGGCCCGGGGTGGCCTTTTCCATGGCCTAAGAGTACACAGAAAACTTGTCCGCAACTGTGCGGTCTTCTTATTCGCAGAGCAAGTGCTATTTTGGGCCAAAAGAAAGGAGCTATTACGGTTTGTAATGGCCCCTTCCCTTTACAACTATCTGCAACCTGGGCGCTTATTCACCGATGGAAATTACCGGCTGCCGTTGACGCGGCGACGAACCAGACCGGTCACCGTCAACAACCCGGTACCCAGCAACGCTAGCGAAGAAGGTTCCGGTGTAACCGAGAGGGGCGTGCCGGTCGGCGTCGTGGTCATGTTGCCTACCGTATGGTTATCCGACTCGAAGCCTCCGTTAAAGCTTGCCAGTTCTGAGAACTTGATGGAATCGAAGCTGCCAGTTGTGTCAAAGAAGTTAATGAAGGCAAACTGTTCACCAGAGTCGGCACCGGAATTTGGATTGCCGCAATAAGCCGAGCCGGGGCACGTGCCCACGTAAGACGCAAACTGCGCCGGAGTAAAGTCGAGCACCATGGTGTTGCCGCTATAGAACTGCAGATCGTTACCCGCGTCCAGCGCAGAGAACCATAGGCCGAAGTAGTTAACGCTCTTGCTTAGCGTCAACGTGTAACTTGAGCCATAACCGGAGTATCCGCCAGTCGTAATGTAGTTGCTTGCACCATTGGCCCCACCGAACTGGTCGGCACTGTTAAATCCGAAGCCGCCGCTATAAGTTCCTGTGATACCGCTGTTGCCAAATGTGGTGGTAAAGCCAGAACTCTTGCCGTTAGCGGTGGCATTGAACGATTCGCTGTACGTATTAGCGGCGGTGTACGACTGAACGCCCGCAGCAAGAAAACTGGCTTTGAAGGTGTCAGCGTGCGCGGCCATGGTTGCAGTCGCGACACAAGCAAGTGCGAGGATAGAAGAACGCTTCATAGTTGGGGGAAACCACGCAGTGTTAGGGTGCAGGGCCAGCGAGGTTACGCCTCAAGCTTTTTCCCTTAGCGATAAGATAAGCGCCTGGAGGTTATGCTTCAGTTAAGTACAGTCACGTACGACAGATTTCACCTTCGATGTTCCATATTGAACGCTCGTATAAGTCCACAGATTCCACTTTGGGCCGCGATCTATAAACGTCACGCTGGTTCACATCCGCACTGACGGCTTTGAGCGTACCGGCGCGGCGCTTGGTGCCGAAGAAGCGACATCTTTACCACGACGCGCTGCCGCGTACAGGGGCACACCAAGGGCGGCGATAGCCAAAGCAAAGAGAGACGCAGGGACGCGGCCTACGTGTTCACCACGCGCAGCCCAGAGGGCAAAGAACATGAGTGCCACCGGTCCGCTGCCCAACAGGAAAGCCACCCACGTTGGGCCGGGCACGCGGAAGGGGCGCGGGAGATCCGGCTCGCGGCGGCGCAGCACGACCAACGCGGCAAATTCAAGAATCAGAGACATGCCCCACAGCAGCACATCAATGCTGATGAGCCGCTCAAACGTCAGGCCCAGTGCCAAGGCCCAGCAGATGGCACACACAATTAGTGCCACCCATGGCACGCGGGCTGCATTGCGACGGGTTAATGCGCGGGGTAAGAGGCCGTCGCAAGCCATGGCGTAGGGTAGCCGCGTATAGCTGAGAGTAAGCGCGTTAAAGGTGCCCATGCTGTCCAACGAACCGGCCAGCACCACGCACACAGCAAGGCCACTGCCACCCAGCAGGTGTGCCGCATCCACCCAAGCCCCCGTGGAGAACCGGTCCGGGGGGATGCCGGCCCAGGCCACAGCGGCTATCGGAATCAAGTAGGTGAGCATGACCAGGCCAGCGGCCAGCAGCATGACACGCGGATAGGTGCGCTGCGGGTCTTCTACCTCGCTGGCGATGGTGGTGGCGTTGTCCCATCCCATGTAGTTCCACATGGCCACGAGGATAGCGGCAGAAAGGTCGAGCTTTGCGGGCGGCCCGAGCGCAGCGTGGGCGGTGTGCGCGCCGGTCCACACGGCAAAGCCTGTGAGCGCCACAAAGGGGCAAAGGGCCACCAGCCACATCCACACAGAACCCTCGCCTACAGACGCGGCACCGCGCAGGTTCCAGAGCGTAGCCAGGATAACCACCGCAATCTCAAGCACCAACCCTCGATGGCCACGCGTTAGCGACGGGGCGATGCGTCCCAGGTATGACACAAAGATAGTCGGGTAAATAGCCATGTCAAAGACGGAAGCCGCCAGAGAAAGCCACGCTTCCTGGAAGCCCCAGAACGGCCCCATGGCGCGTCGAACCCAGGCGTAAAAGCCACCCTCTTCCGGCACACTGCTGGCCAGTTCGCCAATCATCAACGCCGTTGGCAAGCTCCAGAGGAATGGCAGCACAAACAGCAGCACCAGCGCGCGGCCATACCCCGCGAAGCCGATGATGTCTTCCAGGCCATACGGTCCGCCGGAGACCATGAAATAGGTCGCTGCCAGCAGGGGCAACAGGCGCAATCTGCGCGCACGCTGCGCGGGTTTGCTGGGTACGGCATTCGGCATTGTGGCGGCAGGCACAGTCTACAGGCACATTGCTCCAGATTACGGATCGCAGTAACAACCGGGTGTAGTGCGACGCGTGCGGGCAGAAGCGCATGCTTCAGCAAACGATGCTCGTGGGCTTGCCTCCCCGTCTTAGACGAAGCGTCTGGAGACCGAAGAAGCCTCTCCAAAGCCCAGCCAACAGGAAGCACCGAGACGCAGCATAGCCACGCTATAATTAGAGGTGTGCGATGCCGCGCCCTGCGGCATGCCAGAACGCGTGGAGAGTTGGCCGAGTGGCTGAAGGCGGCGGTTTGCTAAACCGTTATAGGGTCAAAAGCTCTATCGGGGGTTCGAATCCCCCACTCTCCGCCAGTCAGTCTATGTTTTGCCGATTCTCCGCTTCCGAACGCTTGTAAACCCGCAAAAGCGGGTTTCCAATTTCGCTGACCTGAAAAGTTCCACTGCGAGAGAATCTCTTCTGCGCCCCCTCCTTTTTTGCATCCACAGTTCTCCGCTAGCAAGTCTGCTATATGCGGTTGCACGAGAGCTTTGTTCAAAAACCTGCTGAGTCGGTGGCTTGTCTCGCAATAAGTCGCGTGCAGTTCCAGTTGAAAGACCAGCTCTGGAGCTGTACGAGAGGAAAGCATTAGCAACTTACCTGGAGAGTTAGCCCAGGGAACGTGCAGTCCGTGTCTCATGGAAGGGAGCGCATAGACCACCAGGTTAACCCTCCCAGGGCAATCATGTGCAATGCATCTTGCAGCGGCTGTGTCCCTACGGACGCTTCGCAGAGCTTGGTTCATTCCTAGATGCGGTGCGTCATCGGGGGCGTTGTGGGCCCGAGGCGGCAACCCGTCTACTTCATCTGGTAGATTGCTCACTCCCGCAGGCAACATGTCTACACTGTTCAATCACGAACGTAGAAGTGATTGACCCTCTTACAGCAGGCGCGCCTGCTTCAGCAAAGTCATGCAATCATCAACAGCATCACTTAATTCTAGAGATTGCATACTCGGGTCTCGTGTGGATGAAGGCTTGTTCGTGCAATCTCTAGCAGATGCTGGTGGTGTGTAAAGAAGAGCACTTGGGTGAATTTTGCAAGTTCCCCGAGTACTTTGAATCCGGCTTCAGCGCGTTGATCGTCGAAGTTTGAAAAGATCATCCGCCAGCACAGGCAGGACGCAACCTGCTTGAACAGACTGCTCGATAGATGCGATTCGGAGAGCCAGGAAAAGCTGGTCAACGGTGCCCTCGCTCATGTTACCTACAGGGACAGGGCGGGAGTCGTCCGCACAGTTGCCCAACAAGCTCGAAGAGCTGCCATCGTCGTATCTTTCAAGACTGCTGTATCGGCCTCCCGTCAGCATGTTGAAGAGCTGGCCAGCCCTCAGCAGCAGCGGACTCTGCGTCTGCTGTCGTTTCCGTTCCACCGCCCAGCGCAGCAGCAGACCTTCCGTTCGTTTGAGCAGATAAGCCTCGGCCTGCACCTCCATTTCGGAGCGGGCCATCTCGGCATCTGCCGCGGCTTCGGACGCGCCGGCGCCGTGGTCGAGCGCTTCGAACTGTGTGCGAGATGCACCGACCTTGTCTGCGGTGTCACGAATCTCCTTGCCAAGCCTGTCGAGTTCACTTACGAGGGACTCTGCGCGAGCGGCAAGCTGATCTGGCGTTTTCCCCTCCACCTCCTGTGACAAATCCATCAACGGCAAGCCGTCTCCCTGCGAAAGGATCTTTTGGGTAAGGTCGTGGATTTGCCCAAGAATGTTGCGAACACGTTTGGACTCTTCGACATGGTGTGAAAGTGCGGGTAAGTCTTGTGCGCCTGTAAGTTCCATCAGCGGTGCCAAGCTACGTTCCGCTGCGATCCGTTTTTGCCTCGGCAGTGCGGTACTCTCCGTCGCGGGTGTTCAGGGTAGCAACGGCAGCAGCGGCCCGCTGCTGGCCGTCTCGTGCTGCCTGCAAGCGCCGGCGCAGCAGGTCGATGCGCTCACCCACCTCGCTTGGAAGCGCGGGCATGGTCAATGCGGTGCATAGCACATGGGTGCGCTGCACAAAAGCTTCCTGTGCCGTGCTTGTCGTCTCAATGTCGCGTTCTAACGCCTGAACAGACATGGCGGTATTCCGCACCGACTCCACTGTATCCAGCTCCGCCGCGCTGACGGTCCCAGGCAGCTTTGCCCTCGCGGCTGCAACCTTCCAGGCACCGGCCCACGTTGCTGTATCCGCAACGGTTCGGTCGATCCTGCGAGACTCCTGCAACACCTTTTCTTCGGCCGTACGGAGTTCCTGTTTCAACAGATCGAATTTGCCGGTGCTTTCCTGTACGTTCTTCAGGCGCGCTTCAGCCTGGTCCAGCAACTTTCGGAAGGACTGGTCCGCTGTGCCTGTCACCGGGAGGCCCATCGCTTTGACAAGCGTCAGCCTGGCCTCGTCCAGCGCTGCCCGACTCGTGGCGACTGCATGGCCAGACTCCTGCGCATGCAGCCATTGCCCAGAGCATCGTCGCGCAGGGTAAGCCACTCCCGTAGGCGTGACACTGAAAGCTCCGGTAGTGACCAATCTGCCAGATCGGCCGACCACACCGCCGCTGCTTGCTGCTGGGCCGCTGCAGCCTGTTGAACCCGTGCCGATGCCTGGACCAGCTGAAGCTCTACGGTCGCAACAGCAGCGTTGGCCTGCGCCAGCCGCCCCGACGCTTCCGCAGAAAGAAAGCGCTGATCCGCCCGATGGTCCGCCTCAGACTTCAGTTCCTCAAACTGATGGATCGTCTCGTTCGGGTTAGGAAGCAAACGTGTGCCTTCCACATGTGCCCGCAGCTCGGTCCAGGTGCGATCCCGAGACAGCCGTGCCTCGGCTACCGATGCGAGAGACACTCCAATTTCAGAGTGCAGCAGTCGGTCGCGTTCAAGCATCCGCGCGGCGACCTGCTCACGCAGCCGATCCTCCGTTTGCTGCTCTTCTGTGTGCGCCGCGGCTGTAGCGAACTCGCGGTTACCCGCCACAAGCAATGCTTCTTCCGGCGGAACCGGCAGCCTGCGCAGCGTTTCGGCAGTACCCGACCAGGGCAGCAGACGGGAAGACGCGTCGGCCAGCTCCACTTCGTTGTGGGCATGCAGGGTCAGCACCTGCGCAGCCTGGCAGTCTGGGTCGCCTTGGCGACGGGCTGCTTCCACTGCTGTCTGCAGGCCTGGCTCCACGGCCACAACGGCATGGTCGGCCATGGCACGTGCTGCCGCGTCCCGGTTGCCGATTGCATCCCCATGCGAGGCGCGAAGCGTCTGCAGAGTGCTGTCAAGTGCCGTGCGTTCCTGTAGCAGCCGTTCAGCTCGCCAACCGTGGCTTGCGGCGCAAGTGTGAGCAGGAGCGTTGCGACCGGCGCTTCCGAAATACGCAGGATGGCAAGTGCCTGGTGCAGCTCCCGCCGTCGACCCTCCAGGCTCTCGTGCCGTGCTGGCAGTGCGAGTGCCGCTTCCTGCCGTGCACCGCGTTCATCCACAAGTTCCTGGATCTCCGCTTCGCGCTCCATGCACGGTGCATCCTGCACAATGCCGTCCAGCACGGCCTGCTGCTCGGCCCGCAGCCGTTCCGCCACATCCTGCTGCAGCACGGCATCCCATGTACGGCAAAGGTGGTTTGGAAGAGCGACTCCATCACAGGTGTAAGCAGGGGCGCAGTCTGCCCTGCCAACGAGGCCTGTAGGGATTGCAATTGCAGCATGGGCTCCAGCACGCGGCGCGCCCTTTCCACCGTGCGCTGCTCCGCGGTCAGGCGCTGCCCTCGCGCATCCAGAGCCTTTTGTTGTGCTTCCAGCTTCTGCCACTCATCATGCGCTGTTGTCCACGCCGCTGGGCGCACTTCTGCTGCCTTTCTGCGGTCATCCGCGATCTTCCACTCTTTGCTTGCAGCGTGGTACGTGCGCGCATCCTTGACTCTGGGCCCCCAGATTCCGTCAGCCTCCTCGTCCAGCACCTGCTGGATGCGCTTGACGCCCACAAGACCTGATCCGGCGGCAAACAGAGCCTGTCCAATATCGTTCTTTGCCGCGATGATGGCCTGTCCGCCCGCGCGCAGCAGGCTGTGGTCCAGGCTCCACGCTGAGTGGAACGTGTCCCGCGTTTGCCCGTGCAGCATGCCGGCCAGCACGGCTTCATCCATGAAACTGTCTTGGCCATCCATCAGTGACCCACGGCCGCGCTTACGCCGAACCTGTATCTGTTGCGGGCCTTGCTCAAGAATGCCGCCCACACGTAACAGCGACGCGTCGAAACGGTAGGCCTGCGAGATACGGCTTGGAAAGCCAAACAGGAGGTCACCAACGGCGGCCAATGTGGTGGACTTGCCCGCTTCGTTCGGGCCGAAGATGACGTGAAAGTCTATTGGTATTTTTGGGAATGCCAGGCCGCACCCTTCAAAGTTGCCGTACTTGAGCAAGTGCAGTTCGCCGAAACGCATTTAGTTCTGAGCTCCCAAAAGGCGTGCGCGCAAAGCAGCAGCGGCCCGGTCAATCACCGGTGCCCAATCGTCCTGGCGTACCGAGACATTTAACCCGGCTTCGCCATCCGCTGGCGCTGGTGTTTGCGAAAGCAATATGGCGAAGTCACTCGCCAGTAGCTCCAGCAAATCAGCATCGGACGACGCCTGATCCAGCATGGCAAAAGATCCTGGGAGTCTGCCTCATCGAGCTCTGGTGCACGGGCATCCAGGTCAACAACTTCGCGGGTCTCAAGAGACATTTTCTCAATCCAAAGGCTGCCTTCAATCTCGCCTGCAATGGCACGCACTTCATTGCGTAGTAATTCGCGATTCCTGTGCAGTTCCGCATGCATGGTAGTGGCACCGGTGAACGTCACCCTGACAATAAGCGGCCTGCCGTCTGCTTTTGCCTCAACGGCATGGCGCAACACCGTGCGCATCCGTTGGTACAAGTCCTCCCGGGTTTCCAGGGCTGAGCAATCGACGTCAAGGCGGCCCCAGCGGATCACGTCGAAGGCGACGGGCTTGCAACTGAGCACCGCCCCATCCTCAACCTCTACTAGAACTGCGCCTTTTTGCCCGGTTTCCCGGATATTGCGACCTTGCAGGACACCTGGATACACGATATATGGCTCCTGAGACAGGACAGCATAGTCGTGCACATGCCCCAGCGCCCAGTACTGATAGTGCTTCGCTGCCAAGGCCGGGACGGACGTAGGCGCATAAGCCTCGTCCTGCGCGTTGCCGCCCATGGACGTATGCAGAACACCGATGTTGAAGCAGCCGCTGACGGCTGCGGGATACTGCAAGGTCATGTCTTCAGACACATGGCCACTTGCAAAACTCTTGCCGTGCAGTGCGACCGCATGGTCTTCAAGCAGAAACGTTTCTGCATTTCTGGAACTAAAGAACCGGACAGAAGGGGCAGTGGCAATCGCTGTGGAAGTTTTGAATCCGCATCGTGATTACCTTTGAGCAGGTACACGGGGATGTTTGCGGTGTTCAGTTTTGCCATGGCCGCCGTGAAGAAAAGACCCGTGCCCATGTCCTGCCACCTGCCGTCGCAAATGTCGCCGGCGATGACGACAAAGTCGACGTACTCTGCGATCGCAAACGAGACCAGTGCCTCCAGCACGCGTCTTGTTGCCCCTCTGATTTCGTCGACGGAAAGGCCCTCGTAACGCGAAAGTCCGCGTAAGGGGCTGTCTAAATGCAGGTCGGCAGCGTGCAGGAACCGGAAGCTGTGTCTCATCTCGTATTCTGGTATCCTGCCGGATAAATCGACATCGAGCAATTGGAGCAGCCGTGCCTCCTGAAGTGGAAGAGAGTAACGGCGTCGTTGCCGGCGAGTTTACCCCAGCCGCGGCAGCAGACCCTCAAGAAAAGACCTGCTCCATAGAAGCATCGGTTGCGCAAAGCTGAGCTTTGGCACCCACCAAAGTGCCATACCGGTGTTGCGTGATCTGCGCGTCACCAACAGCTCCGCCCAGACTCTGCACAATCTTGAGCTTGAGATTTCAGCCGATCCGGCTGTCTTTGTCTCGCGCATGTGGAAGCTTGACCGGATTCCGCCAGGTACTTCCATTGAAATACGAAACCGCGATTTGGTGCTCCATGCTGCGTTCCTGCTCAGTCTTGAAGAGGCTGTGCAAGCGAACGTCGTGCTCAAGCTGTGGCCGGACAGCGGCCGCGGTGACGAGGCGACGTACCTTGCCGCACAAAGCTACCCCGTAGACGTTCTAGCTCTAAATGAGTGGGGTGGCGCTACCAGCATGGCAGAGCTGCTCGCAATGTTTGCCCAACCCAACAACGCGGCAGTTGCACGCATTTTGAAGGCTGCGGCAGATGTGCTCAGAAAAGCTGGCAAGCCGGAGAGGTTGGACGGGTACGAAGCCAAGACCAGAGCACGTTCATTCGAACTGGCCTCCGCTGTCTGGTCGGCCATCTCTGGACTGGGACTCACCTATGCCCTGCCTCCTGCAAGCTTCGAAACCGAAGGGCAGAAGATCCGCACCCCACAGCAGATCATGGAACAAGGCTTGGCAACCTGTCTGGATACAGCTCTTCTCTTTGCCGCAGTCCTTGAACAGATCGGGTTGAACGCGGTTCTGATCCTGGCGAAAGGTCATGCCTTCACGGGGGTATGGCTGCAACCGCAGGAGTTTGCCTCGCTCATCACAGAAGACGCCTCAGCCGTGCGCAAGCGGGTTGCGCTGCAGGATTGCTGGTCTTCGAGACAACGCTTTGCATGGGGAGCAGCGGACCAGGGTTCAGCAAAGCGATTGCGGAAGGCAACAGGCAAATTGCCGAAGAGCGTGAAGGTGACTTTGTCATGGCCCTGGACTTGCGGCGTGCTCGTATGCAACGGGTACGGCCCTTGGCGTTGCCGGCGTCTACGAAAAGGGCCCCGGACGGACAAAAACCTTCTCTGTCCTCGGGCACTCCGCCGAGGTGCGGCGGGACGCAGCACCCGCTCTGCCGGCCTTTGACATTGCTGAGCCGGAAGTAGCAGTAACGCTGGAGGGGCGGCTGCAGCGATGGCAGCGCAAGCTACTCGACTTGACGGCACGCAACCGTCTGCTGCATGCACCGGTGGGCACGTCCGGTACTCCCATCCTTTGCCCCAACCCTGGGCAATTGGAAGACGAGCTTGCCGATGGGAAGAGCTTCCGCATCGTCGCCGCGCCGCAGATGGAAGGCGCGATGGGTAGGGATGCCGAGCTCCATCAAAGCAGAACGGGCGAGGTGCTCGATGAAGCGTACGCTTCCGATGCGCTTCTGCGCGGAGAGGTTCTTTCTCCCGTGCAGGAGCCAAAGCTAGATGCACTCCTGGTCGAACTGTTTCGCAAGTCGCGTCTTGACTTGGCTGAAGGCGGATCCAACACCTTGTTCCTGGCACTAGGCTTCTTGAACTGGAAGAAGACCGCGACAGATACGCGGGTGTATAGGGCACCCCTGCTACTACTGCCGGTCAAGCTTGATCGCCGCAGTGTGCGATCAGGTGTACGGTTGTCGCTACTCGACGACGAGCCGCGGATGAATCTGACCCTGCTTAAAATGTTGCGGCAGGAGTTTCGATTGGAAGTTCCTGAGTTCGCATCAGGTCTTCCTATGTATAGCCATGGCGTGGACGTTACCCGCATATGGACTGCGGTTCGAAAAGCTGTGCGCGACACGCCCGGCTTCGAAGTCACGGAAAACGTTCTGCTTGGGTCCTTTTCGTTTGCCAAGTACCTGATGTGGAAAGATCTTGTCGATCGAACGGAGACACTGAAGGCAAATCGGGTCGTTCGACACCTGCTGGAAACACCTCGCGAACCGTACCCCCATTCCGCTCACCCGCCGCATCCTGAAGATTTGGATCGGGAAGTCGCTTCTGCGGAACTGTTCACACCGTTGCCGGCCGACTCATCGCAACTTGCGGCGGTCGTCGGTTCGGCGCGCGGTTGTGACTTCGTTCTAGATGGGCCGCTCGGAACGGGCAAGTCACAGACCATTGCGAACATCATCGCTCACAATCTTGCGCTAGGCCGCCGCGTGCTCTTTGTGGCCGAAAAGCGTGCCGCTCTGGATGTTGTTCACCGGCGTTTACGCGCCAATGGCCTGGGCCCGTTTTGCCTGGAACTTCACTCCAACAAGGCAAACAAGAAGGAAGTGTTAGACC
>CALMOM010000028.1:35145-43784 GCA_937873305.1 uncultured Terriglobus sp.
AGACCAGCTCAACCGTGCCTGGACGACAGCGGAAGATCTGCCTACAGAGGCTTGGGCAAGAGATGCTGACGCTATCCGCCAGGAGCGCGATGCCCTGAACGTCCTGGTAGAGGCGCTCCATCACGTTCACCCAAATGGATGGACGGTACACCGTGCCATCGGCCGCGTGCTGCTTTATGTTGCCAGCCTAGTGCAGCTGCACTGGCCGCAACAGGTAACTCATGATGAAGCCGCCATGAGGGCGCTCAAAGACGTCGCACGCAGGCTTGGCTTGCAACGGACCGCAGTTGCCACCCTGGAGTCCTCCGCTTTTCAGGCTGTAGGTCAGACAGAATGGTCCAACGTCTGGCAAGCCAATCTGTTACGAGCGGCCAATGGTTTGGCGACAACAGCCACTGCATGCACCTCGGCCCGCGCCGCGTTGCTGCAAAGACTTGGAGTTGAGCTCCCGGCAAGCGCTACGGACTTTCAGTTTTAGCCGAGCTTGCCGATTTCTACCTGAAGCTGCTCGGATGGATCTCGGATTCATCTTTCGTCCCAATGCTTCCGTGGCCTTAGAAGGCGTACAACAATCGACGGCGTTGATCGCCGGGTATGCCGAGTCGGCTCGGGGCATGTCTAGCCAATACTCTCCGGATGTAATCAAACCATTCCACTGGAGCATTTGGCAAGTGAATGGGAAAGGGCTAAGGCGGCACCTTGGCCCATGTCTGTGTTTAAACGAAAGCCGTTCTCCATGAACTTTCCGCTTTGAGTGTACCGACTCTCGATCTGGATCGGGACCTGGACTCGACGATTCCAGCGTCGATTTCCGCGATATGACCGTCACGAGGCGGGTAGTAGTTACCTGTGTCGATGATTGGCGATGCCTTCGAAAGCTGAGCGAGCAGGTCTCTGGGCAGCGATGGCACTCCTCTCAAAAGGAATCGTAAGAACCAGAAGATCGACTCCGCTGGCCGCTTCGGGCGCAGTCACGGCACGTGCGCCGATCTCATTTGCAAACTGGTTAAGCGTCTCAGGCCCGCGCGAGTTCGCAATCAAAACCTCATGCTCTAGCTGGCGAAGGTGCCGGGTCAGGATAGAACCGATGTTTCCCGCTCCTATGATGCCGATTCTCACGATCCTCCTCACGTGTTGCTACAACTGTCGTTTCCGCACAGGTGAGTTGCAATAACGAGCGTTGTCGACTCAATCGGAAATCGTTAATCTGGAGTAGATGACGGTTGAATCTCCGAAGCTCGGATTGCAACAGCTCACCAAGGCAGAATCCATCGCTGCGAAGGATGAGGCAATCGTGCTTGCAGCTCGGAAGCACTTTCTACGCATTGGCTTTGCGGGTGCTTCCATGGACGCCATCGCAGCGTCGGCCGCGGTCTCTGTGAAAACCGTGTACAGTCACTTCGCCAACAAGGATGAATTGTTCCGCAAGGTCATGATTGGAGCCTGCACCGACAATCTCTTCGCAGGGGCTACCCCAACGGAAGAAGCTCTTACCAAGCGCTTTCCGTGGTTCTCGGATGCCACACAGCAGGGAGTCTTCGAGGCGGGTAAGGAGTATCTCAAGCACTTGCTTTCCGAGGATCAGTTGGCGTTATACCGGGCTGTCACACGCGATACGAACCGCTTCCCTGAGCTGGGCCGGCAGTATCACAAGGAGATTGCCAGAGGACGAACTGGCATCCTTGCTGCTTATTTAGCGCGAACATCCAGAACACAACTGCGGGTCGAACGAGATGAGCTGCAGGATGCAGCTGTGTATGAAGGGCTCTTGCGCGCAACAATCTTTGAGGAAGCCTTGCACGGGCTTGTAAAAGTACGGCCTGCGCTTGTGGAATCGCACGCTCTCAAAGCGGCAAGTGTTTTCTGGAAGCTGTTTGCCAGCTCGAACGAGTAGCGCGGGTTTCAACAAGGGGTGGATGCGTCACTCAGTGAATGTGCCAGTATCCATCGCGTAGGAAGCATTTCGCTTCGTTGGTACTGAAGGCCTCCTCGTTCGTAAGCGGGTTGTGTCAGCTTGAGCCGTCGCCACAAATTGTCGCGCTTTGGCTGAAACCACAACGATCGTTGTACATCAAAAGAACCAAGCGATGCGCCTTAAAGGTGGGACAGCCCCAAAAGGCTTTAGCGCCACTCCGCTTCTGTCGGCCTGCATGTTGTCTGACATGGCTGGCAAAAGCTAACGAGAAAGCCCCACTTGATCCAGGAGACACCTGAATGAGCGACTTTACACTGAAATCAAGCAGCACTGCACTAATTGTGATCGACCTGCAATATGGACTTACGGTCATGCCGGTAGCGCCACGCACCTTTGACGAGGTAGTAGAACGCACCGCACAGCTCGCCGAAACGTTTCGCGACAGAGGAGCTTCGGTCGTCTGGGTGCGCGTGGACCTGCATAACTTTCGTCAACTGATTGTGGACACCCCGATGATCGATCCCGATAGCCCGGCCTTTCCGCCCGAGTCCGTCGAGGTCGTCACGGAGGCTGGCAAGAAGCCGGAGGAGCTGCTGATCACCAAGCGCTTCTGGGGAGCCTTCGACAATACTCCTCTTGAAGCCGAGCTACGGAAACGCAACGTGGACACCATCGTGATCGCCGGCATTTCCACTGACATCGGAGTCGAGTCTACCGCTCGTTCGGGCGCTACCCTCGGCTTCAACATCGTCGTGGTCGAAGATGCCACCTCCGCCCGCACGGTGGAGGGACACGACAACGCCATCCAGCGTATCTTCCCATTCCTCGGTCGTGTTCGCTCGGCCGCTGAAGTGGAAGCGGCATTAGCTTAGTCGGATTCAGTCTGAAAACTTCGTCGCAGCCGAGCCCAGTCCGAAAACGGATCGATGCCTCGCAAGGGAGCGGTCAGGCTCCCTTGCACATCTATGAACGGCTCTACGCCTTCAACGTCGGAAAGATCGTCACCCGCAGTTCCGTCGATCCATATGGAACCAGCGTCAGCCGTTCTGTCGTAGAGCCAGCCTTGTTCGTGCTCAGATCCGGTAACGCCGACGTGAACTTCTGCTCTGGGTGCTGCGGATTGCTGCGCAGTTTCCATCCGTCAATCTTGCGAGCGGAAACCTGCAGTGCGGTTGGTGGGTTTTCCCAAGGGTCCGCATTGTCGCCTGCTGGCTGCGATTTCGCCGTAAAGTCGACGCCTTTGGTTTCTTGCGTTCCATCTAGAGCCAAGCCATAGTTCCAAGCGCTAACCGGCCTTGCCTCCCAGGAGGGGTACTCCGCCGTCGAATAGTTCTCCTCGACAACCTGACTCCAATTGGTCTGTATGGGCAAGGAATACACCAGAGGGCCATGCTCCAGGCCCACACCGCCCTGAGGCCAATGGGAAACGGCCGTTTCCATCGGCAGCGTAAGCGTCAACGTATCGCCGGGCTTGAACGCGCGCCGCACCACCAGAAAGCCTTTGGCCGTTCGTTGCGCCACCATCGGCTTGCCGTTGACTGTCAACTTGGGGGCTCGGCACCAACCAGGAATGCGCAGGTACAACGGGAAGGTCACAGCACGGCTCGCCCCTATCTTGAAGTGGATTTGCTCCTCGAATGGGTAGTTGGTCATCTGCTCAATCTCTATCGGTTCGCGCTCTTTGCCTACTGCAGTCTTCACTTTCGACGCTCCGTAGAGCACAGCCGCCAGCCCGTCATCCCCTGTCTGCATCCACATCCGGATCGCATAATTGGGAAAAATGCGGTGGACATTTCCGCCGCAGCAGGCGGTCTTTTTCCCTGGGTTAGGCTGGTAGGCCATCATGGCCCCGCCGTGGCCTTCCGGGTGGTGATCGGAGTTCAGCGTTGCAAGAAACTGGTTCGGACCGGAGAAATACTGCAATCCCTTCCAATCTTTCCTGATCGCTCCTGGCGCCGCATTGAAGCATGCCCGCTCAATGCGGTCTGCCCACACTGCGTCCCCCGTCGCCATCAACTGGTAGCCCCAAGACCAGGTGTGGTCGGCGATGTCGCACGTTTCGTGCAAGTCGAGCGAGGTGGTTGTTCTGTAGTGCTCCGAGGTGGACGGAATGCCACTGATCAACATGTGGTGATCAAAAATCCGCCGCTCGGCGGCCTCGGCAAACTTCAGGTACTCCTCCTTACCCGTGTACAGGTACAGGATTGCAGGTAGCTTCACTGTCTCTGCGTAGGTCACGCCATGCGATTTGATGGGCGTATCGGCATAAACGCGCTCCGCGGAGATGTCGCCGAACTCCGGATCCCCTGCCTTTGGTAGAAACTCAGTCCAGGCGTTCTCCGCCAAGGTCAACAGGCGCTTGTCCCCTGTGCGCCCGTAACACCATAGAATCGTCTCTATGTTGATAACGTTTCTCTCAGGACTGCCGTAAGACGCAGCATCATTCAGGTAATGCTTTCGCAAGGCTTCGACGATGCTGGCGCTGGTCATTCCCGCTGACGGAGAAGTCGCATCCGCACAGGCAGTAAAGCCGCGAAAGACGATGCTTTGCGGCCAGCGGTGGTAGTCAGCCTTCGGCTCTTTGAACTTCTGCGGTCCTAGGTAGCCATCGGCGTCCGCATGACTGAGGGTGTACTGGAGTGCCTGGGTCGCCTGTTCCAAAAGTTGCTCATCGTCCAGCACCAGTGCAAGACGTGTCGCGCCGTCGATCCAGTAGCCCTTCTGCTCCCACGGCCACCACTCCTGCCCTGGCTTCCTCGGCGTATACGCCTCATCCCCCGCCCAGTAGGCTCCAGTGAAAGGCGACGAAACCTGCGGCAGCTTGGAGCCAAGGTGGGCGGCCTGCTTTTCCAGCATCCCACGCAACCAGCCTTCCGGTCGTATCGTTCCCGGAGCCAGTTCGCGAAGCTGTGCATGAGGAGTGAGTTGCTGTCCTTCCAGCGTTAGCACGCCACTCATCAGAACCGCGGAACTCATCATCGCGAGCCGGACGAACTCGCGTCGGCTCACTTCCGTCTCTGCCATGACATTTCCGTTCCTCATTCAAAGATTCTCCAATCGCGAGTAGCTTTTGAGGAACACAGCTGAACCTAATCCAGCTTCGTCCTTACCGTTGGCCCACGAACTCTCGGATTCAGGATACGCGAAGAAGTTGGACGCCCATTGCTGACATAGCTATCGCCAGAGAGCCACTCGCTAAGTGGCCTGATATTTTTAGCGCCCTCAGACTACAAAGAAAGTCACATAACGGTATTCAAGATGAAATCGACGCCGCTCACCTCGCAAGTCATCAACCACGTCCTCACCGGTGCTGAAGATGGTACGTATACGGTGACATGCCGACTGCCCAGTGAACGCGAACTTGCGGAAGTGTTGGCCGTGAGTCGCAATACCGTGACAGCGGCGTACAGCGAACTGGAAAGCAGGGGCTTGGTCAGACGGATCCACGGGAAAGGTGCCTTCCTTTGCGCGAGAACAACTTCGCAGGAAACCTTCTCTTGGTCTGGAAAGATGTCGCGGTATGCGAATGCTCTCGATGAACCTGTTTTAGAGCTCTTGGCGCGCAGTTGTGCCGGCACTGTCGCTTACCCGCTCTCGGCGGGTACACCCTCGCTTGAGGCTTTTCCGACACATGATTACGTGTCGAGCGTAGCGAAAGTACTGCAGGACTTTATTCCTTCGGCGCTCGCGGTAGCGCCCGCAGAAGGTCAGTGGAGGCTCCGTGTAGCGATCGCAAAGTGGCTAGGCTTGCTGCCTAACAACATCATGATCACCGCAGGTGCACAAGAAGGGATCGACCTCGTCGCACGCTGCCTCATCGAGCCGGGTGATCATGTTGTGTTCGATTCACCAACTTATCCTGGTGCGCTGCAGAGCTTTTTGTCGGCTGGAGCCAAACCGCTGGCTTGGGGCACAGACTGGTCGCTCGCGCACCTTGAAAAGCTCCTGCTGCGATACAAGCCCAAGCTGATCTTTACGATGCCGACTCTGCACAATCCTACGGGTAGAACCATGAGCCGGAAGACACGACTGGGTCTGCTGGAGCTTGCCCGGCGTTACCGCGTGCCTGTGCTGGAAGACGATGTATACCGCGAGCTCTACTTCGGGCAGCGGTCGACGCCGGAAAGCCTGTATGACCTCGACCAGCATTCGCTCGTGGTCAACGTCAGCACGTTTTCAAAAATGCTGGCTCCGGGGCTGCGGATCGGATGGCTCACTGCGCCGCTTTACCTTGTAAAGCAGCTCGCCCTCATCAAAATGCGTTCCAACCTGTTCACGGGCGCACTGAATCAACTAGCTCTGGCAGACATGGTCGAGAGTGGTGCATTTGACACGCATCTCGGGAAGTTGCGTTCTTGCCATTCTGATCTTTGCGATACGGCTGTCCGCGCGTTGGAAGCCTCGGTTCGCAAAGGGCTGCTGCGCTTCCGCGTGCCGGCGGGAGGGCTTTACCTCTGGTGCAAAGTGCTCGTGTCGATCGACATGGAACTGTTCTTCCTTGAACTGGAGGAAAGAGGTGTCAGTGTCGCTCCCGGTATTGCCTTCAGGACCGAGCGAGCGGAGCATGCTTCGACGCACTTCAGAATCTGCTTTACCGCAATCAATCAAGGTGAACTGTCCACTGGACTCCAAACTCTGAACCGAGTGCTGCAATGTCACGTGAACCGTCAGCCCGCCGCAACCGATAGGAGGCAAAATGCAGACCACGCACCCGGCATCGCTTGAACAGACTGCGGCAAGCGGCGTACCGGACCACGGAGAAACAAGCAAAGCTTCCATCCGTATGGAGCTGAAGCATCCGCTGGCGATACGCTGGATGCATTGGGTGAGCTTTCCTGTCCTGTTCACCATGATCTGGAGCGGCATCCTGATCTATTGGAACAATTCGGACAATTTAAACCAACATCCGCATCGCGTGTACCGTGTTGGCATTGGAAAATTCACGCTCTTCCGCTTCTTCCCCGACTGGTTTTACAAGCTGTTGCACGCGCCGCCACATGTCACCTTGGGCTTGAGCTATCACTTCTTTTTCATGTGGATTTTTGCGCTGAACGGCCTCGCGTGGGTGTTATACACATGGCTTTCCGGTGAGTGGCGGTTTATCGTGCCGCAGAGGAAGAGCTTTCGTGAGGCGATCCAGGTGACGCTTGTCGACCTGCACCTGCGCAAAGGCCTTCCACACCAGACTAAGTACAACGGCGCACAGCGCATTGCGTACACCGCAACAGCGTTAATGGGTGCCATGATGCTGTTCACAGGCGTCGCCATTTACAAACCCACGCAGATGCACTGGCTGACCTCGTTGCTGGGGGGCTATGAGATGGCACGCTGGTTGCACTTCTGGGTCACGATGGGTTTTCTCGGATTCTTCATAATTCATGTGTTGCAGGTGGTGCTTGCCGGTTGGAACAACTTTCGATCCATGGTCAGCGGGTACGAAATTCAGCCAGTCAGCGCGCCCTCGATTGAAGCGGAACGAAGGAGGGCAAAATGAGCGATTTGAGTTCGCCGGAGGAGGGCGTCTTGCCCAACGATCCCGCTGCGGGTCTTACGGACCGCGAAGAGTCCGCGGCGGCCGACCGCCAGTTACGCGCGGCTTCGCGGCGTCACACCCGACGCGCGTTCCTGGCTGGTGGCGCGGCCGCTGCTGCGGGTTACAGCTTCTACCATTGGCTTGATTATGGACCGCATCGCAACCTGCTGCCGACGTTAGTAGACCGCGCGTACGACGTAAATGCAGCGGTCACGCGGGGCGTATTCCACGAGCACAGTCTAGCCCCCACCTATCCGATCCACCGTGCAGAGACACTGCGCGTGAACGGGACGGTCGGTTTGAAAAAGGTGTTAAAGCTCGACACCTGGAGATTGCAAGTTGTGGGTACTCGCGACGCTTCTCAGCATTCGCGCTACGCGAAGGATGTCACGGCCTGGGAATACGGCTACGAGCCCGACGGTCCGGAGGACAAACAAAGCAGCGATGCAGAAAAGCACGCAGGCAAGCAGGGACCGGCAAAGACTCCGGCTCCCGCACACGCGAGTTCGCAGCAGGATAAAAACAGTGGCGATCAAAGCAAGAAGAAGCAGCCTGACAAAGACCAGTCGTCCGACGATGGTCAAGACGACAATCACACCGGCCGCAAACCGCGTGGGCTGGACGAAGCCGGCGAGAGCGACTCCACGTTGTATCCCGGTACGCCCGGACTCCTGTTGACACAAGACGACTTTCTGCCGCACCTCAAGCGATACGAGTTGGTGACGCAATTCAAGTGCATTGAGGGTTGGAGCCAGATTGTTCATTGGGCCGGCGTGCGCTTCGCGGACTTTATTGACATGTTCCCGCCCGCTCTCATTGACGGGCGTGAGCCGCGCTACGTGTACTTGGAGTCCCCGGACGGCGACTACTACGTGGGGTATGACATGGATGTGTGCCGGCATCCGCAGACGCTGCTGGTTTCGGAGATGATGGGCGCTCCCCTGACGCAGCCGCATGGTGCGCCACTTCGGCTGCACACCCCGACAAAGTACGGGTACAAACAGATCAAACGCATCGGTCTAATCGCGTACACGAACGATAAGCCCGACGACTACTGGACCAAGCTCGGGTATGACTGGTACGCCGGTTTGTAGTTGCACTTGGCGAACAGTTCCGAGACGAGACGTATGGGATCTGTGCCGATCTCGCCTTCGGCGCGTTTCAACGCGGCTATTTCGCCACAGCGCTGGC
>CALMOM010000028.1:43794-56598 GCA_937873305.1 uncultured Terriglobus sp.
TAACGGACAAAGACTCATTGTTCTTAGCGAGCATGTGACCTATTGGAACAACCTGGGATGGGTCGATCCCTTTTCGCAACCGCTCCTCACCGAGCGGCAGGAACGCTATGTCTCCAATCTGGGCGCGCCCGAGGTGTACACGCCTCAGATGGTGGTGAACGGGCACCGTCAGTTCGTCGGCAGCAACAGCGATGAACTCCAGCGCACGCTCCGGGTCAAATCGAAACGCGAGACGTTTCCGCTCGCGATTGAAATCGTGCAGCGCACCGGTTCAGAGCTTATCTTTCAGGTCGACACTGCGGGAAGATCACTCCCTCGCGACACCGAACTGTGGGTGGCCCTTACCGATGATTTGGACGTTTCTAAGGTTAGTCACGGTGAGAATACAGGCCGCAGCCTGCGTCACGTAGCCGTTGTACGCTCATTGACAAGGGCGAGCGAAAGCACGACAGATCTACAGAAGTTGCACGTCGCTCTCCCAGCATCAATCATTGCAGCTCCTGAAAAGCCGCATCATCTTGTAGTCATGGCTCAACAGACCGCTCAGGGTGAAATTACAGGTGCTGCAATCCAAGCCTTCTAACGGTTGTAGTTAGATCCGTTCTTCACTTGCGGCGGCGAAAGATTATTCACGAGATGGGAGGCCAGGTCTTTGCTGGTCTCAACGCCATGACGATTCAGATGGTCGGAAGTCTGCGACTCCAACGAGCACCTAACCTGGCGCTCTCACCATCGCGTCATCAAAGGCCAGTTACGGTGTGACTTTTAGTCACTAAATAGCCAGTTATGATCTGGCGCTTTACACGGTTCATGTTCGCTTACATACTCGACGCACGCTGCACATAAGGCTGCTTAGGCTTGCTCTGCTGCGTATTGGAGTTGCTCATGAGCATGCACCGTAGGAACTACTGGTTGATCCTTTCGATGGCAGGATCACTCTGCCTTGTTAGTTGCTCGTCCGACGATGGCCCGACCGGGGCTTCAAATCCAGGTACGCCGCCGCAAACATTGCTTGGAGATGCTAACCACGGTGCGCAGGTATTTCGCCTCGAGACCTTCGGCGACGAGGGCTTTTGGACGAACGCCGTTCGTCTCCCACAAGGCATGATGGACAAGAAGACGACACCGCTGCAGTTGCTCAAGCTTGGCGTGAGCTTTGACTCGGACGCCCTCGACGCGACATCGAAGCAGACACTCATGACGCAGCTGCAAGCCGATCCCTCAGGTCAGAGCTCTCCGCTTCTGAATGACCCGAACTTCACAATCACCCTATTCAACGAGAATGCTGTAATTGGCTTTCCGACAAAAGACACCACAAACCTTGGTCATCTCGACATTACTCACGGTTCACAGGTCGGCGCCAGCTGTGCCATGTGCCATTCCAACACGGATGCATCTTTGCTCAACGTAGCTGCTGGTGGCGGCATCGGGAAACGCCAGGATGGTCGCGCGGCTCATACGCTTGACTTCGGCGGAGTGATTGCACTTGGCCAGAACCCGCTCGCCTATTTTCCTGAGTTGCAGGTCACGCTTGGCGGAAAGACGATCGGCAGGGCGCCCACAGGCCTGGATGTGAACTCCACGCAGGCAGATGCGGTCGCCTACCTGACAAATAAGAGCTACTACCCGGTGGGCATGTTCGATGACACGCCCGACGGCAATGGGCAGCCCATGCACAATCTGCCACTCTTTCGACAGGATCTCGCGGCACCCTTTGGAAGCGCTGGTGAAATCAGCACTGAAGATAATTTCGCCAATCAGGTGTACGTCGCTCTTTTGGATCCCACGACGTTGACGACTCCTGGCGGCAGGGCATTCGAACACAAGGTGGGTGGAGCCGCTGGCGATGAACTGGTTGACAAGTATGTTCAGGTGCTGGCTAAGACGGGCGTGACTGGCTATCCATTCATCAAGGCGAAGCCTCCATCGGATCCCAGCCTTGCGGGGACAGAAGGGTACAACCTCGGCATACGCGTCGATCAGCAATCCCTGATCGACATGAACGCTTACGTATTCGGCCTGCAAGCTCCTTCGGGCGTCGTGAAAGATAGTACGGCAGTCGCGCGCGGCGAACATCTCTTCCGTACCAAGGGCTGCACCAACTGCCACAATGTCGACCAGAGTGTCTACGTTCCGACCAACATCATCCCAATGAAGCAGATCTTCCCCGGCGATAACCCCACCGTCGTTGCGCAACGGCAAGCTCCATTAACGCCGATTGAGTACACGCCAGGTGCCACGTTCGACACCAAGATGGCCACTATCAACGCAAGCCTGAGAGGTCTGGAACGAGGTATCGCCCTTCCTCCACTGTTGGATCTGGCACGCAAGCCAGTCTTCCTGCACGACAACTCGGTCAGCAGCCTAGATCAGCTGCTCACCTCATCTCGCGGCGCTCAAGCACCACATCCGTTCTACATCGATAGCTCAGGCGATCGATCAGATCTGGTGCAGTTCCTGAACAGCCTTGGAACAAACAAGCTTTCTGCTTCCAAAGTGAATTCGGCCGTGACGTGGAATAGTAGTCGAGAAGTTCCGCGCATCGCCAAGCTTCACAAATACTTAGATGCTCCGGCTCTTTCGATCGCTCCGATTGCGGTCGTACTGAACAAATGAAGCAAGCGTCACGTCTCTATTTTGCCCAGTTGACTACTTGACCTGCTCACTTGGGAGCGCTTCGCGCTCTCAAGTGAGCAGGTGTCTTTTCCGCTTCTAGCTCAAGCCGTTGTGTTCACGGCAGGCCGGTAATCTTGTCTGCTGGAGAGCACGGCCAGGCGATGCGGGCAAGCTCGTTAGCCATGGCGACATCCAGAGCGTTGCGCGGAGCTCTAGCCTCCTGAACGCTCATCCAAGTTCCGATTGAGAGCGATCTCGTTTATGCACATGCTAGCGGCGTGTGTGCCAGGGATCAGGATGTCGCGTAAATAGATGTTTGCCGCGCTTGCTGATGCTAAGGATCTTGGCCTTGCCGCCGGTCAAGTACTGCCTCGGTATGACCGAGACACGCCGCGAAGTCTCGTCCTTTGCGAGAACAATCAACCGTTAAACCAACGGTTAGTGGTCGAGAGCGGCGATGCCGACAAGCTGGAGAGTGATCCTGTACGCGAACGCGGGCTGAAATGAGTGAAAGAAGTTTTATTGTCTCTAGTCCGTTGCCTCAAATTAACTTGTCGAGCGTAATCGGTAATGTGCGGACCCTCTTGCCTGTAGCATTGCAAATGGCATTGCCGATAGCAGCCGCAACCCCGACAAGCCCGATCTCGCCCAAGCCTTTGGCTCCAATCGGGTTGACAATGTTGTCTTCTTCTTTCACGAAGATGACTTCGATGTCATGAGCGCCGGCGTTTACGGGGACATGGTACTCGGCAAAGTTATGATTCATGATGCGACCGAGCTGGTGTCGTACTCAGCCCTTTCTGCCAGAGCCATGCCCATGGCCCACACCACACCACCGATGATCTGGTTGCGCGCGGTTGCATGATTGATGATTCGCCCACCTGCGATTGCGCTCACAACACGGCACACTGAGATGGTGCCCAGGTCCTCATCGGCCTCTACCTCGGCAAAAACAGCGGAAGGGGTGTAGCTCTTGTAGCCAAACTGCCTCAACGCATTTGGGCCTGTCTTGCTCTTTTCACTGATGGGCGCTCCGTCGCCTGTCCGCAAGGCCGCATCAAGCGTGACAAACTTCGCCGTATCGCTGCGAAGTTGGATACGCTCGTTCAGAAACTCCACCTCTTCGAGCGAAGAGCCCTTCAGAGGCGAGCCCTCGATGCTAGCGGCAAGTTTCAGCACGCGTTTCGCCACATCCATGCATGCCTCGGTTACTGCGGTGCCGACAGAGGAGATCGTCCAGGAGCCACCCTCGAGTGGCGCGGCGGGAAGTTCTGTGTCGGCCAGCTTGACTTCAATGCGCTCCAGAGGAAGGCCAAGAACCTCGCCGCAAAAATGGCCAAAGCCGTGTAGGTGCCCGTGCCGATGTCGGAGGTTCCGCTTGCGATGGTTAGCCGGCCCTCTTGGGTCAGCGTTGCTTTTGCTTCGGCGGGCATCTAGGTGGCCTCCCAGACGCCACCTGCCATGCCCCTCCCGACAAGTGCGGTGCCGCGTCGTTCACTGCGTGGTGAAGTCTTTCGCTTGTCCCATCCAAAAAGCGCGGCACCCTGCGCATAACACGCTTTAAACTCTTTGCTGGAGTACTTCTTGCCGTGATTCTGGTCCTTTTCTGCATAGTTGCGGAGCCGTAACGCCACCGGGTCTATCCCGGTAGCCACCGCGAGCTCATCCATGGCAGTTCAATAGCCCAAACTCCCTGTGCTGCACCGGGCGCGCGCATGTCGGCCGGGCTTGAAATGTCCATGGCAACCGTCATCTCGCCCGTGGTCACGTTATCGCACCGGTAGCTCAGGCCGGCCCAGTTCGTGATGGCATCGAAGAAGTTCTCATAGCGAGAGGTCGCCTGAAATGAGGTGCTCTCCAGCGCGAGCAAGCTGCCGTCAATACTCGATCCCAGGCGAATCTCCTGCATGGTGGCCGCGCGATGCCCCAGCTTAAACATCTGGTCACGCGTCAGAGCCAATCGAACGGACCGCTTCATCGCTATTGCCGCAAGAGTTGCGAGATAAAGCTGATATTGGGGCCGTAGAGCCGCACCGAGGGCGCCCCCGACGAAGGGTGATTCCACCCGCACGTCGTTCGACGGGAGACCAAAGATGTCGCACACGTACTTCTTGCTGTTGCTTACGCTCTGTGTCTTGTCGTAGATCGTGAGTGTGTCGTTGTCGTGGTACACAACCGTTGTCGCGAACAACTCTATAGGATTGTGAATCTCGCTCGCCATCTCGTACATCGCGGCGAGCTTCACCGGAGCATCAGCGTAGGCTTGCCCGAAATTACCTCGCGATTTTGGCGGACCCTCAATGCCGGCCCGATTTGACCTCTTCACAAACTTTGCATCCGTGAGGGCTACGGACATGCAGGTTTGGTGAGTTTCTGATTTGTAGGCCACCCTTACCAGCCGCGTCATGGCTCGTGCCGCTTCAAACGTTTCTGCCACGCAGAGCACTACAGGCTGCCCGTTGTACTGAATCTTGGCATTGTAGAGTGGCCTCAAAGGGCTGCCGTCCGCCGGCGCATCTTCGTCCCTGTAGGAGCGGTCAAACCATGGAAGGTTTGGGCGGTTCTTGTGCGTGAAAACCTCGAGAGCTCCCCCGACCTCCATCGCGGCCGTTGTGTCGACAGAGGTGATCTCGCAACGCGCGATCGTGGCGCAAACGGCGACCGCATACGCCATCGCAGGTGCAAAGAACTCAGCAGCGTACTTCGCGGCCCCGGATACCTTTGCAGGGCCGTCGATGCGCGGTACATCCTTGCCCGCAAGATGGGTGTTCATGCCTATTCTCCTTCGTGCGTCGCCTGCTCCAGGGCTCGAACCAATGCGGCAGGGGCAAGACGGATCTTAAAGTCGTTTTCTCCAAAGCCCTGCGCGCCCGCAAGCAGGGCCAACTGGAAAGCGTGCCACGTTTCGCGGTTCGCAGGTTTGCCGATGAGGAACTCCTCTTCGAGTTCCTGGTTGCGCCATGGCTTGTGCGCAACGCCACCCAGCGCAACGCCGCAACTTGGTGACGTGATCATCCGAAACTTCTAGGCCGACGGCAACAGAGACCAGGGCAAAAGCATAGGACTGCCGGTCCCGCACCTTGACATAGGCCGAGTGGCCCACGAAGCCGGTCGGCGGCAGATCCACGGCTGTGATGATCTCCCCCGTGTTCCAGCGTGTTGTCTAGGTCAGGACGGTCTCCAGGCAACCTGTGAAACTCGGCCATCGGGATCGTCCGCGAACCGTTCACACCCGTAACCTGCACCTTCGCGCTCAGTGCAGCCAGAGAGATACACATGTCGGACGGAAACGTAGCGATGCACTGCGGGCTGGTCCCCAGGATGGCGAGTTCACGGTTTGTGCCCACGCGCGCGGGACATCCGGTCCCGGGCGCACGTTTATTACAGGGCGTCGCCACGTCGTAGAAGTAGACACAGCGTGTCCGCTAACCTTCACCGAACACTTCAATCCCACGCATGGCGGCTCTGTAGGCCCGTCAGATGACAGCAACAGTATCGGCTGTGCTGACCGCATGCGACTCGGATGCAAGACTCAAGGTTGGAATGGCACCCACTTCCCGAAGTCTCAAAACACGTGAGCACATCCTCGACACGGCACAGCGCATCGTTGGGGCAAAGGGCTTCTGCGCTGTCGGCTTAAACGAGATTCTAGCGGCGGCTAATATCCCCAAAGGTTCGTTCTACTACTATTTCGAGTCCAAGGACGCATTTGGGAAGGCACTCCTAGACAACTACTTCGTGAAAGACCTAGCGCAAGTGAATTCGTTCTTGTCTGCCCCAAGCCGTAACGCCCGAGAACGTTTAGTTGCGTACTGGCGTTTTTTTCGGGCGAACCAGGAAGGAGAGGACCTTGAGGGTAAATGCCTTGCAGTGAAGCTGGCTGCCGAAGTCTCTGACCTTTCAGAGGAGATGCGTCTTGCTTTGAAAATAGGTACGTCCGCGACCATTCTTCAGCTTGCGCGTGTCCTGAAGGACGGCCGGAGGGATGGTTCCATTCTCTTCTCGGGCACTCCTCAGGCAGCCGCGCAGACACTGTATCAACTCTGGATGGGAGCGAGCGTCATGTGGAAGATTTCCCGTAATCGCGTGGCGTTCTCTAACGCTGACTCAGCCACTGTACGGATCTTATCCGGAGAACCGGTTTGAGAATTGAGCAGCGTCGCTCGTACTGCAGCGTTCTTGCAGAGCAGGGAATGCCCGGACCTCCTTGCGCAATACCGTCACTGAACCTGATTGAGACATCGAGTGATCGTAAGCCTCCGAATTTTCGTGCGGTGAGAGCAACATTGAGAGGTCGCGCCCAAGTGCTGGGAACGCGATGGGAACCCTGGCCGCGCTGTACTGTCAGAAACGTTCGTTTGTGATGATGCTCACTGTCTGCCGCAGCAACGTGCACGGCATACGTAACCTCTACGCTATCTGGTAGACGAGGCCGGCTAGTGAAGTCGGCCTAGAAACGCGGTTCTCGTAATTAATCGGATGGGCTCGACCTAATCGGAATGCCGGATCAGCCGGGCAGTACATCAGGACGCAGAGCGGCTGCGCAGAAGCGCACCTCGAGAGGGAAGGAGGCGTGAGATAGGTTGAGGAACTTCTCATAGGACAGTACATTTGGAACTCGATACAGTAGGAAGTTTTCAGGGAGAACAATCGATGCCGACGAAAAGAGCACACCTCCTCGCGACCCGCCGCACGTTTATCGCTGGCGCTGCCAGCACCGCCTTCCTGGGAACGAAGCCGGTAGAACTCGCTGCGCAAGTTGCAGCGTCTTCATCGAAGGCGTTTCCGAAGGGCTTTCGCTGGGGAGTTGCCACTGCAGGTCATCAGATCGAGGGCAACAACGTGAACTCGGACTTCTGGCTTCTGGAAAATGTTAAGCCAACGACTTTCGTCGAACGTTCCGGGGATGCTTGCGACAGCTTGCACCGCTACGAGGAAGATATAGCGCTCTTGGCAGGATTGGGTTTCAACACGTACCGTCTGTCTGTGGAATGGGCGCGGATCGAACCGACGCAGGGCAGCTTCTCGATCGCTCAACTGGATTACTACAAACGGGTTCTGGAGTGCTGCCACAAGCACAACGTGATGCCAGCGGTCACCTACATTCACTCCACAGCACCTCAATGGTTCGCCGAAGCCGGAGGTTTCCTGAATGCTGATTCGCCTGCGCTGTTCGCTCACTACTGCTCCGTCGTAGCCAAGGTCATGGGCGGAGACATGGGATACGCGTTCACAATAAATGAGCCGCAGGTGAATAAGGTCTTCCGTGCAGTTCCAGGCTCAGCAGCCTCCTTCGCAAAGCGAGACAAAGCGGAACTTGCGTGTCACGAAGCCGCAGCCATAGCTACGAATTCGAAACGGTTTGTTACTGTCAACTACCCCGACATTGATGGCATGACCCCACAGATGATAGCGGCTCACGAGCAGGGCTATGCGGCGATCAAGGCTGAACGATCCAATCTGCCTGTAGGCGTAACGTGAAACATCATCGATTTCCAGCCAGCCAACGAAGACAGCCCGTATCAAGAGGTGCGCAAGATTGCTTACGGGGCCTGGTTTGATTCAATCAAGCGAGCAGGTGACTTCACCGGCGCGCAGATCTACCGGCAGATCGCGTTGCCCGGAAAAGGAAAGGCTCTCCCGAAGCCGGCACCGCTCCCGATGACGGAAGGAGAAGGAATGATGGCTACCTTCTCCAGACCCGAGGCACTTGTGACGGGCCTCGAATACGTTTTCGCGGAAACCAAGAAGCCGATCATGATTTCAGAAAAACGGAATTGACACCAACAACGATCAGCGACGCGTCTGGTACATCAAGGCAGCAGTCGCGAGTCTTCATAAAGCGATCGGCAAGGGGATACCTGTCTTGGGATACATGCACTGGTCTCTCATGGACAATTTCGAATGGGAATCGGGCTTCAAGGTCAAGTATGGCCTGTGTTCCATGGACCGTACTACGTTCAAGCGTACGCCCAAGCCGAGTGGCGTCGTTCTTGGCAGCATCGCGCGACATAACGCTCTTGACGTAAGTAGCGCCGCGTGGATTAGCGGCCGTCATGTGGAGTAGAGGTATCTATATATAGCCTCATATAGCCTCAAGGCAAGGCCCACCAGATATAGGCTCAAAGCAAGGTCCACCAGCACGCCTAGCCTGCTGAACGGAGTTCCGCAGTAGCAAAGGAGTATGCCAGCACGCGGGACCGGACTGTTGTTCTCTCACAGAAGCAGTCATATCGAGCGGTCGTCACAGCCCAGATTCGGGCCGAGCTGCAGCAGGCTGGCCGCCTTGCCCGAGACCAGGGCGACCGTTCCGTATTGAGAGAGCAGCATTTCAGGCAAGCTGGCCGGGCAGCGGATTACAAACCCGGCGACCACTCTGTATAGCGGGATTGTAAGAGCAAAGCGAAAATGTCGTAGCTGCGCAATGCCAAAATGTCGCCAGTCGTCCCTGCTGAATGGGACTGTGAGCGACGGATCGGGCTGGGCACAGATGAGTAAGCGAGACCCGCAACGGACCGAGATGCTGGCTGGCTGGCTGAAGAGCAGGACGACGTGGCGCCGTTGATCTTCAGCATGCAACGACACTCGCGCTCTCCCAACTGGTGATTGGGACACGCTGGTTCGAGCGACTCCCGCAAGCTCACATCCGTGGAGGAAAGGATCCATGTGGCCCTGCTACACTTCTCGGACTTCGCGAGTACAGGTAGACGGTATGCCGAAAGTTTCAAGTGGTTGTGTGTCGGTAGGGCTCATGCTGTGTGTAGCTTCGGCGATGGCGCAGGCTGATCCACACACCATGAAGGCAACGGGCAAGGTTGACCCGAGATTTCAGTCATTCAACGTAGAAATGGTCGAGGTGATCGGCGGCCGCTTCTGGAAGCCGTATGCGGCTACTCCCGTCAGAGACATGCCGGTACCCACAGGAGCCTTTGGCATCGACCCCGCACTCTACGAGCAGCGGACACCGGTGGACCTGAGCGACCCCCGTCTTCGAAAGATGGCGGCCGCCTTGGGACCAACGTACCTAAGAGTGAGCGGCTCTTGGGCGAACACCGTTTACTTTCAAGACAAAGATGCGCCTGCACCTGCAAAGCCACCGGAGGGATTTGGGGGTGTGCTGACCCGCGCGGAGTGGAAGGGTGTTGCCGCGTTCGCGAAGGCCATCGATGCGGAAATCGTGACCTCATTCAGCGTGACAGCTGGAACGCGGGACGCAAGTGGCGCGTGGCAGCCCCAACAAGCGGAAGCTTTTCTGCGCTACACGAAGAGCATTGGTGCGCCGATTGCGGCGGCGGAGTTCTTCAATGAGCCCACGTTTGCGACCATTGCTAATGTGCCGAAGGGTTACGACGCCCAGGCATACGGCAGGGACTTCGCGACGTTCAAGCCAGTGTTCCGCAGAGAGGCACCCGGAGCCGTCTTGCTCGGACCCGGAGCCGTGGGCGAGGGAGTTCCTCTGGGCGTTGGAGGATTGATGCAAATGCTCCCAACCGCCCAACTGCTGCAGGAACCGGGTGCAGCGGAGGTGGACGCTTTCTCCTACCACTTCTATCCAACCGTTTCAGAACGGTGTGCCGCCCACGCACCTGCGAGTGCGCACATCGGGACCACACCCGAAGCTGCATTGACCGACGCCTTCCTTGAGAGCACCCGAACAGGCGAACAGTTCTACGCCGGGTTACGCGACAAATACGCTTCTAAAAAGCCAATCTGGCTTACTGAAACAGGACAGGCGGCGTGCGGTGGAGATCGCTGGGCTGCAACTTACCTGGACAGTTTCCGATACCTGTATCAGCTGGGAGCCATGGCCAAGACCAATGTGCAGGTTGTCATGCACAACACTCTGGACGCAAGCGATTATGGCATCATCAACGAGAAGACGCTGACACCGCGACCGGATTACTGGGCTGCGTTGCTCTGGCACCAGTTGATGGATAGAACAGTGTTGGACGTCGGCGAAGCGCCCTCCCCCAACGTGAAGCTCTTCGCGCAATGTTCGAAGGCAGGCAAGGGGGATGTGACGTTGCTGGCATTGAACCTCGATCGCAAGCAAGCTCATCCTATTTCGCTCGCCGAAGGAGGGGAGCGGTACACTCTCACGGCCGCTTCGCTACAGGCCGGTTCGGTCGACCTCAATGACAAAGCGCTGGCGGTAGCGGAAGACGGAACTGCTCCAACGCTGCAGGGAGCGGCGGTCGCTAGAGGCAGAATTGAGCTTGCACCAGTCAGCATCACATTCTTCCAGATCCATGCGCGGAACCGTGCCTGTCTTGCTGCATCGCAATCTGAATAACCGCGCGGTCACGGGATCGATAGTAGAGATGGCGCATAGTGTTACTACCGACAGACAAGCTCCGACTCTTGTGCTCTCATCGGACTACGGTGGATGTTCTGTCCACGGTTCTCTTTAGAGACGCACCCGAGGCTCTCAGCCCCTTTGCGAACTAAAAGCAAAGGAAGTCTATGCCCTCGTCGCCTGTCAATCGCCTTCTTGCATGCTTGTCTCCCTCCAGCCACGGCTTGCTGCTGAGAAAATGCATTGCTGTCGAATTACCGCTTAAAACCCCTTTATACGAGGCTGAAGCGACTCCAACGCATGGCTACTTTATGACCTCAGGCATGGCTTCGGTCGTGTCCATGACTCGTGAGGGTCAGATGGTTGAGGTCGGTATCGTTGGGTCAGAAGGTGTGGTGGGTGGCTTCCATCTACTCGGGCCCGCAAAGGTGTCCACCAGGGCGTTTGTTCAAATTGCAGGAACAGCGTTGAAAATCTCTTTCCTAGATCTAAAAAGCATCTTTGAGGATTCGAAAGAGTTTCGCTCTCGTGTACTCGAGTTCGAACAAGAGCAAACGCTGACCTTAAGCCAGGTCGCAACCTGCAACGGTCTTCACCAAGCCGAGGCAAGACTTGCTCGCTGGTTGCTCATGGCCTCAGACCGTACGGAATCGGATGTTCTCCGCGTCACCCAAGAGTTCCTTGGAATGATGCTTTGGGGCGAGCCGCACTACGGTCACTCTCACAGCGGGTACCCTTCAACGAGCTGGGCTCCTGGAATACCGCTGGGGCGAGGTAAGGATTCTTGACCGTCCGATGCTAGAAGCGGCCGCCTGCGACTGCTACGGCATCACAAAAGCTCTTCATCAGGACCTCTACACCAAAGCACTTTGAACTCTACCGTGTGAAACTCTGAGCACTTCTTTGAACAAGTGGCATGCTCTGTGCGAAAGTCTGCGCCACATTGTGAGGCATCCAACAATCTTCCAAGATTGATTTCTGTAGCGTCCAGATTATACCGGGAGCGCCTCGGAGCGTCGCCTTGGCGACGACATCAGATGAAGTTATCGGTGCGAATCAAGAAACACTTGTTTGCTATGTAATTTACCGTCTAGCACCATCCTGTCCTACGCTTCGACTATCCACCGACCTGAACTCCATGGGCAGCTTCGGTCACTATACACAATATCAACTTGCAGCTGACAGGATCAGCGGATCGTAGGACGGATATGCCTAGCGGCACATATCGTAGTGACATTTACCCAGTGTTTAAAAGGTCTGGTTGGGGTCTGCTTCTTCTTCTGGTTCTGCTCCTTTTCTCGCTCGGCGGAGCGAGGAATGCATTCGCCGACTCCATCAACGTCTCCTATTCCCTGAACAACGTCTCAGGCTCGGAATATCTGTACACCTATACCTTGTCAGGTTCACTCTCCGCCGGAGATCTACTTGCGATCTACTTTCCGTACGCGACGAGCACAAGCATCGCCTCCGCGGGAAATACGGGTTCTGCTTTTACGACGTCCGTTCTGCAGGCTGACTCCTCCATTCCAGCAGACGGTGAATACGACATCTTCGTAAATTCCGCGACTTCGACGTTTGCAGGAACATTCGCATCAACCTTCAACTATTCGGGTACGGGCACACCTGCTGCGCAGAACTTCACGCTGTATGATTCGTCATTCGCGCCTATCTCGACGGGGTCGACTACCGCTGCAACAGCGGCGACTGTGACGCCGGAACCAAATTCGCTTGTCCTTCTCGGAACGGGCCTGGTCGGTATGTTTCTCGCCTTCTGGTACAGGAAGCGCAGCCAGCAGGTCGCGTTTTTGGGCCTTGCGCTGGCTTTGCTCGTTACTCCGACTCTGAGCCATGCTCAGGGTGGCACGCCCCCGGGTGGTGGCACACCCCCAGGT
>CALMOM010000029.1 GCA_937873305.1 uncultured Terriglobus sp.
CCCCTGACCTGCACCACCTGCCACGATCCTCATAGCCAGCCCACCGCCGCCGAGCGCGTTCAGTTCTACCGCGGCAAATGCCTCACCTGCCACACCAGCCCGCAGATCGCCACGGTGCATCACCCGGAGCAGCCCGATTGTGCCGCGTGCCACATGCCAACCCGCACCACCAGCGACATCTCGCACGAGCAGGCGGTGGACCACAACATCCAGCGCGTCCCCGCCACGCAAAAGACCATCAAGAGCGGGGAACTAATGCCCGTCAGCGGCTTCACGGCGGGTTCGCGCGAACTCGGCCTGGCCTACGCGCAGCTTGCGCGCCAGGGCGACCAGACCAGCGGCCGCCGCGCGCTCGCGTTGCTAACGGATGCTGCACAGCATGGCGCAAATGACGCACAGGTGCTGCTCAACCTCGGCTTTCTCTACCAGGTCAGCGGTCACGCCGCCGAAGCCGCCACTGCCTACAAACAGGTGCTGAAAACCGAGCCCCACGAACCTGCCGCGCTCGGCAATCTGGCGGTGCTCGAAGCCGGCAGCGGTCAGGTACCCGTGGCAAAAACTCTGCTGCAAAGCCTGATCGACGCCGACCCCAGCCAGACCGCCGCCGGCATGAACCTCGTCCTGTTGCAGTGCCGCACCGGCGACGCCGTAGGTGCAAAAGCCACAGTCGCAAAACTGCAGCCGCTCAATCCCGACGCACCCGCCATCCATGCCTTCCAGCAGAACGGCTGCGCCCTGCGCTAGTCGCCGCCTACTACTTGGCTTTGTCATCCCTCCGCTTGCGCTGCGGAATGACAAGGCTTGGTGTGCTACATAACCGCAAAGCATCGCTGAGCTGCAGATAACAAGCAATGCTTCGCTACATGACAGCAAAGGCTCGCACTATATCCTCACCTTGAACATCGCCCGGAGATTGCCATGCCTTTGCGCCGCCTGTGCGCCCTCCTCAGCCTTACCCTGCCGCTCGCCGCACAGACGCCGCACTTCACGGTGCAAGAGGCGCTCTCCGCGCCCTTCATGAACCAGCTCACCGCCGCGCCTAGCAAAGCTCGCGTCGCCTGGTTTGTCGACCAGGAGGGCAGGCGCAACGTCTGGGTCGCCTCACCCACCGAGGCCGCGCACCCCGTCACCCACTACACCGAAGACGACGGCCAGGACATCGACGACATTACCTGGTCGCCCAACGCGGAAGCCGTAGCCTACACCCACGGCACCGGCCCCGAGGGTAGCGAACACCCCACCGCGGCCAACCCCGCGCACCTGCAAACCGACGTGCAACAACGGGTCGAAGTCGCCACCGTCAGCGGTGTGGTCCGCGTGATCGGCGAAGGTCACAACCCGCTCTTCTCCGCTGACGGCAAGCAGGTCTACTTCCTCCGCCATGGCCAGGTATGGTTCGCAAACCTAAGCACTAGTCCAGCGCCCGCGGTGGCACGTGCCTCGGAACTCACATCTCAAACGCGAGACATGGGGCACCCGGCGTATGACCAGTACGACACCGTAGAAAGCAGCGATACCAAGGGTGCCCCACAGCTCGCTTCTGAGATGTGGGATTCAAATTCTCGACCCGCCTCAGAAGCCAAGCAGCTTATCCATGCCCATGGCACCGCATCGCAACTCCGCCTCTCACCAGACGGCCACACTTTAGCCTTCACCTCGCATCGCGGAGACCACAGCTTTATCGGCGTCTTTAACCTGCAAACAAAAACCCTCACCTACATCGACCCGGGCACAGCTCTCGACCACGACGTGGCATGGTCACCCGACAGCAAACACATCGCATTCATCCGCGAGTCCCCGCTCGTCAACGAGCTTGACCTGCGCTGGATGCGCTCGGTTCCCGTACCGTGGTCCATTCGCATCGCTGACGTGGGCAGCGGCGAAGGCAAACAGGTGTGGCAAGCTGACGCGGGCACCGGCTCACTCTTCCACGAGATGGTGGCGAAGAACCAACTGCTATGGATGAACGATGGCCGCATCGTCTTTCCGTGGGAGAAGACCGGCTGGCTGCACCTGTATTCGCTCCCACCAAATGCAAAGCAGGCACAGCTGCTGACGCCCGGCGACTACGAAATAGATAACGTAGTTACCGACGGGAAGCGCATCGTCTACAGCAGCAATGAAGTCACAACTGACTTGGACGACATCGATCGCAAACACCTGTATAGCCTGGCATTGGGTGCGCGTGTACCCACAGCCATCACCTTCGGCAACCAGCTTGAAACCAATCCGGCAGTGCTGAGCGACGGTGGTCTGGCGATGCTGCGCGGCGATGCGCACTGGCCGTTTGCGCCTGTCTACCTTGCCGCTCACGAGCGCGCCGCACCCACCTGCGCCGGCCCTGACAATGACGACCGCTGCATGCCAGTGGTACACCCACTTACCGGCTCACTGCCGACAGGCTTCCCGGGAGAGCGATTCGTCGTGCCGCAAGCAACCGCCTTCCCCACAACCGACAACCTACAAATCCAAGCTCAGCTCTTCTTACCGAAAGACGCAAAGCCCACCGACAAGCTCCCCACCATCGTCTTCTTTCATGGCGGGTCGCGCCGCCAGATGCTGCTGGGCTACAACCCTATGCAGTACTACGCGCAGACCTACGAAATGAACCAGTACTTCGCCAACCACGGCTATGCCGTGCTCAGCGTCAACTATCGCAGCGGCATCGGCTATGGCATGGAGTTCCGGCAGGCACAGCACTACGGTGCGTTCGGCGGGTCGGAGTACCTGGACATTGAGGGCGCAGTCAAGTGGCTGAAGGCGCAGCCCTGGTGCGACACACACCGCATCGGCGCATGGGGAGGTAGTTATGGAGGCTACCTAACCGCTCTTGCCCTAGCGCGCGACTCCGCCGACTTTGCCGCGGGCGTTGACCTGCACGGCGTGCACGACTGGAGCTACGAGCTCGACCTGTGGAAGCTCACCAGCGATCCAGCGCACGACACCAGCGCGGCAGCAAAGGTCGCCTTTGAGGCCTCACCCATCGCCGACGTCGGCAAGTGGAAGAGCCCCGTGTTGCTGATGCAGGGCGATGACGACCGGAACGTCCTGTTCGGCCAGACGGTTCGCCTCGCCGCTGCCCTTCGTGCGCAGGGCGTCACCGTTGAGGAGAAGGTGTACCCGGACGAGGTGCACGACTTTCTGCTCCAACGCGACTGGATTGATGCCTACCAGCGCGCAGCCGAATTTTTCGGTCGCCATCTGAAGAACCGCTAGTCGATCATGCCCTCTCAACCGGTGAACGGACGCGTTCGGTTGGCAGCTTGAGTTACGAGCAATGAGGACGGGACGGGACAGCAACGTGACATTGAGTCGATAAGAGAGCGTCTGTTAGCGCCGAAAGTGCGCGCTTTTGTCGTCCAACGCACGGCCTTTGTATACGTTGCGATGCGGATTTCGCTCGTGAAACACATTGATTGTTGCACCAGGCGAGGTGCAATTTTTTCGTGCGAAACTGAAGTGATGTCACCCGCACCTTCATCCCACAAACAACAGCATCGCCGCGCCAGCACGCCGAGACAGCCACATCGGCGTGAGCCGGTGCCGCTAGAAGCTGACGAAAGCGGCCCAGCCGCCGTGGTCAGCCGCCGTGCGGCGGATCGGCTCAGGGCTGGTCATCTGTGGGTCTACCGGACGGACGTGGAGGGTCTTATACCTCCACTGGGCAGGGCGGAAGTTGTTCCGGGCGAACTACTTACGCTTCTGGATAACCGGCGCATTCCGCTCGGCACGGCCCTGTACAGCGCCGCTTCACAGCTGGCCCTGCGCAAGGTCTCTGGCCATCCGCGCGTGGGCCGGGGTGAGTACCTCCAAGACGTCGCAGAGCGGGTGCGGACTGCCCTGCAGCTGCGCGCGCCCATGCTGAGCCAGGCCACGGATTCAGCCCGGCTCATCTTCTCAGAGGCTGACGATCTGCCCGGCATCGTAGCGGACAGGTACCGCGATCTCGTTGTGTTGCAACTACTTACGCAGGGCACCGCACAGCCTGACGTGCGAGAGGTGCTCGCCCGGGAGCTTGCCTTGGAGGGCGTAAACCTTGTCGTGGAGCGCCCGGACGCGCGCATCCGCGAGTTGGAACAACTGCCCGTACCGCCATCGGAGCCGCTGTTCCAACGGAACGGGGCAAACGGCAGCACCGTATTTGCCCTAAACGGCTTGCAATTCCACTACGACGTGAACAGTGGCCAAAAGACCGGCGCATTCCTTGACCAACGGCTAAACTACGCTGCTGCAGCAACTTACGCCCATGGCGAAGCGTTGGATGTATGCACCTACCAGGGTGGCTTCGCATTGCACCTGGCGCAGGCGTGTAGCCACGTTACGGGTGTGGACCAGAGCCGTGCCGCGCTGGAAGTAGCCGAGCGCAACCTCCAGCTCAACCGTGAGCAGCTCCAAGCGGAAGTCGAATGGATTGAGGCAGATGCGTTTGACCTGCTACGCGCGTACGACGGGGAAGGTCGCCACTTCGACACGATCGTTCTCGATCCGCCCGCCTTTGCGAAGAGCAAGCGGGCCCTGGAAGGTGCGATGCGCGGATATAAGGAGCTAAACCTGCGTGCCCTGCGCATGTTGCGCCCCGGCGGCACGTTGGTAACCTGCTCCTGCTCGCACCATGTGGAGCGAGAGGCGTTCCTCCAAACGGTGGCAAGCGCAGCGGCCGACGCGGGCCGCACCGTCAGGCTTCTTGAGGTACGGGGCGCGGCACCCGATCACCCGGAAGTGCTTACACTGCCGGAAACAGGCTACCTAAAGTGTTTGATCCTGAAGGTAGCTTGATCCGTGCTGTTCATCATACGAATCAAGCTACTTCAGGCTGGCTTACTTGAACGCTTCCGCTCGGGAGCTTAGCTGGCACGATCACGCTTTAAACGCTTCCTGTTTAAACAGTTAGCCTGGCGTCCAACGAGATTGCAGCTGCTGCAAGCAGGCGGGAGATGGGGCAGTTTTCCTTGGCACCCTTTGCAATCTCCTGAAACTTGGCTTCGTCCAGTCCGGGCACCTTGGCATCGGTTTTCAAGTTGATTTTGGTCACGGTCGGCGCGCCATTCAGAAACTCCAGAACCACGGTGGCAGTGGTGGCTACCTCTTCGGCCTTGCTGCCGGCCTTCTCCAGTTCGGCGGACAGCGCCATTGAGAAGCAGCCTGCGTGGGCCGCGGCAATCAACTCCTCAGGGTTGGTTCCGCTGCCGTTCTCAAAGCGCGAGACGAACGTATACGCCTCATCTTTAAGGACTTCGCTGCCTGTGCTGAGTGTGCCGTTGCCGTCTTTCAGGCCGCCCTGCCACACCGCGCTGCTGCTCCGCTCTGTTGCCATGGGTTGTGTCTCCTCGCTCTGCTGCTGTAGTGGTTCGCCAGCGCTACTGTCTATGGAGTGCGGCGGAAGTGCCTTGGTTGTGCGGGGTCGACGTGTTCGGGTGGAGTCCTCGCCAGTGTCGATGCGGCTGGCACGGCCAATCAGGAGCGGCAGGTCCGGCACTGCGGTGGGCACGGTCGACTGCATGAGGCGCAGCCGCTGCAGCACCTTACGGGCTAGCCCTGTAATGGGACGGCTCCCCAGGCTGCGTACCGGAACCCACTCAAAATCGGAGTCGCGCAGCACCACCCGTTGCAGAGCGCGTTGGTGGGGCAGCCCGACGATCTCCACGTAGTAATTGGTTCCGGTAATGGCGTGGCGTACCCGCAGAACAGGCTCTCGCTGCAGCAGGAGGGAGGGCTCGCCATAGCTGCCGGAGGTAACCGGCTCTCCCGGCTCGATTTCCGGCAACTCCAGCATGCCAGGCATGAGGGACGCGTCCGCAGGCCGGTGCTGCAGGAGCACTTCAACGGCCAGGCTGCCGCGTGTTTTGCGCGTGGTGAGCGCGTAAGTGACCCGGCGAGACTGCATGGGGGCGCGCGCCAGGGTGCTGTGCTCGCCCTGGGTGCGGCAGACGGCAAAGACCGGACAAAGTTCGCATCTCGGGCTGCGCGGCAGGCACACCGTTGCACCCAGCTCCATCATGGCCTGGTTGTGGTCGCCGGGATCGCGCTCGGGCACCAGGGATTGCGCGGCAGTGTTCACCAG
The DNA here is from genome assembly GCA_937873305.1 of uncultured Terriglobus sp. Taxonomy (GTDB): domain Bacteria; phylum Acidobacteriota; class Terriglobia; order Terriglobales; family Acidobacteriaceae; genus Terriglobus. The sequence goes on from CALMOM010000029.1 coordinate 6,062, forward strand.
GTCAGTCCCCGCAACGCCCTGCAGCTCCGGCTGACCCAGGATGCGGAGCAGCACCCGCTCGACGTTGCCGTCGACCACGGCGACGCGCTCCCCAAAGGCAATGCTGGCGATGGCAGCCGAAGTGTAGGCGCCGATGCCCGGCAGGCGGCGCAACTCGGCAGCGGTGCGGGGCAGGGCACCATTGTGCTCTTCCACCAGCAGAATGGCCGTACGATGCATCATGCGCGCACGCCGGTAGTAGCCCAGGCCGCTCCACGCTGCCAGCACGTCGCTCTCCGGCGCCAGGGCCAGCGCCACCAAGGTGGGGAAGCGTTCCACGAAGCGGGCGTAGTGCTCCAGGACAGCGCTGACACGCGTCTGCTGCAGCATGATTTCAGAGAGCCAGGTGCGGTATGGGTCGTGGATGCCCCGCCACGGCAGCACCCGCGCTACAGTGCGGTACCACGGCAACAGGCATGACGTGAAAACGTTGTGTTGCTCAGTGGTGAGGTGACTGACAGTGGCGAGTTCTGAACGGCGTCGCAAGACTCTCATTGTATGACTTCGGTCCGTCCGCCAGTCCTGTGACCAGCGCCATGTGACCAGCTGTCCTATGCAGTGCGGATCGATGATCCCGATCTCTAAAGCGCGCAAGCAATCGTCAGCAAACATTTTTACGAAGCGTTATACCGGACCTATCTGGACGTACTTAGTAAGTGGAATATAAGACGACTTGAGTCCGAGCTTCAATCTATCTAAGACAGTTATTGTCGCGATTTACAAAGAGATTTCCTTCTCCTATGCTTCATTTCATAGGAGTGGTGGGCAACGTGAGGGCGTCACCACTGCTCCTAGCAATTAGAAGTTTTCGAGGTGCTCCATGGAAGCAGTTCAGCAGGGTCAGTGTGGTCTTTGCGGCCATTTCGGTGAGGCTCACGCGCAGAGCGATGTGCTGGTCAGCATTCACACCAGCAAGCAGGCAAACGTCGTCATGATCGATGAGTGCGGTCACCCCAGGCTTTCTGGCCTGCACCTGAAGGTGACACCCATCAGCGGTTGCGATGGGTTTGTGCCCGCCGCCGCGGCGTAAGGAACAATTACCCTCAAACGCCCTTTCACCGCAGTTGCGGGTGGAGGGGCGTTGTTGTGTAAGAACGTGACTGCGGCAGTCGAGTTCTGAGGGTGTGGTGATCGCGCTGAATACGAGACTTGCACTAGGATTGTATGTGCGTGCTGCCGAGCAACTTGCAGGCCTGGCGTACATCGATTTCGCAAGCGAGGCAAGTTAGACTTCATGGCCATTGCATTAAAAACAGCCCTCTCAGACCAGATGCAGCAGTTGGCACACGAAGCCGGTCTTCAAGTGGTACAGGCGGCAGAGGCCTCGGGTTTCAACGGCGTTGCGACGGAACTGTTCACGCTCATGCCGGCAGCGGCAGCGGCGGCGCGAGACGTCACCGCAGAGCCGACAGCGGAGCAGGTGCCCGGCCCACGCACCACGCTGGAGCTGAGCGCGGGGTTCGACGTGCAGCATCACGCATTCGTAAAACCGCTGCACGACTTCCTCGTGGAAGCAGCAAAGCGCCTCCGGAACCCACGGCCAGACCTGTATGTAACGTTGGGCGGTTTACCCATCAGCATGGAGGAGTGGCGCTGGCCGTTCCACCTGTCCACCAGCGGTGCGGACACCTACATCGTTCATGGCGAGGCGCGCCTGGAAGACGGCAAGGCAGCGGCGGACGCGCGGTTGCGTGCCAAGGTTTCCGCCAGCATGACGGTGACGTTTGCCGAGGTGGTGCCCGCGCCGGAGCAGCCCTTTGCTGAGAGCTTTATCTACAACGCGGTACGCAAAATCTTCGACCAGGGCCAGTTGGAGCTGGTCAAGAGCGGCAACCGGCAGCCTGTGCCCGTCACCACGCGCTACTACTCTTCAAAACAGAGCCGCTTCATCTTCAATGACACGGATGCGCAGCAGCGAGCGGACTTTTTGGCGAGCAAGGTGTTTTGGTGCGGCGGCATATTTGGCGGCGGTGCGCCGGTATGGATCGCAGACCCGCGTGACGCGCAGTACCTGAACACCACCGTTGCCGACCTTCAGCAGACGGCACATCTGCTGGCCACCAAGGGCCTGCTGACATTGCAGCCGGATGGGGAGTTCGCAGGGGGCACGCAGGCTCTGACGAGCCGCCATGCCGAGTACGAGACACGCATGGCCGAGGCGCTGGCCTTTACCCGGCCCACCTTTAATGAGGAAATGCGCAGCGGTCAGACCAACATGTAGCGGGTGCCCCAGGGCAGCCTATACTGGCGGACATGCCTTTGACTGCGGTGGTTGTCGATGACGAGGAGTTGGCGCGGCGCGAGCTGCGCTATCTCATCGAGCGCGTTGGCGGCATTGATGTGATCGCGGAAGCCTCGAACGGTCTGGAGGCTGTGCAGACCATTCGCACGCATGTGCCGGACGCCGTGTTCATCGACGTGCAGATGCCCGGGCTCGACGGCTTTGCCGTGCTCAAGCAGCTGCTGGACGAAAAGTCGATCCGCATGCCGGAGGTGGTGTTTGCCACCGCCTTCGACCAGTACGCGGTGCGCGCGTTTGAGGTCAACGCGATCGACTATCTGCTGAAGCCGTTCGAGCAAAAGCGCGTGGCTGCCGCCATGGACAAGGTGCGCGGTCGCCGCGCCGCGGAGTCGGCCAGCAGTGCAGAAACGACCATTGAGCCCGTCCCGCAGGCCAGCGCGGAGGAGCGGCTGGAATCGCTGCTAAAGCTGCTGCAGCAACAGGCCGAGGCCGTGCGCGAGCCGCGGGCGCGCTCTGGCAAAGTGGTGGTACGGGCGGCGCAGCGCCTCTTGCTGGCGGACCAGCGCGACATCTGCTTCGCTGCCATCGATGAGGGCACCATCTCCGTCGTCACGCCCACGCTGGAGGGCTCCTCCAACGTCCGCACGCTGGAGGAACTGTCAGACCAGCTGGACCCGGACACCTTCTGGCGCGCGCACCGCAGTTTTCTGGTGAACATCCAACACATCCGCGAGGTGGTGCCCTGGTTCAAGTCCAGCTACCTCTTGCGCATGGATGACAGGAAGCACACCGAAATCCCGGTCGCCCGCGCGCAGGTCAAGCGGCTGCGCGAGTTGTTCAACCTGTAGGAACAGGAACAGACGTCAGGATTGCTCCCGCTTGTAGTTGCCGCTTTTGCCGCCGCTTTTGCTGAGCAGGACGATTTCGCGGATGCGAATGCCCTTGTCCAGCGCCTTGGTCATGTCATAGACGGTGAGCGCGGCCACTGCGGCGGCGGTCATGGCTTCCATCTCCACGCCGGTGCCAGCCACAGTGGCTGCTGTGGCACGGATGCGCACGCCGCCGCCGGTGTTGAACAGCGCCGCGGGCTGAATGATCGTTGCTTCCACGTCAATGAACGACAGCGCGAGCGGATGGCACATGGGGATAAGGTCCGCCGTTTTCTTGGCGGCGGTGATGCCGGCAAAGCGCGCCACTTCCAGCGGATTCCCCTTGGGGTTCTGCGGCAGCGCGGCCAGCACCTCGGCGTTGAGTTCAACGAAGGCCTCGGCGACGGCTTCCCGGCGGGTGGGCGACTTTGCGCTCACGTCCACCATGCGCGCCTCACCGGCATCTGTGTAGTGCGACAGCTTGGCCTCGGTGTGCTTTGTCGTGGCCCGCTTGCTCACAGCCCCTCTTCTCCGCTGAGGATCAGCCCCAGGCCCAGCACGGCGGCGTCCGCTACAACCCAGCGGATCAGAGTGCGCCGCTCGTAATGCACAAACAGGTAGTGGCTCATCACAATGATGGCGGCCACGGCCAGCGCGGGTACGATGACAGCCGCGCCCACCAACATTTTGCCCACGCGGCTGCGTGTGCTCATCCGTTCCGCCATACCCTTCAGCCTACCGCAGCAGCACGGTGGCGGCGGCGCCCTGCTCCATGCGGCTGGCCTCTGGCGGCACCACGAGGTAGCAGTTGGCGCGGGCATTGGCGTTCAGGTCGCCGGAGCCCTGCCAGCCCGTAGGCCGAACCGTCGCACCAGCCAGCGATGACAGCAGCAGTGCAGGCAGGAAGCGTGTCAGACCCGGCCGCACCTCCACTGCTTCAGACAGGCGAGCTTCGGCGAAGAAGGATCCGGGCGCGGTGCGTTCTCCGGAAGCGCCTGCACCCTCGCCACCCAGCGCGCGCAGCATGGGCATGGCAAACAGCAGCGCCGTGACCTGCGTGGACACAGGGTTGCCGGGCAGGCCGAAGACCCACTGCTCGTCGTGCGTGCCGTCTGCGGGAATGCGCCCGAAGACCGCAGGCTTGCCCGGTTGGATCGCGACGCCGGTAAAGTAAAACTCTGCACCGAGCGCCAGCAAGGCGTCCTCGACGAAGTCGTACTTGCCCGCGGACACGCCGCCTGACAGCAGCAACATCTGCGCCCCGCGAGCAGCCGCAATGGCCGCGTGCAGCGCCTCACGTGTGTCGGCTGCTATCGGCAGGATGTGTGGTTCGCCACCAATCATCTCCACCATAGCAGCCAGGCCGTGCGCGTTTGAGTTGCGGATCTGCATGGGCCCGGGTGTTTCGTCCACCGCTACCAGTTCGTCGCCGGTGGAAAGGATGGCCACCGCAGGCCTCGCGAACACGGTAACATTGGCCGCTCCGACCGACGCCAGCAGGGCGATCTCCGCTGGTCCCAGGCGTGTGCCCGGCTGCAGCAGCAGGTCGCCTGCGTGCGCTTCCGCGCCCTGCGGCACGATGTTTTCGCCGGCCTTCGCGCTGCGGCCCGGTTGCAGCGTGACGGTCGCGGCGTCGGCGGCAACGTGTTCCAGCATGACCACCGCGTCGGCCCCGGACGGGACAGGCGCACCGGTCATGGCCTCAATGGTTTCGCCCTGCTCCAGCGGCTTGCCTGCCCACTGCTCCCCGGCGCGAATGCCGCCCAGCAGCGCCAACGGGCTGCCCGCGTCTGCCGCGCGCAGGGCGTAGCCGTCGCGGGGGGAGCGTGGAAAGGGTGGTTGATCACGGTCGGCGGAGACGGCCTGCGCCAGCACGCGTCCGTGCGCCTGCCCTAGGGTGATGGTCTCGGTGGCAGGCAGTGTAGAAAGTGCCTGCATCTTGCTGGCGATCGTTTGCAACGCTTCGGAGCAGGAGAGCAGTGGCATACCGTTGCCAGCCTACACGGCCCGGCAGAGGCAGCACAGACACGCTATGCTTTAAAGTGCTGCGTCGAAGCATCAGGCGGTCTCATTCGCCCAGTCGCTGCCCGGAGAGTTCATGCGTTTTCGTCAGATGTTGCCCCTCGCTCTTGCTGCACTCGCCACACTGCCCGTCGCACATGCGGACGAGGCCAGCCACCGCGCCAAGGCCGAGCAGATGCTGGCCGTCACCAAGGCCGACACGCAGATGCAGACCCAGCTGTCAGCCCTGGAGGCTCGCATCCAGGAGCTGGCCAAGCAGCAGTCCGGCGTGGCACCGCTGAACCCGGCGCAAACCAAGCTGACCGACGAATACCAGAAGCAGATCCATGACATTACGCTCGACGAGGTCGGCTTCGACAAGGTCAAGCCATTGATCGTGCAGTACTACGTGGACAGCTTCTCCGAGGCGGAGCTGGATGGCATCCTGGCGTTCTACAAAACGCCAGCCGGACAGGCACTGATTACGAAGACACCCGATCTGGCGATGAAGTCGACGACCTTGGTGCAAAACCATATCAAGGAGCTGCAGCCAAAGCTGGCCACCGTGACACAGGACTACCTGGCCAAGCTGAAGGCGGCGGCAACGCCCTCCAGTGGTGCTGCACCCGCGGCCGGTGGGCCGGCCGGTGCGCCGCCTTCGCTGAAGACGCCCGCTACAAAGCCGCAGCAGTAGGCCTTGATGTCGTGTGTACTGACGCTGGCGCTCGACGAGGCATCGCAGGCGCGCTTTGAGGAGTTGCGCCAGCGCTTTTTCCCCAATGCGCTCAACCGTATCCCGGCGCACCTGTCGCTCTTCCATTCGGTGCGCGAGGAGGATGCGACCATCCATGCTCTGCAGCAGGCGGCAGCTGGGCAGAACAGCTTCCCCATGCAGGTGACTGAGTTGCGGTCCATGGGTAAGGGTGTGTCGTACTTCCTACAGTCGCCTGAGGCAAAGGCACTGCACCGCCGCCTGAGCGACGCCTTCGACGAGCAGCTGTCCGCACAGGATCGCCAGGGCTTTCGCCCGCACGTGGTGGTGCAGAACAAGGTCACGCCAGAAGAAGCGAAGAAGACGCTTGTGCTGCTGCAGGCCGGGTTTCGCGCCTTCTCCGTAACGGCTGTTGGGTTGGACCTGTGGCGTTATCTTGGTGGCCCATGGCACCACCTGCAGCGCTTTGCGTTTAAGCAGGCCTAGCTCAGAGTCGGGCGGTGTGGATATCAGTGCTCAAATTGCGTACACATGAGTACTTCGTGGCTCGTACAGCTGCGTCTTTGTAGCATCAACATAGTTTTGCGCAAGGGCACGCCACGGCCCACTGAAGTGATTAGCATTCACCCATGATTCTTCTACTAAAGACGCTTGCAGTTTGTGCTTTCTCCATGTGTGTATCGGCAACTGCCTACGCCGACACGTTTCAATACAGCTTTAGTTCAACCCAGTCGTCCAGCCAGTTTGCATTTATCAACTACTCCTTCACGACGGCCACAATCAATCAGGTCACAGCTAAAACAGTGTTGCAGCCAGCGCAGTACACGTTGGTGACGGCTCCAAATGGCTTCAACGGCGGCACCGTTAGCAGCATCACCCTGGATGACGGCGGTGCTATTACACTGAACTTCTCTGGCAACGGCGGCACTGATACCTCGCTGGCCACGTACAGTCTTCTGCAGTACGGAACGACTGGAAGCTACACGCAGACCGTTTACAACACAAATGGATTTGGCAACAACGAGACAGATACGCTGGGTGTGCGTCTTATCGCCGCAACGCCAACTGCTGTAACACCTGAACCATCCAGTTTTGTATTGCTCGGTACAGGTGTATTGGGGCTGGCGGGCGCGCTTCGTAAGCGTTTTGCATAGCGTCATCTGTTCATGGCGGCTGCACACGCGGCTGCTCGTGCATCGCGGATCAGGTCCGGCAGGCCAACGCCGCGAAAGCCGTTGCCCAGCAGGTGCAGTTCGCCAAGCTGGGCCACGTGCCGATTTACTTCGGCGATCCGTTGCAGGTGGTCCACGTGGTACTGCGGCAGCGCCAGCGGCCAGTAGCGGACGCTGGTGTACAGCGGCGTTGGCAGCGGGCCCACGACACGTTCCAGTTCCGCATACGCCAGGGCTCTGACGTCCTCGTGCCGCATGGCCTCAGCCTCGCTGCCGCCGTAGTACACCCGTACGGAGTGGCCCCCGGCAGGTGCGCGGTGTGCAAACTTCTGGTCGGCAAAGGTGGCGGCCAGCATGCGAACCGGCCCACCCGGCAGCGCCAGGAAGCCGAACCCCTTGGGCCATGGCACCGTTGCCCCGGTGGGCAGGGCATACGCGACCGTCAGGGCAGAACTGCCCGGCGTCTCCAGCAGCGCAGCAAGGATGGGGTCCAGCGCCTGCAGCAGACGACGCGTCTCCCACACCGGCAGCGCCAGCAGCACGGCGTCAAACCGCAGCGGCTTCGCTCTAAGAGAGGCCTGTACATCACCAGTACCCGTTGTATGGAGGTGCCACTGTCCGTCGGCGCGTTGCAGGTTGAGCACCCGCTGGTTCAGCAGGAGAGAGTCCGGAGAGAGTGTCGTGGTAAGCGCTCCGGTCAGCTGGCCCACACCGCGGCGCAGAGAGGTGAAGATGGGTTGCGGCACACGGCCAGCACGTGCGCGTGTTTGCAGCGCCACGATCAGCGAGCCGAACTCGCGCTCCATCTGCACAAACGGCTGCATCACAGCCTGTACGCTCAAATGGCGCACATCGCCGCCGAAGACACCATTCAGCAGCGGCGCGCCGACCGTCTCCAGCACCTCGCGGCCAAAGTGCCGCTCCACAAAGCTGGCGACGGACTCGTCCGCGTCTGGCGCATTCGCCTTTAGCTCTGCCGCGCGCAGGGGTTCGTTTCGGTACCAGTGGCGCGCCTCGTCGCTGAACAACGGGCTGTTGTCCAGCGCGCCGAGGTCGGTGGGCACCATCATGCGCATGCCGTCGGGCAGCGGCAGCAGCCTGCCATCGCGCAGGATGTAGGTGACGCGCTCGCCGTCGTTGGAGTAGATGAGGTCTTCGCCCAGGCCCAACTCAATGGCCAGCTCGCGTGCCCACGGCTTTTCCGATACCCAGCCGTCTGGTCCACCCTCCAGCACATAACCGTCCTGGCGCACCGTGTCCACGATACCGCCCAGACGGTCCGACGCTTCGAACAGGGTGAACGTGACGTCCACACCCGCCTGCTGTTGCCGGGTGAGTTCGTACGCTGCGGCCAAACCGGCGATGCCACCGCCCACAACCGCAATGGACTTCGGCACGGCTAAACCGTTGCCGGTTCGCGCTCTTCCACCGGCTGCAGCACGGCTATCACTTCGACGCCTGTAGCGGGTGTTGGTTTGGTGTGCACCGGCAGGCTACGGGCGCCGCGGCGGCTCACGTCAGCCAGTGCGGCGATCAGCGTGGGTGAGTCGTTCAAGCTCTCCGCGCGAGAAATGTTGATGCCGATCTCCGCTGCGGTCTTCTGAAAGTCGATGTCAATGTCATACAGGATTTCCACGTGGTCGCACAGGAAGCCGACCGGCTGCAGCACGGCATGGTCGTAGCCGGATTCGTGTAGGGCCTTGAGGTTGTCCTCCACGCCCGGGCCGATCCACGGGCCACCGCTAAGCCCTTGGCTTTGAAAGCAGAAGTACCAGTCTTTTTCTTCCAGAATGTCGGCGAGTTCTTCGGCAATGTGTTTCGCCGTGCCCTTGCACTCGATGGCGTAGGTGTCGGCCTCCGTGGTCAGCAGCATGCCGTGGTGCTCGCTCGGCTTGGCCTGGATCGTGCGGCAGGGAACAGAATGCGCGGTGAACAGCACGGCGGTTTTGGCGCCGGTCGCGCGAGCTTTCTCGATCGCTGCACGCATGCGCTCAGCGAGCGCGCGGACGAGCAGGGTGTGCTCACTCCAACCCGCGACAAAGTCGATGTCGAACGCACCTGCCGCGGCAGTCTCCAGCGCGCGGCGGTATAGCCCAACGCTGGTGCGGCTGTTCTGCGGTGCCAGGCAGATGGCGCGGACCTTCTTGACGCCATCCCGCTTCATCTGCTCCACCGTGTCGGCGATGAACGGGTGCCAGTTGCGCATGCCCACGTACACCGGTGTGCCCAACCGCTGCTGCAGCAGCTTGCCCTGCAGCAGCGTCCAGCGCGTCAGGTGCGGGCCCTCGGGCGTCGGCTCGTCTTTGAGGCCGATCTCCGCGTAGCGCTCCTGCAGTTCGTGCACCACATGCGGCGGCACACCGCGTCCGCCGGTTACCAGCTTCAGGTACGCGTCCATCTCGCCCAGCACGTCAGGCGTGCCGTGCGCCAGCAGCAGGATGGCGTCAAAGTGCTCCGGCTCCGGCTGCGCCACTTCGGGCGCGGCCATGGCAGCGGCAATCTGGTCTGCGTTGCTGACGTCGTAGCTGGCCAGCACCCGCTCGTCCTGTTTCGGGGACTTCGGGGCAAGCTGCTCATGAATTGGCTCAAGCCGCTCGCGCAGCTTCAGCTTTTCGCTGGCAAGTCCGAGCAGAAAATAGCCAAGGTCATTCATGCGCGCACACTCAATTCTTTGACCCAGCGGGCGACGTTGATGACGTTGTCCACTGGCGTGCCCGGCACAATGCCATGGCCCAGGTTGAAGATGTGGCCCGGCCGATTCGCCGCCGCATCCAGTACTTCTTTCACGCGCTGCTTCAGCAGGTCTTCCGGCGCAAACAGCGCGATGGGATCCAGGTTGCCCTGCACCGCCACGTGCGGCCCGGCAAGCCGCCAACCTTCGTCCAGCGGTACCCGCCAGTCGAGACCCAGCACGTCTGCACCGGTCTCACGCATGGTGCTCAGCAGCGACGCGGTGTCCACACCAAAGTAGATGACCGGCACACCCAGCGCCTGCACGCGCCGCACCAGCTCCGTGGTCGCGGGCAGCACAAAGTCGCGGTAATCACTGACGGAGAGCGCACCCGCCCAGCTGTCGAAGATCTGGATGACGTCCGCGCCCGCCTCCACCTGCTGCGCCGCGTAGGCCACCAGCACGGTCAGCAGCTTATCCTGCAGCAGCGCCCAAGATGCAGGATCGCCGTACATCAGCTTCTTCGTCTCAACGTAATTGCGCGACGAGCCGCCCTCGATCATGTAGCTGGCCAGCGTAAACGGCGCGCCAATAAAGCCGATGATGCCGAGCTGGTCGCCATCCGCGCGCGGCGGCGCAAAGTGCTTTGCAACCTGCTCGATAGCGCGCGCAACGTAGTTCAACTCATCCGCGCGATCGGTCCGCAGAGCCTCAATGTGCTCGCGCGAACGCACCGGCTGGTGCACCACCGGTCCCTCGCCGTTGACGAACTCGAAGTCGAGGCCCATGGGGGTAAACGGCAGCAGCAGGTCGGCAAAAATGATCGCCGCATCCACGCCCAGGCGCTCGGCAGCGGTGATCGTAACCTCTGCCGCAACATCCGGCGTGCGGCAGATTTCCAGTAGCGTATGGTGCCGCCGCACGGCCATGTACTCCGGCATGTAACGGCCTGCCTGGCGCAGAAACCACACCGGCGTCTGGTCCACCGGCTGCCGCAGGCAGGCACGCACAAAGCGGCTACCGCGTAGCTCTGGCGCGGTCTGTTTCGACGTTTCGACAATTGTAGAAGTGAGGCCCATGCGCTACGCCGTTGGAGCGACGTACTCCTTGGGCAGCTCGCCACCTTCACCATAGAAAAAGTCGTTCATCTGCTCCACCAGGAACTCCTGCGCAGAGGGCGTCCAGGGCTGCAGGCGGTACTCGTTCAGCAGCATCTTCTGGCGCTCCACCCACTCGCCCCAGGCCTTCTTGCTGACCGTGTTGTAAATCTTGCTGCCGAAATCGGAGTCAAAGGGCGGCTCATCCAACCCCGGCAACTCCTGCTTGAACTTGGAACAAAACACCATGTGCGCCATGCTGAACCCTCTTTACGATGCATTGTTATTCTAAACGGCTCGACAGTAGCCAGTTACGGCGGCATCATACCCCTGTCATGCTCAAGCGCATCGGGTGGAAAGCGGGCGCTCCGCCACAGATTGGTCAGTACCCGTTCAGCGTGCCTGCCATCCAGGCCCTAACAGAACTCCAATTCCGTTCACGAGTGTGCTTCTTTAGCGGCGAGAACGGCACCGGCAAATCAACGCTGCTGGAAGCCATTGCCGCGAGCTATGGCATGCCGCGCGAGGGTGGGTCGCGCACCTTCTCGTTTCAGGAAGAGCGCGCCCGCAATGACGTGAACCCGTTGGCGGATGCGCTGCAGCTAGGTTTCGATGTCAGGAGTGGTAACGGTTTCTTCCTGCGCGCGGAGAGCTTCTTTAATGTGGCAACACTCATGGAGCAGCTTGGTGCGCGAACCGCAAATCGCGGCGATGACTTCATGCAAGGTCGAAGCAGCTATCACCAAATGTCACACGGTGAGAGCTTCTTCCTGCTGATGCAAACGCGCATGCGGGAAAACGGCCTGTTTCTGCTGGATGAGCCTGAGGCGGCACTTTCACCGCAGCGGCAACTCGCCATGCTGGTGCTTATGCACGATGTGCTGCAGTCACACGGCTCCGCCCAATTTCTCATCTCCACGCACTCACCCATCCTGCTCGGCTTCCCGGGCGCGCAGATTGTGTCGTTCGACACTGGTTCCATTCGTGAGATCGACTATGACGAATGCAGTCCGGTTCAGATCACACGTCGGTTCACCTCGCATCGCGAGAGTTTCCTGCAGGAGCTACTCAGCGAATCAGAGTAAATTTACTCGCCCTTGCCGGGAACCACGTTGCCTTCCTCGTCATAGGGGCAGTGGCGGCAGTCGTTGCCGCAGCAGGTGCCGCGCTTGCGCAGGTTGGCCGCGGTAAACACGAGGAACGGGCCGTCGTAGTAGTAATCCTCGTCTGGCAGATCGACGTTTGCATCACTCATGCGAACAGCCCAGCCTGCGGCTCTGGTGGCGGAACGGGCGGCAGTGGTGTGTCCGTGGCCTTGCGGATGCTGGTACGACGGATGCCTGCGGGTGTGGCGACTGCGTCCAGCGGAGTGCCCTCGGCATCGCACGCCGCACCACTGAGCAGGTACACCTTTTTGCCCGCTACAGCTGATGTGCGCTCCCCCGGTACGGCGATGCCGATAAGGTTTACGGGGTCACAGGCGGCCAGCGCAACCACCTGGTTGGCAGTGAGATCGCGCGTGGCGCGTAAGCTTTCCACAGCCTCCGCCAAGGCGTACTGCTCGCCGGGAAAGCCCGTGACAAAGCGGCCCCCGCGCACCTCGCCACGTGCCTCCAGCCGCCGCAACATGCGCTGCAGGTCGCGCCACTTGGGGGCGTTTGCTTCGCGCTGCAGCAGGTCGCGGAACAGCACGCCATAGCGGGCCAGCAGCATGCGCGCGGCGGCTTCCAGCGACACTTCTTCCTCGCGGGCACGCTCCGGTGCGGAGAGTTCCACGTGCTCGTCCTCGGTGAATAGCGACCAGCGACCGGCGGTGGACCGCGTTCCACGCTTGGCCGCGCGTGCGCCGAGCGTACCGGTGCTTGTGACCGGTTCGGCGGCCAGCGGTTTGCGCTTGGGATCCATCATGATGCGCAGTTGATCGAAGCCGTCGGCGCTCGCAAGGCCTGCGGTGGCCAGTTCCCACAGTGCGGTTTGCACCTGCTGTTTGCTCAAGGTGCAAATGCGCTGCAGGTCGCTGGCGAAGCAGGCGCCGCGATCGCGCAGGGTGTCGCGGATGCACAGTGCCTCGGGTGTCAGCGCCAGCCGCAACTTGTCTTCGTCCACGCATTTCGCGCGCAACGCGGCGGGCAGCCAGTCCGCGCTTTCGCGCAGAAAAAACGTGATTGGCGCCATGTTGGTAGGGATCACGCGGCGCGGCGCGGCACCATCGCCGCAGTCCCACGCCGGATGCGGCGAAATGCGCCCCCAGCCTACCGCGCCCGACAGGCACAGCGCGTCCAGCCACTTGCCGTCGTAGTCCTTCACGCGTGCTGGCAGCAGGGTGCGCTCCCACTCGCAGGCCGGGGCCTCGAAGCCCTCGAGCTGCACCAGCGCATCCAGCACACCTTCCTCGTCAGTCATCTGCGTGTCCGGCGCAAGGTGCTGCCAACGGACCAGCCACCGCATGAAGACCGCGGGCGTCACCGCCTCGATGCCCTTGCGCAGCGCGCCCAGCGTCAGGCGATGGATGCGCTGCAGAATGCGCCGCTCGCACCACTCCACATCAGCGTCATCCGCTGCTGGGCCCGTGCCTTCAAAGATGCCGCGCAGGGCCAGCCCTTGCACTTCAATCGCGGCAAGCTGCTGGAAGATGGCGCGCGGGTGCACGTCGACCCAGCCTGCGATGGCGCGTGCGGATGTGGGACCGAGAATTTGCAGGTAACCCTGGGTCAGCAGGCGGAGTGCGTCCGCGCTGGTTACACGTTGGTCGACTTGCGAAGAGTCAGTTGCAGGAAGCTCAGGTGAGGCATTGCTGCTCGTCGCATTGTCGGTATCCTTCGCTTCGCTCAGGATGACCGTGTGATCTGGGAGCGATTCCTCTCCACTTGTCATCCCGACCGGAGCGCAGCGTAGTGGAGGGACCTGCTGTTCGTCCGCAGCGGCGTTGCAACCCGGAAGGAAAGCAGGTCCTTCGACTGCACTTCGCTCTGCTCCGTTCCGCTCAGGATGACGAACAGAGGAGACGGCAGGCTCCTTGAGGAGTGATGTAAGCGCAATGCTTCGCAACGCATTTGCGTGCTCAAGCCGCTCAGTTGCAACCCAGCACTCCTGTTCGCCAAAGCGCACGACTTGCGCGCGTCCGCGCGTCTCTAGGCGGCTGAAGAACAGCGGCCAGTGGCGGCTGGTGTGCGCGCGGTGCGCGTGTACCTCGGCATCGTCGCCCTCCGGAACGTCGCCGGTGAATAGCGCAACCGGCAGCGCCACTGCGCTGAACAGCAGGTCGTGCAACTCATTCTCATCCCGCAGATCGGGCCAGATCTCGCAGCGCGCCTGCCGGATCGCTGCCGCGTCCAGCCGCCCGGCTTCGCCAAGCACAGAGTCCGGGATGGTGCCACGCAGCGACACGGCGCGCGCACGGCGCTCTTCGAGTCCTGCCTCGTCTAGAAAGCTGTTCTGGTTCGCGTTCAGCAGTTCGTGGCTGAAGACTGACGGCACCGGCGTATCGACCGCGATGCACTCGATGCGGCCATCGTGCATGGCGCGTAGCACCTCACGCAGGCCCTCGAGGTCCATGGCCTCCTGCAGCACGTCCTGCATCACCTCGTTCACCAGCGGGTGGTCCGGAATCTGGATGTCGCCGACGATGGTCTCGAAGCACGCCGCGGCCTGCGGAAACACACTCGCCAGCAGGTCTTCACCACGTGTGCGCTGCACCTGTGGCGGAATCTTCTTGCCCTTGTTGAAGCGCAGCAGTTGCAAAGAGCGATTGGCGGCCCAGCGCCACCGCGTTTTGAAGATGGGCGAGGCAATAGCAGCCTGTTCGAGCAGTTCTTTCGCGGTGTGCTCGGTGAGGAAGTGGAAGACGTCGGCCAACGGAAAACTGTGCTGCTCTGCCAGGCAAATGTTGATGCCGTTGTCCGTCGCCGCAGCCTGCAGCTCGTAGTTGAAGCCACGGCAAAAACGCTTGCGCAGTGCCAGGCCCCATGCGCGATTGATGCGCCCGCCAAACGGCACATGCAGAATCAACTGCATGCCGCCGCCCTCGTCGAAGAAGCGCTCGGCAACAATGGTCTGCTTCGTGGGCACGGTGCCCAGCACGGCGCGCCCGGTGACGATGTACTGCACCAGCTGTAATGCCGCGCCCTCGCAGATGCCACACTCGTCCATCAGCCACGCGACCGTGCCCGCCACGCGCGGATCGTGCAGTTCGACGAACTCGTGGTGTACGCCCACTGTGCGCTTTGCAATGCAATCGCGTAGGGAAGTTAACTGGTCGCTCAGCACGTCAGTGCGCTGCGGCGCTTCGCCAAACCAGAAGGGCACACTGGGCGGCGCGCCGTGCGCGTCTTCCACCAGCACGCGGCCTTCCTTCTCCACGGTCAGCACACGCCAGCTCGCATTGCCGAGCTGGATGACGTCGCCCGGGCCGCTGTCCACGGCGTAGTGCTCGTCCAGCGAGGCGATGGTCACGCCCTCGGGCTGCAGCACAACGGCGTACTGCGCGTTATCCGGGATGGCGCCGCCATTGCCAATAGCCGTCATGCGCGCGCCCCGCCGCGGGTGCAGCACGCCCGCCACGCCGTCGCGTAGCAGGTACGCACCGTAGCGGCCGCGGCTGTTCTCGATACCGGTGTGCAGCAGCGTGACGAGCTCATCGAACTGTTCGCGGCTCAGGTCGCGGTATGGGTACGCGCGCGTAACGAGGCGATAGAGCGCGTCCTCTTCCCACGGCTCCGCGGCGCAGATAGCGACCATCTGCTGCATCAGTACGTCGATGGGTTGCGGCGGAATTTCAAGCCGGTCCAACTCGCCTGCGCGCATGGCGCGGACCAGCGCGGCCTGCTCCAGGAGGTCGTCGCGCGTGGTGGCAAAGAAGCGCCCCTTGGGGATCGCTCCGCGCCAGTGGCCGGCGCGGCCCACGCGCTGCATGGCCACGGCGACGGCGCGCGTGCTGTTCATCTGCACTACGAGGTCGACCGCGCCGATGTCGATGCCGAGCTCGAGCGACGCGGTCGCGACCAGCGCCTGGATTTCGCCTGCCTTCAGCCGCTGCTCCGCATCCAGCCGCAGCGCACGTGACAGCGAGCCATGGTGCGCGGCCACGTTCTCCGCGCCCAGCCGCTCGGCCAGCGCGCCGCACAGCCGCTCCACCATGCGGCGCGTGTTGACGAAGACCAGCGTGGACGTGTGTTCACGGCACAACTGCGCGATGCGGTCGAATACCTCTACCCACATGCGGCTGTCGCACACTGAGCTGAGTTCGGACGAGGGGATCTCGATGGCGATGTCGAGCGTGCGGCGCTGGCCGACCTGCACAATGGTGGCTCGCCGTCCAGTCTCAATCACCTCATCCTTCCTCCCGATCAAAGCGAAGCGAAGTGGAGAGACCTGCTTCTCGCGCGCGGAGCGCGCCTGAGCGCCTTCGGCGCTTGGAAAAGCAGGTCCTTCGACTGCGCCCTTCGGGCTCCGCTCAGGATGACGAGTTGAGAAGGTATGGTGCTCAGGAGAGCGGACGCCAGTAAGAAAGTCTGCAACCAGTTCGATAGGATTCTGCGTCGCGGAAAGCCCGATGCGCTGCGGTGCGCGACTCAGGCCCGTAAGCATCGATCCGGGTGCGAGGCGGTTTTCACCGGTCACCAGCGCGTCCAGCCGCTCCAGCGTCAGGGCGAGGTGCGCGCCGCGCTTGTCGTCGGCCACCGCATGAATTTCGTCCACGATGACGGTGTGCACGCAGCGCAGATTTTCGCGCGCCCTGGCCGAGGTCAGCAGCATGTACAGCGACTCCGGCGTGGTCACCAGGATGTGCGGCGGATGCTTCAGCATCGCCACGCGCTCCTTGGGCAGCGTGTCGCCGGTGCGCACGCCGGTGCGGATGCCCGCACACAGGTAGCCCTCTTCGAGTGCGAGCGTCAAAATCTCGCGCAGCGGCTCTTCCAGGTTCTTCTGCACGTCGTTGCTGAGCGCCTTCAGCGGCGACACGTACACCACTTGCGTCATCGCCGGCAGCGTGCCCGCGATGCTTTCACACACCAGCCGGTTAATGGCCACCAGGAACGCCGCCAGCGTCTTGCCGCTGCCGGTGGGAGCGGAAATCAACGTCGGCTCACCGCGAACGATGGCGGGCCAGCCCTCGATCTGCGGCTCGGTGGGGCTGCCAAACTTACCGACGAACCACTGCCGCACGACCGGGTGCGCCCACACGAGCGCGTCCTGCTCTGGAAGGGCCAGGTCAGCATCGATCAGCGAGGGGGCGGCGGCAACCATGCTGCATTCTAGCGTTGTTCGCTGCCTGTTCGCCTGATGGTGTCACGCCATAGCCCGTTATCCTGAGCGAAGCGAAGGATTCCTCTGCGTTATCGCATGATGCGAGATTCAAAAGCTTTTTCGCGAGAAAGTCCGAGGACGTGTCGGCAGGTCAAAGTCTGCTGGGATCCTTCGCTTCGCTCAGGATGACGGCTGTTGGAAGAGGATTGCATCCAATCACCATGTCGCAGGCCACACTCGCCGAGGTGTCGGAGCCGTTTGAGCCGGAGCTGATCCGTGAGGCAGCCGTGCACCCTGCGCTGCTGGAACGCGAACACCTACAGCCCGGCAGGGTGTGGCGGCCGCGGCAGGTGATGATTACGCCCGATGCGTTTGCGATGCCGTATGGCCGCGCCATGCTGGAGCGCGCGGAGGCGTTGGGCGCAGTGGTCACAAGGCTGAAGGCGAATCGGCTCGACACCATCAAGGCAGACACGGCAGGCAAGGCGTACGCGCTGGCCAAGTCCACGCTGGCCATCGTCGTGTCGCCGCCGGGCGCGCGCAAGCTGCAGCCCATTCCGCCCTCGGCTGACTGGCAGTTTCACCTTGCCCAGGGATGTCCGGCGCACTGTCAGTACTGCTACCTGGCCGGATCGCTCAGCGGGCCTCCAGTCACGCGGGCGTACGCAAATGTTCCTGACATTCTAGAGAACCTGCGCAGCTTCGCGGGTGAGGGCCGCATCACGTCGCGCTCCGTGGCGCGTGTGCACGAGGGCACGACCTTCGAGGCGTCCTGCTACACCGACCCGCTGGGCATCGAGCACATCACCGGCGCGCTGGCCGACAGCATCCGCTTTTTCGGCGCGTGGGAAGCACCGGTGCAACTGCGCTTCACCACGAAATTCGACGCGGTGGACACGCTCGCGAAGCTGCCGCACAACGGACGCACCCGCGTACGCTTCTCCGTCAACGCAGCGAGCGTCTCACGCGATTTCGAAGGCGGCACCGCTACGGTCGCGCGCCGCCTGCAGGCCATGCGCACCCTCGCGCAGGCAGGCTATCCGGTGGGCCTGACCGTCGCGCCCATCATGCCCATCGAGCAGTGGCGCGAGGAGTACCGTGCGCTGTTCGAATCCGTTGCGCAGGCTTTATCTGGTATCAGCGACGTGGACCTGTCGGCGGAATTCATCACGCATCGCTTTACGCCCGGATCGAAGGAAGTGCTGCTGGGCTGGTACCCCAAGACCAAGCTCGACCTGCGCGAAGAAGCACGCAGCGAAAAGCGGAACAAGTTCGGCGGGTTCAAGTACGTCTATCCGAAAGATTCGATGGGTGAAATGAAGGCATGGTTTAACCAGACCCTGGCGGAAGCCTTACCCACTGCGCGCATCCTCTACTGGACCTAGTCAGCAATGCGACACTAAACGCATGATTCCGGAACTGAATAAACCCGACCTGCGTGAGCGCGCGGCAAAGATCAAAGTCGTCGTGTTCGACGTGGACGGCGTCTTAACCGACGGCATGATGTACTTCATTCCCGACGGCAAACGCGAGGACGGCTCGCCTGTAGCGCTCGAGGTGAAAGGTTTCTCTGCACACGACGGGTTGGGCATCGGCATCGGCCGTGTCGGCGGTCTGCGCTTTGGCGTGATCACCAAGCGCACCAGCGATACAGTGGCCGTGCGCATGCGCGATCTCAAAATTGAGTTCCTGCACCAGGGATCGCAGCAAAAGATGGAAGCCATCCACGACATCCTGCGCGAGGCAGCTGTCGCGCTGGACGAGATCGCCTATGTGGGTGACGACATCATTGACCTGCCGCCCATGCGATCCGTCGGCCTGGCTGTTGCCACGTGGAACGCGCGCGAGCAGGTGAAAGCCGCCGCGCACTATGTGACACCGCATGCCGGCGGGCACGGCGCGGGCCGCGACTGCATCGACCTGGTGCTGGCAGCGCAGGGCATCCTGGACGAGACGATCGAGTCCTACCTACGGCAGGCGGGCAGCGCCAGCGACATCGGCCACAGCATCCAGTAACTAACTGCTGAACCGGCTTTCCAGCGAGTGCAGCACCGGCGTGGCGACGCCAAGCGCTCTGCGCACCGCCATAAAGGTCAGGTGTATGCCGATGGCGATGGCGGAGCCGACCACGGTGGCTATGGCGCGGTGCAGCAGCACCTCACGCGGTGGCTGGTTGGCAATGGCCAGCAGAAAGCAGATGTAGCCCGTCAGAAAGATGGCGAAGGCTCCATAGTTCACCGTGTTGAGCAGGTACGTGCCGAACAGAAACACAAGGCACAGCATGGCCAACCACTGGCCGCCTGGGTGCAACTCCGTCACAATGAGCGTGCACAGCGCCGCGCCGATCAGCGTGCCGGCGGCGCGCAAGAGGCCACGCGCCGCGGTCTGGGTGAACTCCGGCTTGGGAATGAGCACGGCGGTCATGGCGATCCAATAGGCGCTGGTCCAGTGCTGCACACGGTACAGCGCAATCGCAAGCAGGGAGGTCACTGTCATGCGCATGGCAAACTGCATGGCACCGCTGCCGGGCGAAAGCTGTTCGCGCAGAAACTGCCGCTGAAAGTGCGTGGGGTCAAAGTCTGGCGAGGTAAAGATAGTTTGCGCTGCCGGGAACCACACCCGCAGCAGCAGCAGAAAGCACGTCTGCAGCGCACCCCCGGCCAGCACGCCCGCGCCGCGCAGCAGCGCAGAGTAAACCAGGTCATGCGTGGTGCCCGGCGTGCTGGGTGCCGCAGATGACACCACAAGGAACACACAGCATTGTTGCCCGACCCAGGCCGTGGCCGTGCCGATACTGTTCGACATGCCGTATAGGAAGGCCCACACCAGCATTGCCGCCAGCAGCGCCGTAGTGCTGTCGCGGCACAGCGCACCCACCAGGGCAGAAACCGCGATACCGAATGTGGACGCGACCATGGCACCCGACCGGCGAAAGAGTGGATGCTGGTAGGAGCCAAAGCCGACCGTCATCGCTCCGCCTGCCATCAGCACGGCAGTGCCTCGGAAGCCGAGATGTACGCCCAACAGCAGGGGCAGGGCCACGCCGGGCAGACACAACGCAGCATGCAGCGGTTCAGACTTGCTCCACGTAAATTGCCGAAGCTGACTGCCGAACGTATCTGCCACGACTTCTAGTCTGCCACCGTTCCGGGTGCGTCCACCGACACGGCACCGCAATGGCGTAACAGCATCAGGGCTGTAGCAAAGGGCTAGTATGACCCGGAGAATCGTGTGC
>CALMOM010000030.1 GCA_937873305.1 uncultured Terriglobus sp.
ACATAGTACGGTATGCCGACCTGCTCCGCCACGCGGCGCGCATCGTACACGTCATCCAGCGAGCAACACCGGCCCTGCACCTGCTCTGGCATGCCCTCCTTGCCGGAGAGCCGCCGCTGATCCCACAGCTGCAGCGTCAGGCCCACCAGCGTATGCCCCTGCTGGTGCAGCAGTGCTGCTACGACGGACGAGTCGACGCCGCCAGACATCGCCACGGCGATGGTGCTTGCGGCATTTGGTGCCTGCGGCGCCTTGCTTCGTGTTGTGCCCGTCAAGCCCATGACTCTATTTTCTCAGGTCCTGCGGCTGCCAACCTACCCCCGTGCGCTTACCGGGAGCGCAGGCGCTCCACCGCCGCGACAACGATCGCAGTGGCGCGGTCCACCTCTGCCTGGCTGGTGGTGCGCGCCAGCGATAGCCGCACACTGCTACGCGCCTCGGCGGTGGAAAGCCCCATCGCTGTGAGCACGTGCGACGGCTCGACCGCGCCGCTCTGGCAGGCAGACCCGCCGCTGACGGCAAGGCCGTGCAGGTCAAGCGCAATCACCAGCTCTTCCGCCAGCACTCCGTCGAAGCGAATGGAAAGCGTGTTGCGCAACCGGGTGGCCGCGACTCCGTTGACCACGCTTCCCGGGATATGTGCGGCCAGACAGCGCTCCAGGTGGTCCCGCAACTGCCCCACCTGTTCCGGGCCATCGGTGCTCAGCCACTGCCTGGCTGCCGCAGCACCCGCTCCAAAGCCCACAATGCCCGGCACATTCTCCGTACCGGCCCGCCGCCGCCGTTCATGGCTGCCACCGTGCAGCAGCGGCTTTAGCGTGAGGCCCGCGCGGACCCACAGCGCACCCACGCCCTGGGGCGCATACATCTTGTGCGCAGACAGCGACAAGAGGTCGCATTGCAGCTGCCGAACGTCCACTGGAGTCTTCCCGCAAGCCTGGATGGCGTCGGTGTGCAGCAATGCGCCCGCGCGATGGGCGATCTCTGCCAGCTGCTGCACGGGTTGCACAACGCCTGTTTCGTTGTTGGCCAGCATCACGCTTACCAAGCGCGTCTGCGGTGTCAACGCCGCCTCCAGCGCCTCGGGCTGCACGATCCCGTCCTTGTCACAGGCAACACGCGAGACGGAGACGCCCGTCGCCTCCAGCGCTGCCGCCGCGTGCAGCACCGCGTCGTGCTCCACTGCACTCACGATCAAGTGGTCGCCAGAGCTCAGCAGGCCGAACAGCGCCATATTGTCGCTTTCTGTTCCGCCGCCGGTAAACGTCACCTCGCTTGCCTTGGCATTCAGCAATTCTGCCACCTGCACGCGAGCCGTTTCTAATGCACCCTTCGCCCTGCGTCCAAAGCTGTGCACGGCAGAGGCGTTCCCGAAGCGCTCAGTCCAAAAGGGAAGCATCGCATCCAGCACCTCTGGCAGTACCGGCGTGGTGGCGTTGGCGTCCATGTAAATGGGCGGTGTCACGGCATTCACGCGCGACTCCGGTCGCCCAGCCACTTCGCAAAGCCCAGTATCAGGAAAAACGTTCCAGTCGGCAGGCAGCCCAGTGCGACAATCAGGCCGAACCAGCCCAGGTTTCCATGGGGACCGTGCTTCGTCATGCCGCCGGACGCCCAAACCGCAGCAGCGCACAGCAGGCCCGCCACGTCAATCGCCGCGGCCACCCGCAGAATCGCCCGCGTATCGCGCCGCATTTCTCCCCGCTGTACTGATGGAGCCATCAGCGGATAGCAGCCTGTGCCAGATACACCAGCACGCCAGTGACAGAAACATACAGCCAAATGGGAAAGGTCCAGCGCGCAAGCTTCTTGTGCTGCTCAAACCGCCCTGAAAGCGACAGAAAAAATGTGATCAGGATCATGGGCAGGGCGAGGATCGACAGCAGGATGTGCGAGGTCAGCATGGTGGCGTAGCCGTACCAAAGTGCGGTGGTGTGGGCGACCGGCAGGTGCGACTCACCGTGCAGCGCATGGTTCGTGATGTAGGACACCAGAAACAGCGACGAGAAGAAGAACGCGGCAAACATGGCAGCGCGGTGCTGCGCAATGCGCCGTGCCCGGACCTTCCAAAAGCCGACCAGCAGCGCCACGGCCGAGAGCGCGTTGAGAGCGGCGTTGAGCGCTGGCAAAAACAGCAGGTGCGTGTGGGAGACGTCAGCGGGAGCATGGAAGTACACCAGCCAGCCCAGAAAGAGGCTCGCCAGGGCAGACACCAGCACGGTGCCGAGGATCACTGCGGGCGGTGTCCGGAGACGTTCCTGCGCGGGTATGGATGAGATATCGGAGTAGGCCATGGAGTTAAAAAAAGATATGTCCGCGTGCACTCAGCATCATCGCGGCTAGCAGCAGAGGCAGGTAGATAACACTCACTTTGAGCAGGTCACGCGCGATCTTGCGCGATTGCGCCGCGGGCAGGTCTCGCGTGATGCGGGTAAACTGGATCGTGTAGACGAGATAGACGAGGTCGAGCAGCAACGCCGCGGCTCCGTAGGGCCAACCGGAAACGCCGCAGAACACGGGCCAAAGACTGACTGGCAGCATGAGCACGGCGTAGAACAGCGCTTGTGCCGCCGTGGCTCGTCCGGCAGGGCTGGCCACCGCTGTGACCTGTATGCCCGCACGCGCATAGTCGTCACGGTACAGCCAACCAATGGCCTCAAAGTGCGGAAACTGCCAGACAAACAGGATGGCAAAGAGCGCGACAGCTGCCCACTCGATGCGGCCACGGGCGGCGGTCCAGCCAATCAGCGGTGGCAGTGCACCGGGGAACGCACCAACAAAGGTGGCGACCATGCTGATGCGTTTGAGCGGGGTGTAGATGGCCACATACGCAGTGGCGGTCAGCAGCGTGAGCATGCCGGTAATCGGATTGGTGGTCACCGCAAGAAACGCAGATCCGGCTGCAATCAGCAGCAGTCCAAACAACAGACCATGTGCGAACGACAGTCGCCGAGCCGCCATGGGGCGCGATGCGGTGCGGGGCATCAGCGCATCAGTGCGGCGCTCCAGCACTTGATTCAGGGCGCTTGACCCGCCAGTCACCGCGGCCATGCCCAGCATGGTTTCTGCAAACTGCAGATTCAGCGGGCTGATGCTGGAGCGCAGGGAACCCAGGTAAAAGCCCGCCGCAGCCGTGATTAACACCATGGCCGTGACCCGCGGCTTGACCAGCTCCACATAATCCGCCAGAAGCACCCCTGGGCGGACGCTCTCAGACAACGGAATGGGGGCTGCGGTAACCATCAGGATACCCTTTCAGGATACCGCACTGCCGTAGACGCACACAGGCTGTCAATCCAGGATGGACAGCCGCTCTGGATCTTCATGCTGCACCAGGTACTCATTCGCGAAGACCACAACCACAGCGGCGGTCGGTACTGCGACCAGGGCACCGGGTATGCCGCTGATTGCGGTGCCGCACAGCAGAGCGATCAGTACGGTGATGCCCATCAGGTCAACGGACGACTTCATGATGCGGGGTGTCAGCACGGCATTCTCGATCTGCACATAGATGAAGTACGCTGCCATCACAAGGCCGGCCTTGGTCCAGGTGTCCGCTGCAGCAATCAGTACCACCAACAGCATGGTGATGAGATTGCCCGCGATGGGAATGATGTTGGTCAGTCCCATGAGCACACCCAGCAAAAGGAAGTACCGCACATTGAGCACGCGAAAGACGATCAGACTGTACGCGGCCACGCAAGCCATGAGCGCCAGCTGGCCGATGAGCCAATGCGAGACGCGCTCTTCAGCAATCTGCAGGGTGTTTGCCAGCCGGTTGCGTGACGCGGGTATCACCAACGACAGAAAGAACTCGTAGACCTCCTGCCCTTCCAGGATGAAGTACACCGTCAAGATCAGCGCAGTTAGCAGGTCTAGCAGGTGCTCCGCCAAGGCTGGCAGGGCGGTGAACACGTACGCGGCAGCCGCGCCGGCACCGTTCTCGAGGCGGGCGCTCAGGTCGTTTAGGCCGACTTTGTCAGCCATTGGAATTTTGTGCAGCTTTGCCGTAATCGCGGGCAGGCGGCTCGGCGCATCCGCCAGAAAATTGCGGAAGTCGCGCAGCACGGGTGGCAGGCCGAGCCAGAAGAACAGGCCCAAGGCGAAGAGAAGCCCAAGCAGCAACACCGCTAGGGAAACGGTCTTTGAGAGGTGCTTGCCGCGAAAGCGCAACCCGCTGATGCGCATGACCACAGGGTTGAGGATCACAGCAAACAGGCCGGAAAGGTACACGATGCCGAGTACGTGGCGGAGTGTCCATAGCAGGCCGAGCAGGCACAGCAGGGCCACGACAAAGACTATGTGTTTCCGCACATTACGGTACTGTTGGCTCGGGAACGACGGGGCTTCAGCTGCGTCCAGTGTGGGCCTCTTCTCAGGATTCTTGCGTAGGATGCGCCCGGTTGCAGACCCGTTGTTGCGGTCGACTACCCGCGCGCACCCAGCAGAACCTGCAGAACCTGCTTCGCAGTCGTTCCAGGGTCGATTGACTCAGTGGCGATGCGGTATTGAGCACAGCGGCGGTAAAGCTGCTCGCGTTCATGGAATCGACGCTCGGCCAGTTCTGCGTTCCTGAGGACCGGGCGCGTGGCGGCACCCTCCTGCAGCACGCAGCGATCGAACAGCGCAGGGAATGGCGCTTCTAACAGTACGACAGTGGTGCCCGGCGTCTGCTCCAGCAACAGCCGATTGGTCAGCACCTCTGGTGCTCCTCCGCCCACCGCGATGACGGTATTGTTCTGTCCCAGCGCGCGTGCAAGCGCCACCGACTCAAGCTGCCTGAACTTTCCCTCACCCTCCCTGGCAAACAGGTCCGCAATGCTGCACTGGTGCTTCGCCTCGACGGCTGCGTCCGTGTCCACAAACTGCCAACCGAGCTGTGCCGCGAGCAGACGGCCAGCAGTGCTCTTACCAGCGCCCATAAAACCAATGAGCACAACGCGACTGGTCAGGGGCAGAGTGGCGGCGGAATCGTGAGGGATGGGTGCTTCCAGAGTAGGCATGATGCCAAAGTCCTTGAAGGGCTGAAGTCAATAGAAAGGCCGCAACCCGTGTTGGAGTTGCGGCCCGCTTAGCTCATGTACGACTGCCTGAGATGTTCAGAGCAGTGAAGGTGCAGAGCCTGCCGCAGCCGCTTCCGTGCGCCAGTAGCGGTAGGTAAACCCGGCAAAGAAGAAAGTCTGCTGCATTTCGACCTGAATACTACGCTGTATACGTTGCACCGGCAAGTGTCTACTGCACGGGAGTGTCAGGCTCGCTACCGAGTTCCCGCTCGATCTTCTGCCATAGGTCCGAACTGGGCGAGTCGCCCTCAGGCTCCAATAGCAGACGTGCCGTTTCTGCAATGTACTCCAGGTCGCGCACTAATTCTGCCGCCTGTGGACAATCGCGCAGGATGTCCGCGAACTGCGGATCCGCGCTTAGCTTGCCACCCTTTGCGTTCTCGAACAGCTCAGGCAAGGCCTTTTCAAACTCCTCACAGGACCAGCGCTTCGCTTCGTTTGCCATTACTTTGCCTCCTGCAGGGCGGCGGTTTGTTCGTTCTGCCGCAAGATTTCACGGAGCTTCAGGCGGGCTTTGTGCAGTTGCGATTTGCTGTTGCCGGTAGAGCATTCCAGCATGCCCGCGATCTCGTTATGCTCATACCCTTCCACGTCGTGCAGCACAAACACCAGCCTGTATCCTGGAGGCAGAGTTGACACCGCCCGCTCCAGCGCGACACGCTCCACTGAGCCAGATAGCCGCGGATCACGCGAACCAAAGTCGCGCTTGGGGGCGTCCTCCTCGGACGGGTTGATGGTCTCTTCGAGGGATACCAATTGCAAACCTTTTTTACGCAGGTGCATCAGCACCAGGTTGACCGTGAGCCGGTGCAGCCAGGTAGAAAACGCGCTTTCCCCGCGAAACGAACCAAGCTTGCGATAGAGGTGTAAGAAAGCCTCCTGCGTCATGTCTTCCGCTTCAGAAACATTGCCCAGCATGCGCAGGCAAAGCGTGTACACGCGGCGCTTGTGCAGCGCATAGAGCTTTGAAAATGCGTCCGGGTCGCCATTTTTCGCGCGTTCCAGAGCGTCCGCTTCGCCGGCAATCGGAGGATTCCGCTTAAAGTGGCCCGCGGGTGGCGTCGACTTCGTTTGTGTCATTCCGTAGCCCTGAACTTCCATGCCGCGGCCTGGCGCGCCTCCATGACGCACCGTGATTCCAGTAAAGGCTGCAAGCTCCGAACAGGATACAGGAGCAGCCACGACTTTCTAGAACACGACACGTAAGTGTGGGAAGGTGCTTGCGTGGGGCGAGTTGTCCGCACAAAGCGACTTCAGTGAAAAGGAGCGGTAGTCTAGCCAAAACAGGTGTCAAAACTGCCCTCTAACGTGCGCACCGGCATCTTTTTGCACGCAAAATCCTGCACGAAAGGCGGCCCACTGTCGCAAAACGTCTACTGCCTGTGCGTTTAAGAGCCCACAAAGCGAGCGTAAAGTGCACGCGCTCGAGCCACTTCGGTCGTCCCCTGCACTACAGTCCGACCGTCTGGAAAAATCGACAGCGTGTACGCGCCATACGTGAAGCGGAGTAACAGGTCGTTGTGGCGAACCACACCCAGCGGGCGCAAGCGCTCTGCCAAGGCAGAGAAGTTCACCGGGCGAGCATGCTCATGGATCTGGACGGAATTGCGTCCGCAGAGTGTGATGTGGGGGCGTCCCTCACCGCGCAGATGCCGGAACTGCCGTAAGCCGCAGACAGGGCAGCCGAGGCGAGGCTGACGGGCAGAGACCTCGCAGCGCTCGCCCGTCCACACATCCATGGAGAGCAGGGTTCGCCGCATCTGCCCCGCCTGGCCCGTCAGCAGCTTCATGGTCTCCGTCACCTGCAGGCTGGCAGCCGCTGTCACCGCCGTGCCCAGAATGCCCGCCGTGTCGCAAGTCTCCACGGTGCCACCCGGCGGCTCTGGAAACAGGCACGCCAGGCAAGCTGTCTCACCGGGCAGGATGTTCATGGTGGCTGCGTAGGATCCGATGGCCGCGGCATAGATCCACGGAGTGCCGCTCTCTACCGCGAAATCATTCATCAGGTAGCGTGTCTCAAAATTATCTGTTGCATCCAGCAAAACGTCTGCGCCAAGAAGCAGGGTGGAGGCGTTTGCCGGCGTTAGGTCCTCGATGTGGACCGTGACAGTCACGTCAGAATTGATCTCCAGCAGCCTGCGGCGTGCGGCTTCAGCCTTGGGCAGCGCCTCCTGGGCATCCTCCTCGGTAAAGAGGAGCTGCCGTTGCAGGTTGGAAAGCTCCACAAAATCGCGATCAATAATTTTCAGCGAGCCGACACCGGCCCGGGCCAGCAGCGCCGCAGAGGCTGCACCGGTCGCGCCGCAGCCCACAAGGGTGACCCGCGCCTGCGCCAGCATTTGCTGACCGGCATCGCCGATGCGCGAAAATAGCCGCTGTCGCGAATACCGGTCGTCCTCTTCGCCTGCGGTCCCGTACAGCGGTACGTCTGAAGCCATAGCCCTAGTCTAGAAGTTGTTAGCTCGGGAGGTTCTTCGATACGCGCCCGGACTCGCAGCGCATCCAGACGGCACAAAGTTTCGTGCCGCAGGGTGCCTGGTCTGCCAGCCCTTTACGGCGTGACACAGGTTAGACTTCCAGCAGGCGTCTGGACGCCGTGCGTACGCAGAGGCAGATAACGTTGGGGTTCAAAAGGCAATCGGTAGTGAGAGCGCGAAAGAGACTGGCGGCCAAGCCCATGCTGGCTGTGCTCATCGCGACCGCTACAGGCTGTGTCTCGATGGCAGCACAGGACTCCTCAAGCCAGCCAGGCAGTAGCGCGTCCACGCCAGGGCAGGTTCAGCAGGGGCACGTGCCCGTGCCGCAGGCCAGCACGCAGCCGAATGTGCCTGCGACGGCCGCGACCAATACCAGCGGCAACCCCGCGGACCAGCAGCAAGCGCAGGCAGCGACTGCCGCGAAGGTTGCAAACAACGCGGCTTCGGGCCTGTTCGGGCTGCGCGGCAAGAAGATTACCGCCGTCGAGTTTCGCGGTGTGGAACTGGCCACCGACGACCCCCTCACCCACGAGCTGGGGCTTGCCGCTGGCGACACCATCGATCCGGAAAAGGTGCGCGCCGCGACCCGCCGCCTGTTTTTAACAGGTCTGTACCGAGATATAGTCTTGCGCAGCATCCCTGGCCAGGCGGGCGGGGTGACGTTGATCTTTCAGGGCACGCCCCGCTACTTCATCGGGCGGATCCGCATTCAGGGCGTCAAGGTGGACCGGCTGGCATCGTTGGTGGAGTACGCCACGGAATTACAGCCCGGCCTGCCGTTTACCAACTCGCAGGTACGCGCAGGCGTGGACGGTATCAAGCAGACACTGGCGCAGAATGGCTACTACCAGCCCGTGATTCGCTCCTCAACCGAGCACTTGCCGGATGGCAAGCAGGTGGACGTGATCTACTCCATCGACATTGGTCCGCAGGCTGTGGTGGGCGATGTGGTGTTGGCCGGCGACCCCGGCGTTTCGGTCGAGCAGTTCCGCAAAATGGGCAAGCTGCAGCGGATCAATCGCACCCTGAAGTTCTTCAAGAGCAAGAACAAGGTGACGCACGACACCGCAGGCAACGCCCTGACAAACCTGCGCAAGGACTACCAGAAGCACGATCGGTTGGAAGCTGCAGTGGCGCTCGAGAAGAGTGAATACGATGCGCCCAATAAAGAGCTGGATTACAGCTTTCGTGCGAACCAGGGCCCGCTTGTCGCGATCAACATTACCGGCACCAAGGTCTCCAAGGCGCGGCAAAGCCAGCTACTCCCCATTTACGAGGAAAGCGCGGTAGACAACGACCTTCTGAACGAGGGCGCACATAATATTCGCGAGTTCCTGGCGAGGCAGGGCTACTTCGACGCCCAGGTTGAACCGTCGGTGGAAGGCGTGCCCGACTCCCCCACCTATGCCGCGGACGGCACACCGCTGCCGCCGCCCAGCAACCTGAAAGAGACGGTCACCTTCAAGGCCACGGAAGGCCGTCGCTATAAGGTGGCTGCCGTCAACATCCTGGGCAACAAGTATTTTCAGACCGACAACATCAAGGAACGCATGCAGGTGGTCAAGGCCGATGCGTTTGTGCGCAACGGCCGGTTTTCGCCGGTGTTGTTGTCCAACGACGTGGACTCCATCACCTCGCTGTATCGCGCGAACGGCTTCACCAAGGTCAAGATCACCAGCGATCAGGTGAAGGGCGATCTGGATAAGAAGATCGCGACCATCACGGTCAACATCCACATCGACGAAGGTGCGCAGCAGAAGTTCGGTACTGTGACGGTCACGGGGGAGAGCGCAGCGCAGCAGCCCACGGTGGAAGGGCTGATCACCGCCGAAAAGGGTCAGCCGTTTGCCCTCTCCAATGTCTCCAGTGATCGCGACAACATCCTCTCGTCGTACCTGGCCAAGGGCTACGACCAGGCCAAAGTAGAAGTTAGGCAGACCGTTCGCAAGGACGACACTACGATCACCGATATCAGCTACCTGGTCACCGAGGGCGAGCAGGTGGAGGTGGATCGCGTACTCATTTCAGGCGTGCACCACACCCGGCCCAAGCTGGTGAGCGATCAGCTGCTGCTGAAGCCGCACGACCCCCTGGACCAATCGGCGCTGGTGGAAATGCAGCGTCGCTATTACGACCTCGCCATTTTCAGCGAGGCCAATGTCGCCGTGCAGAACCCGGAGGGGCAGGCCGACCGCAAGAACGTGCTGGTGCAGTTGACAGAGGCCAAGCGCTGGGATGTGACCTACGGTGCCGGATTTGAGGCGCAGCTATCCACACCGCAGGCTAACTGCCGCGCGCAGCAGTCGCTGGGTGGCACCTTCAACGGCTGCTCCACGGAGGGCAACGCCGGTGCATCGTTCCGTGTGTCCGCGGACGTGTCGCGTATCAACCTGTTTGGCACGGACCAGTCGCTCACGCTGCACACCACGTACGGCCTGCTGGAACGGGTAGCCACAGCAACGCTGAACACGCCCAAGTTTCTGGGCCGAAAAAACTTTACGGCGCAGATCAGCGGCGGCTACAGCAACGTGCAGAACATTTCCACTTTCAAGGCAAGCACGCTGCAAGGATTGTTCCGCGTAACACAGAAGATTCCGAAGGCGGACACGCTGATCTACAACTTCACCTACCGCCGAGTGTCGGTGGATCAAAACAGCCTACAGGTGACGGCCAATCTGATCCCGCTGCTATCGCAACCGGTGCGCGTAGGCGGCCCTGGCATCACATGGTTCCATGACACCCGGAACCCCTCGCCGCTGAATGCGCAAAAGGGCATGTACCTGTCGGTCGATGAGTTTTTTGCCAACGGCAAGTTCGGGTCGCAGACCGACTTCAACAAGATCGACACGACCTACTCGACGTACTACACGTGGGGCAAGAAGCGGAAATACACCTTTGCGCGCAACACCCGCTTTGGCGTGGAAAATGCCACCGGCCCCAATCCCAATGCGGGCATCCCTGGCTGTGAAGGCGTGCTGCTGACCACCAATGCCTCATGCGACCCGGTGCCGCTGCCAGAGCGGCTGTACGCGGGCGGTGCCACATCGCACCGCGGCTTTGGCATCAACTCCGCCGGTCCGCGCGACCTTACGACGGGGTACCCAGTGGGCGGCACTGCTGTGCTCATCAATACCGTGGAAATGCGCCTGCCTCCGCCAGTCTTGCCGATCGTCGGCGACAGCGTGTCGTTTGTGGTTTTTCATGACATGGGCAATGTCTTTCTTCACGTGCAGGACGCATTTCCGTCCATTACGCGCTTTCACCAGCCCAACCAGCAGACGTGCCGCCAGGTGACCGGCTTTGTCACGGTAGGCACCTGCGACTTCAACTACTTTTCGCATGCGCTGGGCCTGGGCGCGCGGTACAACACGCCGGTCGGTCCCGTTCGGCTGGACTTGAGCTATAACCTGAACCCGCCGGTCTATCCCATCATTGACGATTACACCGCGCCTGTACCCACGCACCACGTGGGCCAGGCGAGCCATTTTCAGTTCTTTTTCTCCATCGGGCAGAGCTTCTGATGACGCAACTACTGCATAGACACGTG
>CALMOM010000031.1:0-937 GCA_937873305.1 uncultured Terriglobus sp.
GCGGCACACAGCTCCGGCGTCATTGCGGTTGTCGCATGTGGGCTTTACCTGAGCCGCAAGAGCGCCACCTTTTTCTCGGCGCAGGTGCGGCTGCAGGCGGGCGCGGTGTGGGAAGCATTGGAGTTCCTGCTGAACGGCTTTGTGTTTCTGCTGCTGGGCCTGCAGCTGCCGGCGGTGATGGCAGGCATTCGCGGCTACAGCCGCATGCAGCTCTTCCTCTACGGCCTGGCCTTTTCGCTGGTGCTCATCGCACTGCGGCTGCTGTGGATGTACCCGGCTGCACATGTGGCTCACTGGCTACGCTGCGTCTTGCAGCACCAGAACGATCCGTTTCCGGAGCGGCGCAATGTATTTGTCCTTGGCTGGACGGGTATGCGCGGCGTGGTGGCGCTGGCCGCGGCTAGTTCGCTGCCGTACACGCTCGAAAACGGGCAGCCATTTACCCAGCGCAACATGATGGTGTTCCTCACCTTCGCCGTCATCCTGGTGACGCTGGTGCTGCAGGGCATCTCGCTGCCTACCGTGGTCCGCATGTTGAAGCTGACCACGGCACCGGAAGATGGCTGCGACGAGGGGGAGGCGCGGCGCCTGCTGCTGCGTCGCGCCATCGACTTTCTGCGTACCGGTAAGCATAGAGACGAGCCTGCGCTCCACCATGCCTATGAAGACCTGCTGCACCAGTACGGCCACCGTCTGGAGTCCATTGTGGACTGTGGCCCCGGCATGCCCGCAGAGGACGTACACGCCCGCACCATGGCTCACGTCATGCTGGATACCCTGCGAGTGGAGCGGCAGGAACTGCTGGACCTGCGCGACGCCGGGCGGGTGGATGAGGGCATCTACCGCGCGCTGGAGCGGGAACTGGACCTGAGCGAAAGCCGCTTTTCCTCGGGCGTGTAACGCCGATCATTAGCTGGCCGGGCGCGTTTCCGGCTGC
>CALMOM010000031.1:947-18989 GCA_937873305.1 uncultured Terriglobus sp.
GTTCCATAACAACTGCTTCGATGGCGCGTGTTCCGCGTCGCTCTTCACGCGCTTCCACCAGGAATGCTTTGGTACCGCGGGTGAGTACCGCTACACCGGGCTGCAGCACCGCGCGGGCGAGCAGTTCCGCGAGGCCGACTTCGATGGCGATGAAAACGCCATTGTCGACTTCAAGTACACGCCATCGCCGCGCATCACGTGGTGGTTCGACCATCACCAGAGCGCGTTTCTTTCGGAGGCCGACCGCAAGCATTTTGAGCACGAGGTGAAGCAGGCGTGGGATCAGCAGCACAAGTTTTTTGACGCGGCGTACACCTCCTGCACCGGCCTGATTGCGGACGTGGCGCGCGAGCGCTTCGGTTTCGACACGGAGCCCTACGCCGACCTCCTGCACTGGGCCGACATCATCGACGGAGCGAAGTTCGAGAGCGCCGACGCCGCAGTGGGCCTGGCCGCGCCTGCGATCAAGTTGATGACGGTGATCGAGTCGGCAACGGACCCGGACTTCATCCCGCGCCTGATCCCGCTGCTGACGGCGCAGCCGCTCGTGGATACCCTGCAGGAAAACTTCGTGCAGGAGGCGCTTGCGCCGCGGCTCGAAAAGCATCGCCGCGATATTACGCTGCTGCGGTCGCGTGCCGTGGAGAACCACGGCGTCATCACCTTCGACATCACGGACCAGCCGACCGAGGGCTACAGCAAGTTCATTCCGTACTACCTGCTACCAGAAGCGGTGTACGTGGTGGGGCTGTCGAAGTCGAGTTTTCGCATCAAGATCTCCGTGGGCACCAATCCGTGGACGACCGTGCCCGCGGAGCACCTCGCTAACATCGCCGCCATCTGCGAGCGCTATGGCGGTGGCGGGCATCCGCGTGTGGGTGCCATCAGCGTGCCGGTGGACCAGATAGCGGAGGCGAAGCGCATTGCTGCTGAGGTGACGGTCGAGCTTGAGGCGTTGGGCCAGCGCAATCGCGTGCCGACGGACCCGGCTTAGTGCGGTCGCTGCGCCTCGTACACCTTGAGCCGCACGTAGGCGCCTGTCAGCAGCGGCACCAACACGCCCTTGGCTCGCGCGATGAAGTCACCCAGGATGTGGTCGGCCTCGACCGGCGCGCCTTTCAGCATGTCGCGGTACATGGACGAAGTCAGTGACGAGGCCGGGTCCGTCATGCGGCGCTCCTGCTCGGCGGCGAACGCGGGATCGGCGGGGAAGTCGTGCGCGGCGGCGATGCGGATGGCTTCGCGCAGGATGGCACGGGCAGTTTCGGCGCCGTGCGGCACTGCCATCATCTCGCCCACCGTGCCGCCGCTCACCACGCAAACGCCACCCATCGTGGCGAGGATCCACCACTTGCGCCAAAGCGCCGCAAGCACGTCGTCGGTTAACTTGAGCGTGTAACCGGGCACGGCAAATGCGTGCTGCAGGCGTTCGGCGCGTTCCGTCACGCCGCCCTGCAGTTCTCCAAAGATGAACTCGTCCAGGTCGGTTAGCTGGTGGATGCGGCCTTGCTCGTCCATGTCCGCGACGATGCGCACTGACCCGCCCATAACGCGTTCGCGGCCAAATCGAGCCTGCAGCACGTCAATGTGGCGCAGGCCATTGAGTACCGGCAGCACAACTGTACGCGGGCCCACAGCAGGTGCGAAGTCCTCGATGGCGGCGTCCAGGGCATAGGCTTTGGTGCTCAGCAGGACCAAGTCGAAGGGACCTGCACTCGCCAGCCGGTCTGCAGTCACCAACTGCGGATGTACGGTTGCGTTACCCTGCGGGCTGACGATCTCCAGGCCGCGTTCCTCAATCTGCTGCTTGCGCTCGCCGCGCACCAGAAAGGTGACGTCGCGCCCCGCCTGCGCCATGCGTCCGCCGTAAAAGCCGC
Organism: uncultured Terriglobus sp.; assembly: GCA_937873305.1. GTDB lineage: Bacteria > Acidobacteriota > Terriglobia > Terriglobales > Acidobacteriaceae > Terriglobus. The sequence continues at coordinate 2,825 of CALMOM010000031.1, forward strand.
CGGTGGCACCCGCGCCAACGATCAGGATGCGCATGGCCTAGCTTGCCTTGTGCACGAACATTGGCAGCTTTGTGATGTCGTTGAAGATGATGAAGACGGCAAAGAGCACAATGCAGACGAAGGCCGCCTGGTAGATGCGCTCCTTCACCGCGGCATTCACATCACGCCGCATCACGCTCTCGATCAAGAGAAACAGGATCATGCCGCCATCCAGCACGGGCATGGGCAGAAGATTGAAGATGCCCAGGTTCAGGCTGATGCCCGCCATCAGCTGCAGCACCGTCCATGAGCCCATCTGCTGCGCCATCCCTACCTGCTGCGCGATGCCCACCGGGCCGCTCAGGTTACGCACGGACACCTGCCGCTTGAACATGCCGCTGATTACGTCGAAGATCAGCGTCGAGTTCTTGACGAAGTCGTGCCAGCCGGTCGCCACGGCACGCCCCAGCGGCTGCCGCGTGGTCACCACGGGCGGCGCAATCGCGCGAAAGCCGAGGCGGTACGCTTGTGTGCCCGCTTGGGTCGGCATCAGGGCAGGGGAGACCTGCACGGTATGCTGCTCGGCACCGCGCTGCACCAGCAGGGTTACCGGCTTGCCATGCCCAGCGGTTAGGTAGGCACTGGTCGCCTCAGTCCCGTGGAAGCTGTGACCATCCACCGATAAGATGGCGTCGCCGTGCTGCAGGCCTGCCTTTGCCGCAGGGGCGTTGGCATCTGGCAACGCGTCCACAATCACAGGACCGGCCTGCACACGGGGCACCAGGCCAAAGGTGGTTACGATTTCGTCCGGCCCAAAGTCCTGTGCGGCACCGCTATAGGTCACGGGAATGTTGGTATCTATCCGCTGCCCGTTGTGCACGTACGAGAAGGGCAGCAGGTGATTGGCCTTCAGGCCACTCAGCACCATGAAGTCTTCCCAGGTGGGGTTTGTCACCGAGTCGAAGCGAACGATGCGGTCGCCCAGCACAATGCCGGTTTTGCTGGCTGCGGAGTCCGGCACAATGTAGTCGAGTTCGCCGCGGTCTTGCAGGTATTCCACCGTGTCATGGTGAAAATGTGCAACGCCGGTGAAGATAAAAATGGCCAGGATGAAGTTCGCCACCGGTCCGGCAAAGGCCACCAGCATGCGCTGCCAGCGCGGCTTGGTGTTGAAGTTGCCACTATCAAGGGACTGGACGCCGACTGGAAACGCTTCGCTCCCGGGCGAGAGATAGTCCAAAACGGTCGGTGGCGAGGCGACGTTCGTCTCTGTGGGCGAGGTCTGGATCATCTCCATCTCTGTTTCGCCCGCCATCTTCACATAGCCGCCCAGGGGCAGCATGCACACCTTGTAGTCCGTGCCGTTATGCACATAGCCGAATAGGCGTCGGCCCATGCCGATGGAGAACGCCTCCACCCGCACGCCGAAGAACTTGGCCACGGCGAAGTGCCCAAACTCGTGCACCAGAACCATAATGCCGAGGATGACGAGGAAGTACAGTGTGACGATCAAAACATGTGGAATATGCAAAGGAATTCCTCAGAACTGGATCAGGCGGGAAGCGGACGTGTCCGTAAGTAGCAGCAAGCCGTATTGTAGACGTTTGCGCGGGCATAAGTCGTCGTTTAGCGCGACACGGCGACCCCGGCAAGCACGCCTAGCGCTGTCTCACGGCAATTTGCATCAATGGTGAGCACCTCTCCAATGTCGCCCGGCGTCACAGCGGGCGTTGATTCCAGTACCCGCTCGATGGTGCGCGCGATGCCGGTAAACGACAGAGTCCCGCGCAGGAATGCGTCTACCGCCACCTCGTCTGCGGCGTTCAGCGCGATGCAGTGCGCGCCGCCCGCGCGGGCAGCCTCATACGCCAGCCGCAGACAGGGAAAGCGCTCGAGGTCTGGCTGCTGAAACTCGAGGTGCGACAGCGCGGCCAGGTCGAAGGTCAGCTCTGAGGGAACGCGTTCCGGGTAGCTCAAGGCGTACAGGATGGGCAGCCGCATGTCTGTGACCGACAACTGCGCAAGAATGCTGCCGTCGACGTACTCCACCAGCGAGTGGATGGTGCTCTGCGGGTGCACGGTCACGCGCACCTTGTCCGGCGGAAGATCAAACAGGCGGCAGGCCTCGATGATCTCCAGTCCCTTGTTGAGCATGGTGGCACTGTCGATCGTGATGCGCTGCCCCATGACCCAGGTGGGGTGCTTCAACGCTTCTGCCGGGGTGATCCGCTCGAAGTCGGCGAGCGGCGTGTTGCGGAACGGGCCACCGCTGGCCGTGAGCCATATCTGCCGGACCTCAGCCGGTGTGCCGCCACGCATGCACTGGTGGATGGCGTTGTGCTCGGAGTCGATGGGCAGCAGGGCCACGTTGTGTTCGCGCGCGGCAGCAGTAATCAACTCACCCGCGGCGACCATGGCCTCTTTGTTAGCCAGTCCAATGGTCTTGCCCGCGCACACGGCGGCGTAGGTCGCCTGCAGTCCCGCCACGCCCACGATAGCGCTGACGACGAAGTTCACCTCGCGCAGCGTGGCTACCTGAACGGTTCCAGCGGTGCCGTGCAGGACATTGATGCCGGTGACGCCTGCCTCGCGCAGCCGCCTGGCGAGTTCCCCGGCCAGCTGCTCATCGGCCATGGAGATGGCGGTGGGCCGCCACTCGGTGCACTGCTGCAGGGCAAGGTCCAGGTTGCGTCCGGCGGCCAGCGCCACGGGGCGGTAGCGCTCCGGATAGAGGCGGCAGATATCGAGCGTGCTGGTGCCGATGGACCCGGTCGAGCCCAGGATGGCGATTTGTTTCACATTGGGTATTTTCGCAGACTTCGCATCGCCGCTAGCCTGTTGCAAGTCATATGCGGGACGTTGATGGACACGGGCGCTCAGGCGCATCGTATGAGGGCGAGGGCTGCACGTGACGGAGCAAAGAGCAACAGCAGGGCCGCTGGAGTGGCAGGACGGTGCATCGGCGGAGTACCCCAGGCCCGATTTTCGTCGCGAACGCTGGATCAGCCTCGACGGGCAGTGGGACTTTGCCCTCGACGCGAGCGCCGCGCTCACCGCGCCGGATCAGGTAGCGTGGAACCGCACCATCACCGTTCCGTTTGCTCCGGAAACGCCCGCCAGCGGCATCAACGATCAGGGGCTCTACTGCGCTGTCTGGTACCGGCTGCGCTTCCAGGCTCCCACGCTGCAGCCGGGCGAGCGGCTGCGCCTGCACTTTGGCGCGGTGGACTACCAGGCCATGGTGTGGGTGAACGGCGTGAAAGCCGTAACGCACCAGGGCGGCTACACACCATTTAGCGTCGACATCCACACGCTGTTGGTGGAGGGCGAGCAGGAGATCGTCGTGCGCGCCGAGGATGACCCAGGCGACCTGGAAAAGCCGCGCGGCAAGCAGGATTGGAAGCTCCATCCGCACAGCATCTGGTATCCGCGCACCACGGGCATCTGGCAGGCGGTGTGGATGGAAGCGCTGCCCGCCGCCTATCTGAAGTGTGCCCGCTGGACCTCGAACCTCACGCGCTGGGAGATCGGTGCGGAGGTGCACACGATGGGCACGCTGCCCGAGGGGTCGCGTCTGCGCCTGCGCCTAAAGAGCGGCAGCAAGCTGCTGGCCGACGACACCTACGCCTTCACCACCCGCGCCTCGGAAGCGGGCACCATGGCTGCCGGAGAACTGCATCGCAGCATCGCACTCTCTGATCCAGGTATTGACGACTTCCGCAACGAGCTGCTGTGGAGCCCGTGGAACCCCACCCTCATCGACGTTGAACTGACGCTGATGGGACCGGACGGCACCGTGCTGGACGCGGTGGCCAGCTATACGGCCATTCGCTCCATCGGCATTCAGGGCGACCGCTTTGTGTTGAACGGCAGGCCCCTGCCGCTGCGGCTTGTACTGGACCAGGGTTACTGGCCTGACAGCGGCCTGACCGCGCCGGACAGTGAGGCCTTTCAGCGCGACATCCTGCTGATTAAGGAGCTTGGCTTTAACGGCGTCCGCAAGCACCAGAAAATCGAAGATCCGCGTTTCCTATACTGGGCTGACCAGTTCGGCCTAATGGTGTGGGGCGAAATGCCCAGCGCATACCGTTACACACGCCGTTCCATCGATCGGCTGGTGCAGGAGTGGACGGCGGCGCTGGACCGCGATATGAATCACCCCTGCATCGTGAGCTGGGTGCCACTGAACGAAAGCTGGGGCGTGCCGGATTTGCCGGACAATCCAGCGCAGCGCCACTATGTGCAGGCTCTTTACTACCTGACCAAGACGCTGGACCCGAGCCGGCCCTGCATTGGCAACGACGGTTGGGAGAGTGTGGCGACCGACCTCATCGGCATCCACGACTACGATTACCGCCCTGAGGCTATCGGACGCCGTTATGGTGTCGAGGAGATCGAGACGCGGCTCTTCCAGCATGAGCGGCCAGGTGGTCGCATTCTACAGTTGGCGGCCTCGGACGAGAATGGTGAGCGTCAGCCCATAGTGCTCACGGAGTTTGGCGGCATTGCTTTGCGCGACGGCAACGATCCCACCTGGGGCTACAGCGATGCACGCACCCCAGAGGAACTGGAGCAGCGCTACACCGCTCTATTGAACACCGTGCGTAGCCTGCCCACACTGGCCGGCTTTTGCTACACACAGTTCACTGACACCTACCAGGAGGCCAACGGCCTAGTACATGCCGACCGTTCCGACAAAATCAGCAAAGAGGTAATTACGGAGGCAACGAGCGGCATGCGCCTGCAGCCGCTGAACTCCGTCGAGCAGCGCTGGCGCGAACGGCTCATGCACATGCAGAGCAAGGGGCGGTGAGCAATGTGGTGATACCTGTATGGTTGCGCCACATCGTTGTTATTTGACCTGCGCCTCTAACTCCGTCCACTCGCTCTCGCTCAACCGCACATCCGTAGCCTTCATGTTCTCTTCCAGGTGCGCGATGGACGATGTGCCGGGGATCGGCAGCATGACCGGGCTGCGGTGCAGCAGCCACGCCAACGAGAGTTGCGCCACCGTCGCACCGTGCTGCTTTGCCGCTTGGTCGAGCGGGCCGCCTTCTTTCGCCAGTTTGCCGGCCGCCACCGGAAACCACGGAATGAAGGCGATGTTGTTCTGTTCGCAGTAGTCCAGCACGGGCTCGCTCTTGCGCTGGCCAATGTTGTACTCGTTCTGCACAGAGACGATCTCGACCACCTTGCGCGCGCGCTCGATCTCCTCGACGTTCACTTCGGACAGGCCGATGTGGCGGATCTTGCCTTGTTTTTGGAGCCGCGCAATCGGTCCGAGCGACTGCTCCACCGGCGTGTTGGGATCGAAGCGGTGCAGCTGCCACAGGTCGATGCGCTCAAGCTTCAGCTTGCGGAGGCTCAGGTACACCTGCTGCTCCAGGTAGGCGGGCACGCCCACCGGACGCCACTTGTGCGGTCCGGTACGCACAAAGCCGCCTTTGGTCGCGACCACGACGCCCGCCTTGTACGGGGAGAGCGCCTCCCCGATCATGGCCTCGCTCACGTCTGGGCCGTAGCTGTCCGCCGTGTCGATGAAGTTCACGCCGAGCTCCACAGCGCGCCGCAGTATCTGTTTTGCTGCCTCTGTGTCTGCCGGTGGCCCCCAAACACCTTCGCCGGTCAGGCGCATGGCTCCGTAGCCGAGCCGATTAATGGGAAGGTCGCCGCCAAGCAGGAAGGTTGTTTCTGTGCTCATACACTCGTTGGATGACACATGGCGGCGCAACGCTGGCCTGGCTGCGCAGACTTCGCCAGATGACGCTGGCACCGTTCCGACTAGCTCACAACGTCTAAGGGTTTGTTGACCATGCCCAAGCCACGCCAACTCGCCGTCGCAGCCCTGCTGATGACCCTCGCCTTCCCGGTGGTCTGCAGCGCCCGGCAGCAGTCCGGCTTGCCGCGCGAGCAGGCGGGCACAGGTCTCAAGCGAACACGGCTGTACCTGAACGACGGCAGCTACCAGGTCGTACTGTCCTACCGGGTGCGGGGAGAGAACGTCTTCTACCTGTCTGCCGAACGCGGCGCGCAAGAGGAGATCATCTCACTCAAGCTGGTTGACCTGCCTGCGACCGAGGCCTGGACGCAACGGCGCGATGCCCTTGCCAGCGGCAAGCCTGCCGTGGAGATCGACCCGGAACTCGCGCGGGAAGAGGCCGACCGCGCGGCGCGCAGCCCGGAGGTGGCGAAGGATCTGCGTCTGCCGGATGACGATGCCGTATTAGCGCTCGACACCTATCGCGGGCAGCCGCAGTTGGTGCCCATGCAGCAGACTGACGGCGAATTGAACCGGCAGACCGCGCACAACATTCTGCGCCAGACGCTCAATCCCATGGCATCCGCCCACCAGCTGGTCGAAATCAAGGGCGAGACAGCGCCGGTACAGTTGCACGTGCCTGACCCGGAGCTTTTCATCCGGCTGGAGGATGATGCCGGAGAGCCGGCGCACGGGAACGCCCTTCGTGTGGATACGGCTGGCAACAAGGGGGAACGGAAGCTGGAAACGCCCTCACCCAAGAGCGAGTACGTGGTGGTACGCGTGGATGTGCGCCGCGGTGTGCGCGTGGTGACGACGTTCAACATCGGCCTGCTGGGGTCGGCGCGGCGGCAGGGGGATGTAATCGAGACCACGCGTGCTGCCATGCCCGGTGGTCATTGGCTCAAGATCGTGCCGCGCGAGCCGCTTTCCTTCGGCGAATACGCACTGCTGGAGGTTTTGGACGATCGCACGGTCAACCTGTGTGTGTGGGACTTTGGCGTCCGACCCACCGCCGGTCCGAACCGCGATGCGGTGATCCCAGAGGAGCGCCGTCCGCCCACACTGGCACCGAGGCGGTCACAGCCCTAGGCTAAGCGGCCCGTGCGTCTTCCTGGGTGTCAGAGTCCTGACTTGGCTGGGGTCGCACCGGCGTGGCAACCTCCGCGACCGCCTGTGACGTGGTGGGCGGGTTACGCTGGGGATAGACGTTCCCCAACCCTGCAATGGCCAGGTTGTCACGGGTCGTGCCTTTGACGTGGTACATCATGTCGTCCGCGGCCTTGATGATGCTTTCGATGTCGGTGCCGTCCTCTGGGAACGTAGCCATGCCAAAGGAGCCACGCAACTCAAGGGACAGATCCTCCCCCGTCAAAAAGCGGCGTTCGCGCAGGGTGTGGAACAGCTGTTCAGCCATCTCACGTCCCGCGTCTTTTGTCAGCTGCGGCAGCAACACGACAAATTCGTCCCCACCGTAGCGGAATCCCGGGTTCTCTGGCCCAACCACCTCGCGAATCATCTCACCCACTTCCAGCAACAGCCGGCTGCCCACCAGGTGGCCATGGGTGTCGTTAATGCTCTTGAAGCGGTCCAGATCCATGAACAGCAGGCTGAACGGCGGTGTTCCCTCGAGCGCGAGCTGTTCCTGCAGCAGGGTATACAGATGGCGGGCGTTAAAGAGCCCGGTGCAGTCGTCCGTGATCGACAGCATGTGGATGCGTTTCATGTCGGCGGCATTGCGCACGGCGATGCCAAGAAAGTCGCACAGCACACGCAGGAACTGGACAGAGTATTCCGACAGGAGATCGATCTTGCTGTTGAGCAGCTGGATGACGCCGACCACGCCTTCCGGCGAGCGCACCGGCATGCACGCGATGGATTGGATATTGAGCCCTGGATTATTGCGGCTGAACTCCTGCCAGCGCGGCTCCAGCGTGGTGTCTGGTACCACCAACGCCGTACCCGTTTCCGCGACCCACCCCGCGACACCCTCGCCCAGGGGCACGCGCAGGCCACGCAGGCTGTTGCTGTCTTCTCCCACGGCAATGGCATAGTATAGGTCCCTTTTTTCGCGGTCGACCAGGAGCATGGACCACCGCTCCGGTCCGAAAAACTGGGCCATCTTGGTCATGACCGTTGTCAGAACGACTTCAAATTCCAGCGTGGAAGTAAGCGCGCGCGCCACATCGTGAAACAAGCGGGTATAGTCCTGCTGCAGCGCGAGGTTGAGGTCTGGGTGGGTGTCTCTTTTTGATTTACCGAACATTCCTACCTCCCGGACCTGGGTGCAGGTAATACGGCCCAGGTATCTTCATGGATTGCCTGCCGCTCGGTAGTACGTAAAAAAGTAGCTTCTGGAGCACGGGAGATGGACCATTCCGGGACTAGCCGCCAATTTGGACCATGGCGCGCCAGGGTGACTCGAAACCGGACTCGCCGATGTGGTGTCGTTCTTCTTTCCTATCGACCACTGAGCGCACATACGTACGCGCAGCTTCACTGCCCTGGGAAAGCTTCATGCGAGAGTGCAGGTCGTGCTCCTGATGGGAAAACAGGCACGTCCGCAGCTTGCCGTCACTGGTCAGCCGAATGCGGGAGCAATGGCCGCAGAATGGCCGGGAGACCGGAGCGATGATGCCGATCTCGCCGCGACCGTCCTCAAACCCGTATCGCCGCGCTGTCTCGCTCAAGTGATTGGGCGGCAGTGGCACCAAGCGGCGCACTGCGCCAAGGCGCTCCACGATCTCAGCCTCACGTACCACCGTGTCTGCCGCCCACGCTTTGCCTTCGTCCAGCGGCATGAACTCGATAAAGCGCAGAATGACATTCTCGCGTCTTGAGAACTCGGCAAAAGCCTCGATCTGGTCGTCGTTGTAGCCCCGCATTAGGACGCAATTCACCTTGACGGGTGACAGGCCGGCATCCTGGGCTGCCCGTATGCCTGCCAGCACACGTTCCAGCGCCCTTGGCACCCGCGTAATGCGTTCGAACACCGCTGGGTCCACCGCGTCCATGCTGACGGTGATGCGATTCAGGCCTGCCGCGTGTAGGTCCCTCGCCATGCCTGCCAGCAGATGCCCATTCGTGGTGAGGGCAATGTCAAGGGGGGCGCCGTCCGTTGTGGTTGAACCCTGCGCATCGTACGCACAGCGCATCTGCCGCAACTCTGCGATCAAGTCCAGCAGGCCAGAGCGCATCAGCGGTTCGCCGCCCGTCAGCCGCACCTTCTCAACGCCCATGGACACCAGCAGCCGCGTCATGTCTGCATAGGCCGTGATGGGAAGCTCATGCCCCCCTGCACCGGACTCGCCGGTGCGGCAATACACGCAGCGATAGTTGCAGCGATCCGTCACCGATACCCGAAGGTCTAGAATCGGGCGGCCAAACGAATCGCGCAGGCGCGGACCCGCTTCCGCAACCTGCTCGAGGCCGGCAACAGGCAGGGAAGGTACGGCAGATGGGATTATGTCCAACACAGATATCCGATGCCGACGGGCAACGCTTCGACGGTGCTCACACCGGATTGCACACGCCAGAACGGCACAGCGGGCGCAAATGCAGAGGTTCGCCCTGTCGCTGCCATACCACAGCACACTTTGCTAGTAGCTGGTGAACTCACTAAAGCCGCGGCGCAGTGCGGAGCCCCAAATGAAGCACACAATCGATCCAAGACCCGTGGCGGCAGCCCAGTAGAACATGGGGTGGACCCAGCCTGGCGAATGTGTCAGATCCTGACCCACCCACAGAACACCCACCAGAGTCGTCACAACGAACAACTGCAGCCCGATCGTCAGCAGCAGCTGACCGCGGCGACGGCGACGGTCCAGCAGTTCGATCTGATTCGGTGCCAGGTCGCGCTCTTCGAAGGGGATCAGGGTGTTGGCCATGGTGATACGGTTCTCCAAAAGCTAATAGTCGTATTAAATCACAGCGAAGAGGCGGATTAATCCAGGAAGGCCACGGTCTTGATGCCGGTGATCTCGAACCGCTTGCGGCAGCGCATGTTGGTGCAGTTGGCCGTGTCGTCGCGCAGCACCATGTAGCTTTGTGCCTTGGCAAAGCGTGCACGATCGCGCTCGTCGGCACGGCCAGGCACCTGTTTTTTCTTGCGGCGCACCAGCCAGTTCAGCTGGTACTCCCCGGCAACGCCACACTTACTGCAGGTCAGGGTGTGTGTGCGCGGCTCGGCCCGTTCGTCAAAAAAGTCGCGCTCTTCCACGGCGTCCTCCTGCAGCACCATCGTTTTCCGGCAACTGCTTGTGAAAGCATAGTCTTTCTTCACAGCATCGGCACAGGGCAGTGGCGTAGCTGAGCAGGTGTAGGGAGGGCACATGGCGGCAGCAAAGAAGAAGACCTTTTCCGTGACCAAGGCCGTCAAGGCCAACGCCCGTGAACGGGTCGGCACACCCTCGCCCAAGATTGTGCTGCCAGACGACAAAGCGAAGTCTGAGCGTCGGGCGTCCAAGCACAAGGTGACGTTGCAACGGCTGCTGCAGCGGGAGGAAGGACGATGACACGTCTTGGAATAGCGGCACTGGGCTTTGCGGCAGTCACCTCGGTTTTAGCCAAGGCGCAGGTTGCGCAGACGCTGGGCATCAGTCGCGACAATCGGACCATTACCGTGACCGCCACGGATAACGCCTTTGCAATGGCCGATCAGGCAGTGGTGCAGGTGGGTTATCAGGCATACGGCGACGACGAGTCGTCTGCCTACGCGGAGGGTTCACGGCGCTCCAATGCCGTGACGGATGCGCTGCGCGTTGCCGGTGTTCCCGCAGACAGCATCGAGAGTGACGACCAGAACCTGCAGCCGCTGAACGAATACGAGCTGAAGAACCCGCCTGCCGCCCTCAAAAGCGCGCGCTTCCGCATTACCCAAAGCTGGTCAGTCCGCACCACTCCTGACAGCGCGGCCAGGGTGCTGGATGTGGCTGTGAAGGCTGGTGCCAACCAGAGCGGCAGCATCGGGTGGGAGATGAAGGACGGCTCCATGCTGGAGGCGAGTGCGTCGGCCAAGGCGCTGGCGCATGCACAGGCCATTGCCGCCCGCATGGCAGATGGGCTGCATATTAAGGTGGGGCCGCTGCTCTACGCCAGCAACCAGGCGCAGGAAACCGTGGTGCGACCCATGATCGCGATGCGCGCCATGGCCGGTGCGCTTCCGCAGGCCAAGGTGCGGCCGCTCAGCATCTCGTCACGCCGGGTAGAGCGCTCGGCGACGGTATTCGCGATCTTCGCCATCGAGTAGCGCAGCGTTGTGGCTGAGGCTTACAGTGACCTGGACAGACCCACGGAGGCGACCATGACCACACCAGCGCCCAACGCGGCGGTAGAAGCGCCAGGGCATGCCTCAGTACCGGTTGACATCCCGAGGCCGCTACCCGAGGCGGAGGCGGTCTACCGGCGCTGGCTGGCACACCTTTCCTCGGAGCTGGCGCGGCACACCAGCTATGTGCGTCGCAGCGAAATCGTGCGCGACGAGCTGCATATGATCCTGCTAGGGCGTCCGCACGGCGGCCGTATGAATGCGGCACTCGTCAGCGAGCTGCCCATGGCCGTGCTGTCGGAGAGCTTCGATCCGCGCAACGTGACGCTGCCCGCTGAGATGGAGATGGACACGGACCGCGACCGCTTCCTGCCGCTGAAGCCGTTGCTGTGGTTCTGGCGCGGCTTCGACCGCTCCATCCTGGGCGCGAACCTGTGGCTGGGGCTGCGCTTCCGCGCCATGCTGGGGCAGCACATCTTCGCAGGCGTGGGTAAGAATGTGCGCTTCTACCGCGACGTGGTCTTCGAGCGCGGGTACACGCTCACCTTTGCCGACGACACAGTGGTGCGGCCCGGTGTGCGCATTGACGATCGCGACGTGCGAACCGTAACTGGAGTGCTGAGCTAGGAGTCATTCTGAGCGAAGCGAAGCATCCCTGCGAAGGCTGAAGCGACACATGCAGTTCCAACTTTTTTGTCCAAAAGCGAGAGGCCGCTTTACTTAACTCAATATCTCGGGATCCTTCGCTGCGTTCAGGATGGCAGCGCCGCTGCTACACTCGGCATGGTCATGAGCCAGGAAACCGCTCTCATCCTTTTCGAGTTTGTGGCGCTGATCTTTGCGCTGTCGTTCCACGAGTGCGCCCACGCGTGGACGGCCTCGTACTTTGGCGACCAGACCGCGCGCATGCTGGGTCGCGTGACGCTGAACCCGGTCAAGCACCTGGACCCATTGGGTTCGGTCATCCTGCCGCTGGTGTCGGCCTTTGCGCACTTTCCGCTCATCGGCTGGGCCAAGCCAACGCCGGTCACCACGCGCAACCTGCGCAACATCAAGCGCGACGACATCCTGGTGACGCTGGCCGGTCCTGCCAGCAATCTGCTGCTCGCCGTCATCTGCCTGGTGCTGCTGCTCGTGATGAAGGTTGCGTTGCCGGGCGGCAGGGCAGCGGTGCTGAACGCGGCCTTCCTGTCCATGCGTATCGAGGGTGCTTCGCTGCAGGGCCAGGGTGCTATGTATCCCGTGGCGCTGCTGCTGTACAGCTCCATCGTCATCAATCTACTGCTGGCGATCTTCAACCTGATCCCGGTGCCGCCGCTGGACGGCTCCCGCATCCTGCGGCACTATCTGCCCTACAACGCCCTACGCGCGTATGACAGCATTGGCGGCTTCGCCAACCTGATCATCCTGTACGCGCTCATGCGCACGGGCGTGCTGAACATCTTCTACGCACCCGCGTTCCGCCTGTTCAACCAACTGCTGCTCGGTGCCTGAGAGCGCGGTCGGATAGCATTGAAGCAATGGAACAACAAGGCAAACGGCGCGTCCTGAGCGGCATGCGCCCCACCGGGCGGCTGCACCTGGGCAACTACATGGGCGCGCTCTACAACTGGGTGCGCCTGCAGGACGAGTACGACTGCTACTTCTTCATAGCCGACTGGCACGCGCTAACCACCGACTACGCAAATCCCGGTGACGTGCACGGCAAGTCGCTCAACGTTGCCTACGACTTTTTAGCAACTGGCCTGGATCCAGCCAAGACGGTCATCTTCAAGCAGAGCGATGTACCGCAGCACGCGGCACTGCACCTCTTGTTCAGCATGATTACCCCCGTGCCCTGGCTGGAACGCGTGCCAACCTACAAGGACCAGCAGGAGCAGCTGCGCGAAAAGGACCTGGCCACCTATGGCTTTCTTGGCTATCCCTTGCTGCAGTCCGCGGACATACTGCTGTACAAGCCGAAGTATGTGCCCGTGGGCCAAGACCAGGTCGCGCACATCGAACTGACGCGCGAGGTGGCCCGCCGCTTCAACCAGCTGTACCGCTCGGCCACCACGCCGGAGGTGGCAGCGGCGAAGTCAGACAAGGAGTTGATGAAGGCCGAGATCAGCGAGAACGTCCTTGAGGAAGTCGTCTTTCCCGAGCCGGACGCGCTGCTAACGCCTTCGCCCAAGCTGCCGGGGCTCGACGGCCGCAAAATGTCGAAGAGCTACGGCAACACCATCGGCCTGACCGAAGCACCGGACAGTATTCGCAAGAAGCTGAAGACCATGGTGACCGACCCCGCCCGCGTGCGCCGCACCGACCCCGGCAACCCGGACGTGTGCCCTGTAGGCGACCTGCACAAGCTGTTCTCCACACCAGAGACCCTGGCCAAGGTATACGACGGCTGCCGCACCGCTGGCATCGGCTGCATCGAGTGCAAGGGTTGGGCGGCCGATAGCCTGAACGCCCATCTTGGACCCATTCGCGACCGGAGCGCGGACCTGGAAACGCGGCCCGGGCTGGTCGAGGACATTCTGCAGGATGGCGCCCGGCGAGCCGAAAGCGTTGCAGCAGCCTCCATGCGCGAAGCGATGGTCGCTGTTGGCCTGCGCCGCGCCTGAGACCACGACCGCATCCAATGGAGCAGGAGCACACCATGGACAGCACTCAGAAGCCCGTACCCAACGAAGACCGGCCCGCACCGGCGATGGACGCCGACCGCACCCGCCACAACAATCTGGCACCGCAGGGCGAGATGAATCCCGAGGGGAACGAGGACAGTAAGTACACGCCTGAAGGCGACCACGAGCGCGTGCCAAACATCCCGCCCTCCGCCACAGACCCCGCTTAGGCATGAGGCAGTTTGGAACCTGCTTTCCTCAGTAGCCGCCCGCCGTTGGGCGATACTGGTGCAATGATGGCGGGCACAGAACACAGTACGCAGGCAGTGTCCGAGTCGATCACAGCGGGCACTCCCGACCCACAGGCTGTGCCCCCTGCGACGGCACCCGCAAAGCAGCCCCGCAAGCGTCCCGGCCCTAAAGAGGAAGCGTCCCAGTCCCCCTTCCTGCTCACCGTGGGCAAGGTGTACGACGGCCCGCTCGACCTCTTGCTCGACCTCATCCGGCGCCAAAATCACACAGCAGTTCCTCGCCTACACGGAAACGCTGAAAGAGCAGGACGTCGACGCCGCGGGCGACTTCATCTACACGGCATCGCTGCTTATCCACATCAAAAGCAAGATGCTGCTGCCGCGCGAGGCCAATGCCGTCGCGTTGGGTGAGATTGAAGACCCTCGCCGCGAACTGGTGGAACGCCTCCTTGAGCACGAGCGCTTCAAGGCCGCCGCGCAAATGCTGCGGCAGAAGCAACAGATTGAAGAGGCGACGTGGACCACGCCCGGCATTCGCGAGTTCAAGGAGCAAGCCTCCGCAGACCGCGAAATCGCGGCGGACACGACGGACCTGGCACGTGTCTTCGGTGAAATCTTGGACCGGCTGCGCTCGCGCCCGGTGCTCAATGTGAGCGAAGACGCGGTCACGGTGGCGCAGATGATCGAGTACACCCGCCGCCGTCTAATGCTCGAAGACAAGCCCACCAGCCTGCGCCGCCTCCTGCAAAGCACGCACTCGCAACAGGCGATTATCTGCATGTTCCTGGCCCTGCTGGAACTGGTGCGGCTGCAGGCCGTGCTCCTGCGCCAGGCAGACGAACTTGGCGACATCCTGGTTAAGAAGACAGAGCAGTTCGACGACGTGCTGGCCCACGCCGAACGCATGCGCGACGACTGGCGCTAGGCGCCCTCAAGCAAGTCTTGGTAGATGCGCTTCGCTTCTGAGCTGAAGCAGCAGAAGATTACCTGTTCCATACCAGAGCCGGGCAGTGCATCCTGTACGGTCTTGACAGCGATGCGGGCGGCGCGATCCGGTGGAAACCGGTAGACGCCGGTGCTGATGGCCGGGAAAGCGATGGACCGGCAGCCGTGTTCGCGAGCCAGTTCCATGCAGCGGCGGTAGCAGCCTGCAAGTAGTCGGTCGGCGTTTTGCATGGCCGCTTCGCCGCCTCGGCTCACGCTCCATACCGGTCCCACGGCGTGGAAGATCCACTTCGCGGGCAGGCGCAAGCCGGATGTTACCTTGGCGTCGCCCGTGGCGCAGCCGCCCAGCGGGGCTGTTGCTGCCAGTAGTTCGGCCTTGCCCGCGGCGCGGTGGATGGCACCATCCACGCCGCCACCGCCCTTTAGCTTTGTGTTGGCCGCGTTCACAATGGCATCGACGTGCAGCATGGTGATGTCGGCCAGCGCGGCTTCCAGCGTCGGCATGGTGTGGTCTCTACTCATGTCGGATGCGTGTGAAGGTACACTTGCCACTGGCCCGTTTTTGCGCGTGGTCAGCACGAACGCATGAGCCTGCAAGCCAAGATCGAAGCCGTCATCTACGCCTCGGAAGAGCCGGTAACACTGCAGCAGTTGGTGATCCTGCTGGGCGACGAAGCCGGAGCGGAGCTGGACCGGATCGCGTCGGATCAGGGCACGCTGCTGCTGGGATCCTCCGACGAGGCAGTAGAGCCAGTCGCGATGGAGGCGTTGGCAGGTGACGCTGTTAAGGCTGCTGGTGTGGAGCCCCCACCCGACGAGTACTCCAGAGATTCAGAACCAGAAACCGAAGCGAAGGACGGAGTTGTCGCCGACGTCTCCGATACTTCCGCAGAAGGCACAGATGCTGTTGCGGGAGCAGTGACAGACCTTGTTCCCGGTGAAGCAGTGGAAGGTGTGGAACCTGCCAATACCAACGGCAGTGATGCGGAGAAGCGGAAGCTGCGAGAGCGTGAGCGCGCCGTGCGCGACCACATCCGTAGGGCGGTAGACAGGCTTATTCGCGACTATGCCGAGGGTGATCGCGGCATTGAAATTCGCGAGGTGGCCAGCGGTTTTCGGATGGCCACCAAGCCGGAGTTTCACGATGCCGTGCGCGGCTTCGTAAAAAGCCTGAAGCCAGCGCTAAAGCTGACGCTGCCCGCCCTGGAGACGCTGGCCGTCGTCGCTTACAAGCAGCCCGTGACGGCGGCGGAACTGTCGGAAATCCGCGGTGTGGACTCGGCGGGCGTGCTGGGTGGCCTGCTGGCGCGCAAGCTGATTGCCACGGCCGGTCGCAAGCAGGTGATTGGCCGTCCCATGC
>CALMOM010000032.1 GCA_937873305.1 uncultured Terriglobus sp.
GATCGAGGGCGGTGGTGCGCCATTTCCCGTCGTTCCATTGAAGGAGCCAGCCACGACTGTCACAGTGTAACCGGCCTCGGTGTAGGTCGTGACGGGCGGGTTTCCATTGGCCAAGCCCGAGAAGGTAATTGTTGAGGCGTGAGCAGCAAGGCTTGACACACAAAGGGCAGCGACGGCAAACAGGGAGAAACGCACATGGACTCCAGCTAAAGAAGTTGAAAGAATGTTGCCAGCCAAATACAGCTTAGGATGATTCAAAATCAATATCCCAATGTTGCATGACGTCAATACATATATGTGTCTTACATCAACGGCAGCATGAGGGCACCTGCACGCGGATGGATTGCTGTACGCCTTAAACGAATTTCTTCGATGTAGTCGTGAAAAGCTCAATGCCGAACTGACAGAACGAGCTTCGTCGTGACCCTTCGCTACGTCAGGAGGACGACTACGCCGCGGGCAAGGCAAACGCAATGTACTCGCCATGGATCGCATCCGTGCTGATCGGGTGCCCAGGCGTAGCGTGCGTGTGCGTGGTGGCGCGGGCGGCGGCGCAGAAGACGATGTACTCGCGGCCATCCACCTGATAGATGGCGGGCATGCCTTCGAGCGCCTCGCCGACCTCCATCTCCCATAGCACTTTGCCCGTGCTCGAGTCGAGCGCGCGAATCTTGCGGTCTCGGTTGCCGGTGAAGATGAGTCCGCCCGCCGTGACCACCGGTCCGACCTTGGGGAAGTGCGTGCCGGTGCCGGGATGGCCCTGCGCGGCCAGTTCGGGCACGTCGCCCAGCGCTTCCTGCCAGCGAATGGTGCCCGTGTTCAGGTCGTAGGCGGTCAGCGTCGTCCACGGCGGCGCGATCACGGGCAGGCCGCTCTCCGCGAACATGAAGCCGAAGCTGCTCTTGTAGTGCGCGGTCAGCGGGTCTAATGGCGGCGCTGCGACAGTGGGTGCAGCCGTCATGGGCGCGAGTTCCGGGTGGTGCAGGTAGCTGACGATGCTGTCCACCTCTGGCTCGGAAAGCTGGCCGAAGGACGGCATCTTCTCCTTGCCGTAGTGGATCGTCTGCGCGATCTGCCCGTCGGTCAGGTGCGCGGGTGCCTCCACCAGCGACGGGATGCCGGGCGGCTTACCCTGTCGATCTGCGCCGTGACACAGCGCGCAGTTGGCCTGGTACAGCGCCTGTCCGCGCACCTCTGCCGAGGCGTTTGCGGGGACAGGCGCGACCGCCGGTGCCAGCGTCAGCTTCAGCATCGCGGGCAGGTCTTTCGATACGACGTAGAACAGGCCGTGTGCTGGGTCGGCAGCCGCGCCGCCAAAGTTGGCACCGCCGTTGTTGCCGGGCATCTCCACCGTGTCGGTGGTGCCGGGCGGCGTGTACAGCCCCTGATTGCGAGCCAGATTCATCTGCCGCGTCAGCGACTCGCGCTCGGCGGGTTCCAGGAACGGGCTCAGGTCCTTGACGGTGAAGCTCTGCCGCGCAAAGGCGGGCGGCTTGGACGGGTAGGGCTGCGTGGGCCAGGCGTGCTCGCCCGGCATGGTGGATGCAGGTACGGGGCGTTCTTCCACGGGCCACAGCGGCTTGCCGGTATTGCGGTTGAAGACCCACACCCAGCCCACCTTGCTGGCCTGTGCGACGACGTCCTCGCGCTTGCCGTTGTGGTTCACGGTCAGCAGCATGGGCGTGGTGCCGTTGTCGTAGTCCCAAACGTCGTGGTGCACGGTTTGGAAGTACCAGCGCAGCTTGCCGGTGGCGGCGTCCAGCGCGATGAGGCAATCGCCAAACAGGTTTTGCCCGGTGCGATTGGCACCGTAGAAGTTGTACTTGGGGCTTGCCGTGGGGATGAAGATGGTGCCGCGCTGCTCATCCAGCGCCATGCCCGCCCAGTTGTTCGCGCCGCCCACGGTCTTCCACGCGTCCCGGGGTCACGTGTCGTAGCCCACCTCGCCGGGGTGCGGGACGGTGTGGAAGGTCCAGGCCAGCGCGCCGGTCAGCACGTTGTAGGCGCGAATGTCGCCGGGGCCAGAGGTGTACTCCTCGTTGGTGGCCGAGCCGAGGATGAGCAGGTCCTTGTAGACCTTGCCGGGGTTGTAACTCTGCACGAGAGCGAGCTTGCTGGCATCGCGACCAAGGCTCGCTTTCAGGTCCACGCGGCCGCCCTGGCCGAAGCTGGTGATGCTCGCGCCGGTGTCGGCGTTCAGTTCCTGCAGGGCGTTGTCCACAGCGAGGACGAGGCGGCGATCCTTGCCGTCGGCGCTCTGCCAATAGTTGAGGCCGCGCGTGGTGATGAGCGGAGTCTTAGCCTGGAAGCTGTGCGTCCACAGCTCCCTGCCGGTAGTCG
Organism: uncultured Terriglobus sp.; assembly: GCA_937873305.1. Lineage (GTDB taxonomy): Bacteria > Acidobacteriota > Terriglobia > Terriglobales > Acidobacteriaceae > Terriglobus. The sequence goes on from CALMOM010000032.1 coordinate 2,341, forward strand.
CGTCCACGGCGACGATAGACTTGTTGTGCGTCATGACATACGCCGTATGGCCGACGACGAGCGGGTTGAAGACGTAGTTGACATCATCGCCGGTCGGCAACGTCCACACCCGCTGCAGCTTACCCACGTTGGTGCGATTGACCTGCGTCAGGGACGAGTACTGTGCACCATCAGGCGCGCCGCCATAGTCGCGCCAGGTGCTGTGATCTTGGCCGAGGGCCTGACAGGCAGTCGAAGCCAGCACCAGGCTGCAAGAAAGAGCAACACGAACACGACGGAGCAGAAGGTTGTGCATCGGCTTCTACGATAAGCCACGCGCGACTATGGACACTGACCGCACACGTCGCAGGCTGCATGCCGCACATGCAGCCTGTTGGATGTGAATGCTTCCGTGTTGCTGGCGCAGTGCAGCGTCTACTGCAGTTGCGCGATTTTGCCCTTCGCAGCGGCCACTGCCTCCGCAGCTTTGTCCGGTCCCATGGCGACTCCCTCTGCCGTGATTACCGTTACGTCTTTCACACCGAGAAAGCCAAACATGGCCCGCAGATACTTCTCCTGGAAGTCAAAATTTTCATACGGCGAGCCCGGGCCGTACAGACCGCCACGCGACGAGAGAATGATCACTCGCTTGCCGCCACACTGGCCCTCGGCTCCGTTGGCGCCGTACTTGAAGGTGACACCGGGAACGACGATTAGATCGACCCACGCCTTAAGCTGCGAAGGAATGTTTAGGTTGTACATGGGCGCACCAATCACCAGCACATCCGCGGCAAGAAACTCGTTCAAGATGTCCTCACCGGTCTGAAGTTCGGCTTTTTGCTGGTCCGTCACCTGGTCCACGTTGTTGCCGTAGAGGCGGGCAACCGCAGTGTAGTGACGCAGCGTATTCGCAATCAGATCGCGGTAGACGTACCCAGCGTCAGGGTTTGCTTGCCTGAGTTGCTGGGCGGCGGCAGCGGACAAGGAACGGCTCACAGACTTTTCGCCTGTGACGCTCGAATCGAGGTGAAGTATCTTCATCGGTGTTGGACTTACCGCTCAGGCAGTCGGAACCAATTTATTTAGCCCACCCATGATGTGCGCGGCACTGTGTTCATCGCTGTGACAGATCACGGATCCAGATGTCCTTAAATTGCATGTTGCCAGCGCCGCCTGCGTGCAGCTGCAGGGCGATCTTGCCATCGGGCGCGCCGGGCTTGGGGTCGGTAAAGTCCACCATTTGCACGCCGTTCAGGCGCGAGCGGTAGCGGTTGCCAACGACCTCCACCAGGTAGTCGTTCCACTCACCCTTGCGCACGACGCCCTCGTTCTCCGGCGAGGGCCACACCACCCACCCACGCCCATCCTCCGCGTAGACGCCCGCGGTGTGGTGCATCATGGTGCAGTCGATCTCAAACTGCATGCCCTGCGTCGTGTCCACGCCCTTGAAGCCGGTGTGGAAGAAGACACCGCTGTTGCCATCGCCCACGCACTTAAAGCGCAGCGATAGCTGGAAGTCCTTGTAGTCCTTTGCGGTCTGCAGGTAGCCGTAGGCCTTCGTCAGCCCTTTGCCGTGCAGGACGCCGTCACCTTCGACCGTCCAGCTCTCCGCGCCGATGGGCGTCCAGCCAGAGAGGTCCGTGCCGTTGAAAAGGTTGATCCAATCGTTGCCGGGCAGCTTGGCACGCGGCGTCGGCGTAGCTTGCTGGGGGACGGCACTGAGGGAACATGCTGCGGCCAGTGCGAGCGCGGCGCAACGCATCGCGATACGCCTTGAAAAAGACAGTGCAGGCATGCGGACAAGGCTCCTGAGTGGGAAGGTATCTTGCGACATCCTACAGCCTTGCTGCCGCTACTGGTCTCTCGTCTGCGGTAGACTCAGCCGGATGCCCGACGATTCCAAGCGCGCGACCGTGTCCGTCGCCATGATCGCGACCAACGAGGAAGAGAACCTGCCGCGCACACTGGCCGCCGTGCACGGCTGGGTGGATGAGATCGTCATTGTGGATTCCGGCTCAAAGGACCGCTCGCCCGAAATCGCGCAGAGCTTCGGTGCCAAGCACAGCTTCAACCGCGACTTCAAAGGGCACCCCGAGCAGAAAAACATTGCCATCGGCAACTGCACGTCGGACTGGGTTCTGCTGCTGGACGCGGATGAGGTAGTAACGCCGGAACTACGCGCGGAGATCGAAGCTGCACTTGCGGCGCCACAGTTCAACGCTTACTGGATGCCTCGGCTCAACATCTTTCTGACGCGCTGGATGCGGCACGGCGGCCTGTACCCAGACGAGAAACTGCGACTGTTCCGGCGCGGCGCAGCGACTGCCAGAGAAGGCAATGGGCCGCACGAAACACCGTCCTATGCAGGTGACAAGGGCCGCTTCCGCCAGCACCTGTTGCACTACGGCTACCCCGACTTCGCCAACTACCTGGATCACATGAACGAGTACAGTTCCGCCTCAGTAGACGCACTGGGGCGGAAGAAGCGTGACTTGGCAGAGTCATTGATCCTGCTGCAGTCGTTCAGCAATCCGTTCTTGCAGTTAATCAAGAACTACGTCTTCCGGCTGGGATTTTTGGATGGCGCGGAGGGGCTTGTGTTTCACCTGAACCATGCAATGTATGCCCATTGGAAGTATGTGAAGGTGTGGGAGGCGCGGCGTAGGATGCGGCTGTCTCTGCCCACCTAGGTTTGTCATCTCGTAACGAAGCAAATGGATCCGCTTTTCTGCCGGTGCGAGCACACATGCAGATCCCTCCGCTACGCTGCGGGATGACGAACCATCAGGACGCCCTATGTAAACAGGTTCTTCAAAAGGAACAACACATTCGCCGGCCGCTCCGCCAACCGGCGCATGAAGTACGGGTACCAGTCCGTGCCAAAGGGCAGGTAGACCCGCACGCCGTAGCCGCGGCGTAAAAGGTCGCGCTGCAACTCCCGCTGCACACCGTACAGCATCTGGAACTCGAAACGGTCGCGCGCAATGCCCTGCTCCGCCGCAAACCGCTCAGTCGCGGCAATCATCGCTGGATCATGCGTTGCGATGCCGCAGAAGACACCCGACTTCAGCATCATGCGCATGAGCGTGGCGTAGTTCGCATCCACGTCTGTCTTTTGCGGAAAAGCCAAGCGCGCCGACTCCTTGTACGCACCCTTGCACAGCCGGATGCGGATGCCCTGCTCCAGCAGGCGCTCCGTGTCGTAGACCGTGCGGTACAGGTAGGCCTGCAGAACCGTGCCCACCCTGCCGGGGAATTGCGCATGCAGGTGCTCCGTCAGCGCCATGGTCGGCTCGGTATAGTCGGAGCCTTCCATATCGATGCGGACAAAGTTGCCCAGCTCTGCCGCATGGGCCACGATGCCGCCCGCGGTGCTCTCGGCCAGCGCGGGCGATACGTCCATGCCCACGCCCGTCAGCTTTACGGAAACATTCGCATCCAGCCCCTGCGCTGCAATCGCATCCAGCAGCTGGTGATACACGGCAGCGGCAGAGCGGGCCTGCTGCTCGGTCGCCACACTTTCACCGAGAGAATCGAGCGACACGGCAAAGCCCTCGCGATTCAGCGCGGCAGTCACGCGGAGCGCCTCCCCCACCGTGAGCCCTGCGACAAAGCGGCTGGAGATCCGGCGGCCAGGGGCGGACCGTTCCATTAGGTTGCGTACAGAAGCGTTTTGCGAAAGGGCGATAAGAACGGAGCGCAGCATACCGTCTCATTTGAACAGAGTTGCCATTCGCACGGTAAACGCATGTGGTCACGGGCCCAAGCACTCTCCCCAAAAACGTGAGGGCAAATAAGTGTCGACTGTCCTCTTCTTCGTGAGCACAGCTACTGACAGGGTGCGCCAAGGATGCCGGTGTTGTCCTTGGTACCGTCTGCGTTGATCCAGCAGCTGGTATTCACCACCTCGAGATCGGCGCTCATCATGTGGGCAGGAATGGAGAAGTTGTGCGGCCCCTTCCACCGGCTGTCAGCGTCTCCTGTCAGGAAGCCCGTTGCGCCGTTGTCCGCCACAAACTCGCCATATTTCTTCAGGGTGTTCCAGATGATGGTGTCCACGGGCGACAGGCCGGCAGGCTTGACCGCTGCCGCAGGGATGCGCAGGCGCATGCCCATCACGACCGGGCCACCACCGTTGCCGGCCGCATGCGTCGCGGGTGGAGCGTACCAGCCCGCGGAGCCGCCCCTGCCCTGCCGACTCCACTTGTAGGTGACACGAATCGCGTGCCCAATGTCCGGCAGGTTGTGGTCGATGGCATACTGCACTTCCTCATAGCGCAGCAGGCCTGCCAGCACGGGCAGGCCCGCGGCGTCGGCGGATGTGCAGGGTTTTGCGTCACAACCACTGTCGCTGATGCGCTTGCCGGTGGCCATGTCCCATACCGTCACCTGTTGCGCCGTTAACGAGCCATCCGCCGCGCGCGCGACGTGGTACAGCTCGTACACCCGATTGGTGGAGGTGTCCGCCACAATGAGGTGGTGATCGCCGCCGTCTTCAATGCTGGCATCACGCACAGGCATCAGGCGAGTACGCTTTATGCCGTTCGGGCCGGTGAAGTTCGGATCAATGGAGTCAGACTCGCCGACATACGCGTCTGCGGTGTAGGTGACGTGAACGAACTGCTCAGGGTGCTGCGCCGAGGCAAGCACCGCGGGCGACATCTCCGGATCGACAACAAGGCCGAAGATGCTGCTGCCCTCAGGGCTGCCCTTGCCTACCTCGTTGTTCACGCTGTTTGTGGTGGTTACCCGAAGGTTGGGCCCCAAGCCAGTCGCAATCAACCGGGTATCCACCGGCAGCGTGTCGATGGCCTGATTCAGCGGGTAGCTGCTGCCGAAGAGGCCCACCGGCATGCCACTTGGGTACAGCGCGGCAGCGTTCGCCACCTTGGCGTTGGCGGCCGGTGCAGCTGCGGCCCTGCCGACGGGTGTTCCCATTTGCGCAGCGGATCCGGTGGGAGTAGTGCTGGCTTGCTTAGCGCTGCAGGCTACGGTGCACAGCAAGAGGGCGGTGGCGAAGAGCTTCATGCCTGAAACCTCGAGTGGAACTTGAGAACTCGTAAGAGCGGCAAGTACGACGTGCCGCGCCGCGATGCGGATGCTTGACATAGGCGTTGAACGGTGAAGTCTGCCATGCGGAGCGAAGGGCATTGATGCACGTTTTTTTTACCAGTGACAATCACAGTTGTACATATCGACGGACAGCACTGCGAATAGCCACCGGCGCATACAGGAGGCTGGGGTAGGTCACCGGTGTACACTCTACCCACTTCCTAAGACAGGGTATGTGCATGACCAAGGCCGATCTGGTCGACCAGATACTGAAGGTTGGCGACCTGACGCGCCGCGACGGTGAAGTCATCGTGGAGACGTTTTTCGCCGGCATTGCCGAGGCGCTGCATGCAGACGACAAAGTGGAGCTACGCGGCTTTGGATCGTTTCGTACACGCCAGCGCAAGCCGCGTACGGGTCGTAACCCGAAGTCCGGCAGCCGCGTGGACGTGCCCGCCAAACGTGTGCCGTACTTCAAACCATCCAAGGAATTGCGCGAAGACGTGAACCGGTCCCACGAAATAGACGACGCTGCACTGCAGCGCGCCGAACAGACAAAGGACTAAGCGGTCAGGTCCGCCGTCAACAGGTTCTGGAATGCCGCGCGGTAGGGCTCCGGCAGCAACCGCTTCGACATGTCTCTGCCCACCACCACGTGGGTCGTGATGCCCTCGCACAGCAGCCTGTCCTCACCGGCCCGTACCACCTGGTAGCCAATCCGAAGGACCGGTCCACGCATGGCCAGCAGGCGTGTGCGCACGAGAATTTCATCGTCGTATCGCGCGGGTGACCGGTACCGCACCTCCGCGCCTGCCACCGCAATCATGCAGTCGAACTCCTGTTCCAGGCGGCTATATGGCAGGTGAAATGTTCGCAGCATCTCCACGCGCCCAACCTCGAACCACACAAGGTAGTTCGCGTGGTACACAACGCCCATCTGGTCGGTTTCGGCATAGCGCACACGCAGGCGTGCTTCAGCGTGACAAGGTTTAAGCATGGCAGCAGTGTAGCGTCGCGCCATGCGGCCTCTCGCTTCCCGCGGGGATTGCGGCAGCGTCCCGGTACCTCAAGTGCACCGCGGCATCCAATCCCCAGGACGGCAAGGTAAGGAGGAACAATGGCGGCTGGCGAGGCGTTGCTGGTGATCGATATGCAGGTGGACTTCATGCCAGGTGGCCGCCTGCCTGTGGCGGAAGGTGACAGCATCGTGCCACTCATCAACCGGCTGGGACAGCGCTTCAGCGAGGTCATTCTCACGCAGGACTGGCACCCGGCAGGCCACATCTCGTTCGCCAGCACTCATGGGAAGCAATCCTTCGTCGAGACGGTGGAGGCAGACTACGGTACGCAGTCGCTGTGGCCAGACCATACGCTGCAACAGACCGCCGGTGCAGCCCTGCACCCCGACCTGCAGCTGCCACACGCCGGGTTGATCCTGCGCAAGGGATTTCGGCAGAACGTGGACTCGTATTCGGCATTCCTCGAGAACGACCACCGCACGTCCACCGGGCTGGCAGGCTATCTGCGGGACCGCAACCTCTCGCGGCTCCTTCTGTGCGGCCTGGCCTGGGACTATTGCGTCGGTTTCTCCGCGCTGGACGGCAAGGCGCTCGGCTTCGACATCGCGGTTGTCACGGATGCGGTACGGGGTATTCAGCCGGGGAGCATGGACGCAATGACAAAGCAGTGGCAAGGGGCGGGGATCAAAACGACGGAAAGTAGCAGCTTTTTGCAGTAGTTGGTAGTTACTTCAGAGGTACACTCCGTACGAATTCGGAGAGAGTCGCTAATAGCGAATCGGATTCCCCTTGACTGGAAGGGGACTTCGGCATGACTGTAAGGACATCGCTTGTGCCTCCCCGGGCATTGGCGTTATGGGTACCCGCTCTGGCACCCATCCGCAACACACAATATGGCAACCATGATGGCTCCCGTAGAACAGCGGGAAGTACTGCGCTGTGATCACTGCGGCCTGGTTCAATTTCGCACCGGCAATGAACTTTGCCGGAAGTGCCGTAAGCCCCTGGACGTGGACGAACCGGAGGCAGTCGCAGCACCGGCGCTCACCATCGTGCCGCCAGCGGGTCAGAGGGAGAACGACAGTATTCAGGTGGCCACTGCGGTTCGCGACCTGCGCCGGGCGCGGAACTTGAGCCAACGCCAGCTGGCTGGCCGCATGAATGTGCCCCGGACGTACATCTCCAAGATTGAGAACGGCAAGGCCATGCCGACCCTGTCCTCGTTGGAACGCCTAGCACGTGCCCTCCAGGTCGAGATTGGTGCCCTGCTGCGCGACAGCAAGAGCCGTCAGCGCGACGAGGCCACAGTGCTGATGAATGATCCCTTTCTGGCAGAAATCGCCGCCTTCTGCTCGCAGATGGACGCGCTGCAAAAGTCCATTTTCCTCAACCATGTGCGGGAACTGGCCTCGGGCCGCCGCCGCATGGCATAGAGCGCCGTTCCGCACTTCGGCTCCGAAGGCGCACGTCCTCTCTGTCTCTTCCCGCAAGCATTGCAGGGGGCAGAGAGGACGTGCTAGGTTCAAGCGGAGTTGCAAACGGGAGAACCAATTTTGCCGCTGAAGCAGGCCCTGCGCATCCAGGAGCTTACCCCCGAGGAGCTTGCGGTGTACCGCACCTTGGACCCTGCCCGCATGCCAGAACACGTGGCCATCATCATGGACGGCAACGGACGTTGGGCGGGTAAGCGTGCGCTGAAGCGCTTTCTGGGGCACCAGCGCGGGGCTGACAGCGTGCAATTCGTCGTGGAAACGGCCAGCCGCATCAACCTGCCCTATCTAACGCTGTATGCGTTCTCCCTTGAGAACAACCTGCGTCGGCCCAAGGCAGAGGTCACCTTCCTGATGAAGCTGCTGCGCAATTACCTGACCGGCAACGTCAAGCGCATGAACGACAACAATGTGCGCATGGCATACATCGGCCGTACCCACGAGTTGCCGCCTGAGGTGCAGGAGATCATGCAGTGGGCACAGGAAGAGACGGCCCGCAACACGGGGACCACCCTGACGCTGGCCCTGAATTACGGTTCGCGTGCTGAAATTGTGGATGCCGTCCGCGGCATAGTGCTGGATTTGGTAGCCGAAGCGATCCGGCGTGGGTGTTCCGTCGATGACCTGCTCGGCGCAGGCGCTCTTCACCAGGTGGATGAGGCAACGCTGTCTCGCCATATGTACACCGGCGCGATGCCAGACCCAGACCTCCTGATCCGCACCAGCGGGGAGATGCGCATCAGCAACTACCTGCTGTGGCAGATTGCCTACGCCGAGTTGTTCATGACAGACCGCCTCTGGCCAGATTTCCGCGGTCTGCACCTTCTGGAAGGTATTGCCGCATTCCAGCAGCGCAGCCGCCGCTTCGGCGGTCTCGATACTGAGTTCACAGACGAGAGCCTGCCGGAACCGCTGATGCCGGCGCTGGTGCCATAACAGTTAGCCTTCGGCCGCAGATGGGCGGAACGATATGCTCAGTAGTGATCCATGAAGAGAATCATCACAGCCACTGTACTCATTGCCCTCGTCTTTGGCCTTGTGTTTTGGGGCAACCAGCTTGCCCTCATTGTTGTGTCTGCGGTTATAGCCATGCTGGCCGCGTATGAGTACCTTGCGCTGACGCGGACAGGCGACGAAGTGGTTCCAGCCTGGTGGATGCTGCTGGCGACTGCCCTGCTGTTTGTGGTGACGTACTTTCGCCCGCTGGAGGCGATGCTGCCAGTGCTCAGCGCGCTTGGTCTAAGCCTGCTCACCGTGGCGGCCTTTCGGGAGGCGCGCACCGGCCACCTGGAGCGTGTGCTGCCCATTGCTGCGGCAGGCTTTTTCGGACTCATTTACGTCGCGTATCCGCTCACGCTGCTGCCGCAAATCATCGCGCGGGAGAACGGTCCCACGCTGCTTATTTTTCTGATGTTGGTGGTCTGGACCGGGGACATCGCGGCGCTCTATGTGGGAAAAGCTTGCGGCAAACGCAAGCTGGCCCCGGCCTTGAGCCCGAACAAAACGCAGGAGGGCGCGCTGGCGTCGCTGATGGGTTCCGTTGCCATCGCCGGCGCGTTGGTGGGGGTATGCCAGGCTGTGGGCCGCCATGGGAGCACGCTGCTGCACATTTCGCAGCCACTCTGGCAGACGCTGCTGCTGGCCGCGCTGGTCAATATCGCCGCGCAGGTGGGCGACCTGCTGGAGAGCGCACTAAAGCGTGGCGTGGGCGTCAAAGACAGCGGCACCATGCTTCCGGGGCACGGCGGCATCCTGGACCGCATCGATGCCTTACTGGTGGGCGCGCCGGTGCTGTGGTACCTCTTGCTGCTCAAGGAGGCGGCAGGTCTAGGCACCTTCTAGGCAGAGAGGGCGGCTTGGTATACTTGCTCGTGCACGCCACGCACGGCCACTACGACAATTCAAAAGAACGAGGCGGAGATGTCAGCAAAATACATCTTTGTAACGGGCGGCGTTGTGTCGTCGCTCGGCAAGGGACTTGCGGCCGCATCCATCGGCTGCCTGCTGGAAGCGCGCGGCTTGCGCGTGGGTTTGATGAAGTTCGACCCCTACCTGAACGTGGACCCTGGCACCATGTCGCCGTTTCAGCATGGCGAGGTCTTCGTGACCGACGACGGCGCGGAAACCGATCTGGACATGGGCCACTATGAGCGCTTCACCCATGCCCGGCTGTCGCGCGACAACAACCTAACCAGTGGCCGCATTTACGAGCAGGTCATCACCAAGGAGCGCCGCGGCGACTACCTGGGCAAGACCGTGCAGGTCATCCCGCACGTGACCAACGAGATCAAGGCGGCCATGCGCAAGGTCGCGGCGGACTGCGACGTGTGCATTGTCGAAATCGGTGGCACCGTGGGCGACATCGAGTCGCTGCCCTTCCTCGAAGCCATCCGGCAGATGCGGCAGGACCTCCACCGCGAAAACACGTTGTTCGTCCACGTGACGCTGGTGCCGTGGATCGCCGCCGCGCAGGAGCTCAAAACCAAGCCCACGCAGCACTCCGTCAAGGAGATGCTCTCCATCGGCATCCAGCCGGACATCCTCCTCTGCCGTAGCGAGCGCAACCTTCCAAAAGATATG
>CALMOM010000033.1:0-9855 GCA_937873305.1 uncultured Terriglobus sp.
TCGCCGTCCGGCGCAACGAAGTAAGGTTTGTCGAAGTAGGCGGGGTCGATCTCTTCTTCGCTTACAAATTGCTCGATGGCGATGGTGTGTTTTGAAGGCACGCGCAGGTTGGCGATTTCGCTGGGCTCAATTTGCACGTACTGCCCCTTGGCGTACTCGTAGCCCTTTACGATGTCGTCCTTACCCACGGTGGAAGGTGCGGGCGTGGTGTCGTCGGTTTCAACTTCGCCCTGCGGCTCCAGACTGGATTCAAGCACCTTCTGGTGCCGCACGCGCTCGCCGGACGACCGGCTGATCTGGTGAAAGCGGATCTGACTTTTGGCTTCCGTGGCGACGAAGAACTTGACGCCAAAGGACACCAGCGAAATTTGGAGTGTGCCGGACCAGTAGGGACGTGGCATTCAAAGGGACTCCTTACTTGAGATGAGACACATCCACGCGGTTCACGGTCTATTTCCGCGTGCGTTTCAACCGGCAACCTTGACGTTTGCAACCACTGCGATCAATGCGGTACGGGAGCGAACACAAGGGTGACCCGGCCCGCGTGCTTGAAGTGCGCAATCGCTTCCGCGCCCGGCGACGCCCAGTTTAATCCACTCCAACTGCCTGTGGTGATCCAATCTCCCTCATGCAGGCCGCCTGTCCGTTCCGCGCCCTCGTTGGCAAGAAACAGGAGCAGGCGAATTAAGTCCGGTCCGGCGGGTGCGGTCCCGACGGCCTCATAGCGGACGGCACCGTCAATGGTCAGGGTGACAGGCTCCTGCGCCCAATCGATCTCACGCCACTGCGGTACCGCAGGTCCAGCGACAAAGCCTCCATGCATCTGCAGGTCCGCCAGCATCTCAGGCCGCGACACAGCCTGCGGGTCGATAAAGGCCGATTCCAACACCTCGATGACCGGGTGGCAACTGCCGATGGCTGCGATGAGCTCGTCGCGGGTGTAGGCAGGGGTGCGCGGCGGGAGTGGATGAGCCAAGCGGAACGCGATCTCAGCCTCCACACCCAGCAGACGATGGTTCAAGCCGCGGAACAGGCACCCGTTGTCGCCCATCCACGCGGCTGGCATGGGCGCGAAAAAGGGAACACCGTCAGCGCCGGCAGCGCCAATCTTCCATCCGCCCGTTCGTCCATAGGCAACGGCCATGATGTCCTGGATGGCGAATGCTTCGGCTTCGCTGTTGGGCCGCAGTGCGTCCGGCAAGCTCTCAATTGGGGTTTGGGTGCGCCGTGCCGTTTGTAACTGATCTGCTGCCTGCATCAACACTGCCTCGCGTGCCGCTGTGACTGTCATCGTGTTCGCTCTTGCTCCTGCTGCTAAGGATTTCCACTCGGGTTGCCAAACCGAATGCTCGTTGCGATACGTCCTACAACGTGGGCTAAGCCCGTTGAGGTTGAGATGCTGATTGGCAAGGTGCCTGAGTTCAAATCTTCTGAGATCACGCCGCGTGAGAAATTTCTGAACCGGCGCAACATGATTTTTGGCGGGCTTGCCGCAGCGGGACTGGCATACGAGTGGCACAAGAAGATGCCGCCGCTGTACACGCCGTCCGTTTTAGCTGCAACCAAACTGCCCACCGTGCCCGGCAAGGCTCCGGTGGTCACCGACGCTGTGACACCGCAGGGCAAGGCGACCAGCTATAACAACTTCTACGAGTTCGGCACGGACAAGGCCGATCCCAAGGCAAATGCAGGCAAGCTGCACACCCGCCCGTGGACCATCAAGATCGATGGATTAGTGAACAAGCCGCAGACCATCGACATCGATGCACTCATGCGCTACCGCCCACTGGAAGACCGCACCTACCGCTTCCGGTGCGTGGAGGCGTGGAGCATGGTCATCCCGTGGGTCGGTTACTCGTTGTCGGAGCTGATCAAGTTTGCGGACCCAAAGCCAAGCGCAAAATACGTCCAGTTTTACTCCCTCGCTGACCGAAAGCAGATGGACCTGCCGAGTGGCTTCGATTGGCCGTACAGCGAGGGCCTACGCATGGATGAGGCCATGCATCCGCTCACGCTGCTGACCTTCGGCGCCTACGGCCAGACGCTGGAGAACCAGCAGGGCGCGCCGGTGCGCGTGATTGTGCCGTGGAAGTACGGGTTTAAGTCGGCAAAATCGATCGTCCGCATCCACTTCAGCGATTCGCAGCCGCAGACCACCTGGAACGACATGGCTCCAGAGGAATACGGCTTCTACGCCAACGTCAACCCAGCGCACAGCCACCCCCGGTGGAGCCAGGCTCACGAGCGCAGGATCGATAGCAGCGTCTTTCCGCGAACCGTGCCGACGTTACCATTCAACGGCTACCAGAACGAAGTGGCGAGTCTATATACCGGCATGGATCTGAATCGCAACTTCTGACGACGCCGTCTGACCCCAGCGCCGTAAGCTGAAGACAGCACATCATGACGACAAGAACCGTAACGTACATCAAGGGCGTCGTTTTCCTGCTGGCCCTCTCGCCCTTTCTGGTTCTTGCGTACCGTTTTCAGACCGGGAATTTGGGCACGGACCCCGTGCAGTGGATTACACACTTCACCGGCAACTGGACGGTATACCTCCTGTTGGCTTCGCTGGCCATCACCCCGCTGCGTCGGCTGCTGCCTGCGCTGGGATGGCTGGTCCGTCTGCGCAGAATGCTGGGCTTGTTCGCGTTCTTTTACGCGACGCTTCACCTGCTGACATACGTGTTTCTCTTCTCCGGGTTCGATTTTTCCGGTGCGTTGGTGAGCCTTCGAAGCGGCAACATGGCTGCACTTCGCGAGCAATGGGCGGCGGTTTGGCCGACCATCGTGGACGACCTCAAGAAACGCAGGTTCATCCAGGTAGGGCTGGCCTCGTACGTCATCCTCTTGGCGCTCGCGATGACCTCACCGCAATGGGTGATGCGCGCTATGGGCGGCAAGCTATGGCAGCGACTGCACCGGCTGGTATACCTCGCGGCTGTGCTTGGCATCGTGCATTACTGGTGGCTGGTCAAGAAAGGTGTTCTAAGCCCGCTTAAAGACACGCTGGTGCTGGCGGTGCTTCTGCTCGCCCGGCCTGCGTACCGCCTGCTGACGCGCAAGCGCACCGTGCGGGCACAACCAGCCAGGACAGCTGCGTAGCGTCCGGTTAGTCCAGCACTACGCCGTCCGTGAGGCTGGTCGCGAGCTCCGCAGGCTGCGGGGACGATGCGCCCACCAGCGTGTAATGTTCGCGGTCGCCGTAGCGATCCCAGTATGGCTGTACTTTGCCAAGTACCGCGAGCTGCGACGTGTGCTCACGGAAGGCAGCTTCTTTGCGGTGCTTCACGCGCGAGATGTCCAGTTCCACAGTCCAAGGCGCGGGCAGCAGTGGCGCACGGTCCGCCATGGTAAAGGCGGTGCTCTGGTGATAGAGCCTTTGTGGCAGGTAGGGTGCACCGAGTTCAGGGTAGCGGTTCGCTCGGCCGCTCCAGTGGAAAGCGGCGCTGGTAAAGGCGCTCACCGCGGTGTGGTCCGGGTGCACATTGAGCGAACCATCGAGCCCGAACGTGAGCACGACCTGCGGCTGCCATGCGCGGATGCGCCGCACGATGTCGCCTGCCGGACCGTGCAGCGGCTCGAACTCAAGCCTGCCATCCTGATAGCTGAGCAATTCGTGTTGGTCCACGCCCAGCACCGTGCAGCTGCGGAGGAACTCCTCGCGTCGCATGCGGCCCAGGTCCGCTGCGCCGGCGGAGGTGCCACGATTGGTCGCGGCTTGTCCGTCCGTCAGGCAAAGCACATAGGTCTGCCAACCAGCCTCCCTGGCCAGCAGCAGCGCTCCGCCAAAAGCGAAGCACTCATCATCGGGGTGCGCCACCACGCACATCAGTCGGCCATGCATGGTTCCAGCTCCTCTTGCAACTCTGCATCGTCAAACAGCAATTCGGTCGTGGCTACGGCCTGCTCCAACGCTTCCTCACCGTAGAACTTTGCCACGGGCGCGAACGAGCGGCGGTGCAGGGGCGTGGGCCCGTGTTGCTCCAGCGCGCGACGGTGCTCCGGGGTGGCATAGCCCTTGTGCGCGGCCAGGCCATACTGCGGGTGCTCCAGGTCCCACGCGCGCAGTTTGCCGTCTCGGTACACCTTCGCGATGACGGAGGCAGCCGCGATCGAGATGGAAAGCGAATCGCCGTAGATGAGTTTCGTCTGTGCGCACGGGTGGTCCAGGCGCAGGGCGTCGATCAGGAGGTGATCGGGCGCACAGGGCAGGGCATCGACCGCGATGCGCATGGCAAGTCGCGAGGCCTGGTAAATGTTGATTAGATCGATGGTCTCAGCGTCGACCTCTGCCACTGCGAAGGCGACGGCACACTTACGCACTTCGCGGTCCAGTCGCTCTCGCTCGTCACGTGTCAGTTGCTTGGAGTCGCGCAAGCCCAGGCGTTGCAGTCGTTGGGTGCGTAGCGGTAAAACAACCGCGGCTGCCACAACAGGGCCGAACAAAGCTCCGCGTCCCACCTCGTCGATTCAATCGATTAAGCTAAAACCGTGGTAGCGCAGTTCCTGCTCAGGAGCGTCGGAACACACCAGTTCGCGAAGCATCTGCTGCTTGGTGCAGCCTTCCGGTATGAAGTTGTTCTTACGGCGCACTTCAGAAGGCTTCGACATGGACCCTGGCACAGTTAGGGGCTGCTAATCAGCCTGGGCCTGTATCACTGGCGTGTGTCAGTCAGGGAGCACCAGCGCGCCGGTGCTCCACGGGCTCGAACTACGCGGTACGAGCAACCTCGCGCAAACGAGCAGCTTTACCGCGCAGACCGCGCAGATAGAACAGCTTGGCACGGCGCACTTCGTATGAGCGTACCTTTTCTACCTTCTCGACGACCTTCGAGTTAAAGGGGAAGATGCGCTCGACACCCTGGCCGAAGCTCATTTTGCGAACCGTAAAGCTGCCCTGGGGACCCTTGCGGCGAGCGATGCACATACCCTCGAAGGCCTGGAGGCGCTCTTTTTCGCCTTCTTTAATCTTGACCTGAACTCGTACCGTGTCACCTGGTGCGAACTCGGGAATGTCGGTGCGCTCGAGCTTTGCAGCGAGCTTTTGCATGATGGGATGGATCGACATGACGCAGAAATCCTTGTTTGGAATCGAGGTTTAGTATAACGCAAAGACGCGGGGATGCCTGGCAAGTGCACACACAAAGGTGCGACTATGACTCCTGCGTTTTCTCGAGATTCGCCAGAAACTTACGGTCTTCAGCGCTAAGCGGCACATCCTTCAACAAATCAGGCCGGTTCTGATGGGTTTTGAGCAGGGCTTGCTGCCGACGCCACTGCCGAATGGCACCGTGGTCGCCCGAAAAGAGTACCTCGGGAACATCAAGGTCTCCAAAGCGCGGCGGTCGCGTGTAATGCGGGTAATCAAGCAGTCCACCGGCCGCGGCGGAGGAGCTGCCGCCACTGTCTTTACGGACGATGTTCTCCGCCTGCCCGAAGCTTTCATACTGCGTCGAGTCAGCGTTGCCCAGAACTCCCGGCAGCAGGCGGACAACTGCATCGATCACAACGGCCGCTGCCAGTTCACCACCGGACAGCACGTAGTCACCGATGCAAACTTCTTCATCGCAAAACATCTGGTTGACTCGTTCGTCCACTCCCTCGTACCGGCCGCTGAGCACCACAAGCCGCTCCAATCCGGCGTACTGCCGCGCCTTGGCCTGGGTGAAGCGTTGCCCCTGCGCGGAGAGCAGCACGACGCGCTCGCGGCTCGTGTCGCGGACACCCTTTGGCTGAATGGGCAGCGTCTGAATGGCAGCCGCAAGGGGCTCCGGCTTCAGCACCATGCCCTCTCCGCCGCCAAAGGGCCGGTCGTCCACTGTGCGATGGCGATCCACAGCGAAGTCTCGCAGGTCGAGTGTACGGAACTCCGCGGTACCTTTCTGGAAGGCGCGTGCGACGACACCATGGCGAAGCGTGCTTTCCAGCAGGCCCGGAAAGATCGTCAGGAGGTCGACCTGCAGTGCAGGCTTCACCGGAGCTTTTTTTACGGTTGGCAGCGCTTCTTGCGGATCGCTGCTCATTCGAAGTTCAGCTGTGCAAGGCCGTTGGGCAATTCCATGTAAATGCAACGGTCCTCCAGGTTGATCGCCCGGGTGAACTCGTTTGCAAACGGAATCAGCAACTCGGTTCCACTGTCGGTGCAGACTACAAAGAGCGCAGTCGCGTCCAGCAATTGTTTGCCAGAGGTGGTGGTGGGAAACTGCACGTCCGCTACCTTGCCCAGGCACCTGTCTCCGTCGAAAAAGTCACAGCCAACCAGATCAGACACGAAGTACCTGGCATCTTCCACGGCGACGCGCTCCGACACTGGCATGTGGATGGAAGCACCGCGCAGTGCTTCCGCCGCTGAGATAGAGTCAACGCCCTGCAGCTTGAGGACAATACGACCAGCATTCCTGCCAAGTGGCTTCCAAAAGTATTCCACAACGACGGGTTGAGGATGCTGGTCTGCCAGACGCAGGCTCAAGTTGGGAGAGCCGGTGAATTGCTCCGGAAAATCTGTATGGGATTCGCAGAGCACCTCGCCGTGGCGGCCCTGCGGGCGAACGATGCGCGCCAGCAACCGCGTATCGGCCTGTGCACCTTGCATCTACCGGCCTGAGCGAAGGTCCAGGCTGCAGTGGGTGCCCAGCTTTGCGGTTGCCGCACCCAGTACCGTGCCCAGCGAGCGAACGGTGCGTCCCCTGCCGCTCGAAAGCCGCGCAAAGTCATTTGGCGAAACCGTAATCACGCAGGTGGCGTCCCGTTCAGCGTCTGTGAGACATACGGCAGCTTCACCTGGCTCGTCACACAGGGGCTGTACCAGGGCGAGGGCGAAGGCGTGCACGTCGAGCTTGGCCGGGCTTGTGGATTCAGTCATGATGTCCTTCCCGACCTCTCAGCGGAACGGCTACTCGGTGCGAGCATCCGTTTGCCCGACGATCAAAGGTGCGTCGATAGTCAGCGGTAGTTGGCGACTACGCTGCGACCGGTTCTGCTGACACAGGGGTGTTCTTCAGCAGCTTCGCAACGATCTCTGATGTCTGCGCCCCAACACTAACCCAGTAGTCAATGCGGTCGCGCTTCAGTTGAACAGCTTTGGGTTCCGTGCGCGGGTTGTAGGTGCCAACAACCTCAATGGAACGGCCGTTGCGTGCGCGATCCTTCTCGATGACGACGATGCGGTAGTAGGGCTGCTTGCGTGCTCCCACGCGCGCTAGGCGAATCATGACCACTGTAGGTGTTCCTCACTTGCTCAAGAGTCTTTGGATCGCGTCGTGCGGGCCACTACGGAGGAGTGGAGCAGAACCGTCAATCCTGGGCAGGGCCGCGATACTGCGCAAACCTGCAACCTGTATAGTATGGGCGTTTTGAGGGTATTACGCAATGTTGCAGCCGCGCTGTCCTTGCACTATGGCCGCCGAAAGGTCTACCCGGAAGCACCGGTGGGAAAGAGGAAGCGGAGAACATCGCCGAACCGGGCAGCCCACGCTGCCTCGTTGTGTTCCCCGTCGGGAAACACACGGTACAGCAGGTCCACACCCGGTTGCCAGCCCCGGTCTCTCAGCAGGCGGTTTAGAAGGTTCGTGTTCTGTAGGTGCCGAAGTCCCTCGGCTTCCCCCATATCCAACCAGATGCGGACCGGCAGAGGCCCGTCAAGAGAGCGAACATCGCGTAGGATGACGCGGTCATCCCACCAAAGCGATGGCGATACGACGCCAACCCTGCCAAAGACATGCGGGTAACGAAGAGCGATGGCCAACGAAATAAGGCCTCCGAGCGAAGCCCCAACCAGGCCGGTGTTCGCAGGGCCTGGCAGCACACGATAGTGCGCGGCCAGCATGGGCAGCACCTCTTCCACGAGCATTCTGGCGTACAGTGGACCCCTGCCACCGCCTAGTCGGCTTTCGGGGGTTGGGGTGTACTCTGCCATACGTTCGGCGCCGGCATTGCCGATGCCGACAATCAGCAGTGGCGCGACCTCACCATCTGCGATAAGGTTATCCGCTGTGCTGCCCACCCTCCAGGTGGACCCGTGCACATAGGACAGCTCGCCATCAAACAGGTTCTGCCCGTCGTGCATCAGCAGCACAGGGTAGCTGCGTTCCGGGGAGGCGGCATAGCTTTCTGGCAGGTAGAAGAACAAGTCGCGCGGGGTTGGCAGAATGCGCGACACCCATCCGCGGAGGTGAATGTACCTGCCTTCGGCACCGGCCCGCACGACCCATGCGCCTGCGGTCTCAGGGTTCGTTACGATCGCGGTGGGTGTTGCCAGAGTCTGCATGCGGTACGCTGCTGTTGAAGCGTAGCAGAGCTCTTCCAGCAGACATGTGGCCAAATTGCATCGCGAGTCTTCCCGGCGCGGGTCGACCGTCTTGAGCCGTTCCATGATGAGTCATGTTCGAGCATGCAGGGATCTACAACATCGTGTTCGCGAGAGTTGCGGGCGACTTCTGGTTCAGCGTCCTGTCACGGCGTTGCTGGCCGGGTTTGATTTCAGCCGGTCAGGCCTGTAGCTTGAGGACCACCGCACCGAAGGAGCGATCCATGAAGAAGATTGGCATCCTGTTCGGCGTGGAGAACACCTTTCCGCAGGCCTTTGTGGACAGGGTGAATGGCATGGGAGTGGACGATGTGTCCGCTGAGTTTGTAATGGTCGGCACGGTGAAGCAAGCGATGCCCTGTGACTACGCGGTCATTGTCGACCGTATCTCCCACGATGTACCGTTCTACCGCGCCTACCTGAAGAATGCGGTGCTCACCGGTACCCACGTCATCAACAATCCTTTTTGGTGGAGCGCCGACGATAAGTTCTTGAACTACTCGCTGGCAGCCAAGCTGGGCGTTGCCGTGCCCCGGACCGTACTGCTGCCCAGCAAACAGATGCCGACGGACACCAACGCTGCCTCGTTCCAGAACCTACCATTCCCGTACGATTGGCACACGGTATTCGAGTACGTGGGCTTTCCGGCGTTCCTGAAGCCGCATGACGGGAGCGGATGGAGGGATGTGTACCACGTGCACAGCGCGGACGAATTCTTCCAGGCCTACGACCAGACGCGCGACCTCTGCATGATTCTGCAAGCTGCCGTGCAGTTCCGCGAGTACTTTCGCTGCTACGTGGTTGGCCAAAAAGACGTTCGCATCATGCCATACGACCCAACTCGTCCGCCCGCGGAGCGCTACGTGCAGAACCCACCAACCTACCCTGCTGCGCTGACCGAGCGAGTGGAGCAGGACGCCCTGACGCTGTGCCGTGCGCTGGGCTACGACCTGAACACGGTAGAGTTTGCCGTCGAGGATGGCGTACCCTATGCCATCGACTTCATGAATCCTGCTCCTGATGCGGATCGCAAGTCCGTCGGTCAAGACCATTTCGAGTGGATTGTGAACGCTGTCGCGACGCTCGCAGTCGAGCGGGCGACTGCAACCAGTACTGCAGGAGATGGGCTACGCTGGTCCAATCTTCTGGGCGGTTCCGACGTCGCGCGGTCCACCTCCATCGGCAGTGGTCTGGTGCCGCAAGCGTCCCCCATCAAATGAGGCTGCACTTGTTAGCACTCCTTTTCACGCTTCTTTGCCCAGGTGCATCGCTCGTGCAGGCTCAACAGCAGACCGGAGCCGCCGCGGGTGTACCTGTTGCCGCGCCCCCCGCGGAAAGATCGGTGATTTCGGATCGCACGGAGGCAGCTTCCGCGGTATTTCGAGTCCGGGTGCTGGATGGTCGCAACGGCACACCGCTGCGCAATGCTCACCTGACCCTTTGGTATGACGAGTCTGAAGGCGCAGGTACGCTGCTGACCACGGACGCGCAAGGCGCAGCCGCCCTGCCAGCCCCCGTTGGTGAGCCCCTGCGGGTGGTGGTGGGCC
>CALMOM010000033.1:9865-17910 GCA_937873305.1 uncultured Terriglobus sp.
GAAGGCATCAACCAGGGCGGCGAGACTCGTTAACCAGATGTACCAACCGGAACGGTTCGGTGGGCTGCAGGTCCGGCAATAGATAACGAAGCAAACTGCTTCAGCCGCGAAGAAAAATTTGCGTCCTGCCTCGCATTGACCTGATTTTCACGCTATCTTGTTTGTAAATCCTCATGCAAGAGTCGTCCTGCATGGGCGAACCCGCTTCAACCAAGGTTTTGCAACGCACGTGCCGCGTCGACTGCCGACGTGTACCTCCGATTCGAACACCGCAGCCCACTCTGAGGAGAGTCGCATCATGGATTTGAAGAGCTTTACCGCCGCCCAGCAGTTCTTTTCCCGCCGCAATTTCATGCGTTCCGCCGGCATCTGTACGGTGGCAGCGACGGCGCTACCAGCGTTGGCATCGCAAGCCGCAGCCAACCAACCTGCGCAGGCGGGGATAGGCCGCCGCAGTGGTGTAGGCGCGGGCGGCGATGACATGGGTGCGGGCCGCCGTCCAATGCCGCCAGACACCGTCATCATCTCGTCGAATGAAAACCCGCTTGGTCCGGCAGCCTGTGCGCTGGACGCCATCGGCGTCGCCGCCAAGAAGGGTGGGCGCTACGACCGCGAGTACAGCACTGCTATGACCAAGGCGATTAGCGATCAGTTCCAGCTCAAGCCGGGCTATGTACGCATCTACCCGGGCTCGGGTGGGCCGCTGGACCTGGCGCTGTATTCGAATATCGGTCCGGATAAGCCGCTTGTCCTGGGTGATCCATCGTACGAGCAGGGTTATCGCGCGGCCATGACGATGAAGGCCAAGTATTTCCAGGTGCCGCTGGACAAGACCACCTATAAGTTCGACGTAAAGGCGATGCTGGCCGCGCACCCCAATCCTGGCGCGTACTACATTGTTAATCCGAACAACCCAACCGGCACCATCACGCCCAAGGAAGATATTGCGTGGCTGGTCAACAACAAGCCTGCCGGCTCAGTGGTCATCGTGGACGAGGCGTATCACCACTTCTCCAACGAAGATTCGGTCATCGACTTGGTCGCGCAGGACAAGGATGTGATCGTTCTTCGCACATTCTCGAAGATCTATGGCATGGCGGGCGTTCGTGCGGGCTTTGCCTTTGGCCGCCCTGAGCTGCTGGCGCGCTTCGAGGCGGTGACGCCGAATGACCGTCAGATCGGTAGCATTTCGCTCACCTCCGCTGCCGCTGCTGCCGCCAGCCTGAACGATAAGCAGCTGGTGCCATTGCGCAAAAAGATCAATCGCGACACGCTGGACGATACGCTTGCCTTCCTCTCCAAGCATGGATACAAGTTTGTGCCGGGAGCGCAGGCGAACATGTTCATGGTGGATGTAAATCGACCCGGCGCTGAGGTGCAACATGCCATGCTGGGCGAGAAGGTGGCCATTGGTCGCGTCTGGCCGATTATGCCTACCTACGTTCGCGTGACCGTCGGCACTCCGGACGAAATGAAGAAGTTCCAGACTGCCTTCTACAAAGTGATGAATGAGCCCAGCAAGCCGCTCGCGGCCCACCTGGACTTCGAAGCGATTCCCCATGAGCTATACCGGGGCTAGCCAGGTGTTTCAACCTATCTCAACCCCGGCGCTCACTACGCCGGGGTTGTACTTTGTACCGTCAACCTCGCGCAGCCACGTCGATTCTATGCCCTGCGGAGATGGAACGCCTGAACACGCGCTAGGGTGTCGTGCCACAGCATGATGGCAGACCTGCGCGGCCCGTCCACACCCAGGGGCCGCCGCAGCCTTATTGCTTGACCTGGATCGAACTCCGCAATGTGAAGCTGATCGCACTCTCAGACGGAATGACTACGTCACGACTGCCAGTGTAGGCGCCCGCTGCCGTTCCACCGCCGGCGCCGGCGAGACTGCCGATGAGGGCACCCTTGCCGCCGCCTGCAAGCCCGCCAATCAGCGCGCCAACACCGGCACCGCCGCCAATAAAGCCAGCGGTACGCTTTCCCCGCCCCTTCTCACGCTCGACAAATTCGCTACTCTCCACGCGATAGTCACCGATGTTGGTGAGGGAGACACCCAGGATTCCGGCACCCTTGAAGCGGCCTCGTCCCTTCGCACTCGTAATTTCACCCCGAACGCTAGTGCCACGATCAAAGACTCGGATACCACGTACCGAGACGGGTGAGTTGAGTACTCCGCGAAATGCAGACCCAATCCCTCCTCCATGCTCGGCTGAGAGTGTTTCCAGGGTTCGCACCGTGACACGGGTGCCGACCGGCACCACCAGGTCTGGCCTTGCTGCCGGAAGTGGTACTCCCGCGGTCGGTGTCGACGGCGGCGCTGCCTGCGACGCGCCTTGGGACATGTCAGGCAAAGGTGCTGAGGCCTGACCCTGCGCATTAGCAGGTGCCTGCGTCGTCGCATCTGTACCCAGGGGTGACGAAGTCGACGGAGACTGGGAGGCGATTACAGTTGCACCCACCGGAATGGGTTGACCGGGCTGAATAATCTGCGTCTGGCCGTCCGGCAGGCGTACGGCGATAACACCCGCGGGCGTCGAGTTTTTGCTATGACAGCCGAGCAAGGCGACACTGGAAAGGCTTGCGCAGAGAGCAAGTCGAGTAACGCTGCGAAACATAACACCTGCCAGAAAGGTTTGATTTTGGAATGGGCCGTCACAGTCAATCGCTACGGAACAAGTCGAGCTAAGCCGACAGCCCTGCATTCACAGCAGAATACCGCTAAAACAACATGGGGCACGCGAATGCGTGCCCTATGCTTCTTGAGAAGTACCTTCTTAAATCTTTGCTTCCCGGTACGAGACATGCTTTCGGACGATGGGATCATACTTCTTAAACTCCAGCTTGGTGCTGGTCGTCTTTGGGTTCTTGCTGGTGGTGTAGAAGTGACCGGTACCAGCGCTGGAAACGAGCTTGATCAGTGTGCGCATGACCTATCCTTTCGCCTGCAGCAGAGCAGCCTCAATGCCATTTTTGTTGATGATACGTAGTCCACGCGCGGATACGCGTAGACGAATGAATCGCTTTTCGGACGGAACCCAAATCCGCTTCCACTGGAGATTAGGCTCCCAGCGACGACGCGTCTTGTTGTTTGCGTGGGAAACTTTATTTCCCGACATCGGCTTCTTGCCGGTGATCGGACAGATCTTTGCCATCGTACTTCTCCTGAAGACTGGGTCCGCTATCTCAGGACCAACCCTATTAGTGTGCCATAGAAGTGTACTGTTCAGCAGGAGAAAGTCGTGAAACCCCACCGATTCTAGTGCTTATGCGTACGGGTGATAATGATCGCCTTCGCCCGAACACCGGGATCACAGGTGTACTGACGTTTGCGAAGAGCGTCTATCCAGACCACATCGCCGGGTTCAAGCACGTGCCGCTCCGACTCCGAGACCAGGGTTAGGCAGCCCTCCGTAACAAGGGCGAATTCCACACCCTCAAATACCCGCGGTCTGAAGACGACCTCCTCTACCTGTCCTCGGAACTCCGCGATGCAGGGCACCATACTTTGGTCTGTGACCAGCGCACTCATGCTTTCCGACAGAAACATAGAGCCTGAACCTGCAGCGCGCTGCAGTCTCACCCGCTCAGACTGCCGCATCACCCGAAAGCTGACGGGCTGTTCGTCGCGAAAGAAGTAGGAGAGGTCCTTTCCAAACGTCAGGGCGATGCGCGCAAGGTTACGCACTGTGGGAACTACTCTGCCGGTCTCCAGTTGGGAGAGGAAGCTGGCCGAAAGACCCGTTTTAGTCCCAAGCTCCACCAGCCCCATGGAACGCCGCATCCGAAGACGGCGAATCCGATCGCCAATCTGCTTCGACTCGATTGCTGATTCCACCTGCTCTACTTCAACTACGTCGACCGCATCCGCGGGAGAAGCCACCTGTTCCACACGCATAAATAAGATAGATGCGGGAGCAAAGAAAAGAAGCTGCCAATCATGGCAGCTTCTTTTTCATGAGACATCGTGACGTTACACAGCTAGTCCTTTAGAAGTCGTCACCAAAGGCGACCTCGCCCGCGACGGCCGTCTGGTACGCGGAAACGCGTCGCTCGAAGAAGTTGGTGAGCTCCTGAACGTCCTGCAGCTCCATGAAGCTAAAGGGGTTCTTGGTCTTGAAGTGCGGCTCCATGCCCAGGCGCACCAAACGGGAATCCGCCACGTAGCCAAGGTAGGCGCGCATGTCGCGGGTGGACAGGCCGGCAACGCCGCCTGACAGCAGGTCATCGGCAAATTGTGCTTCCGCGTCAATGGCCTCGGTCATCATCTGCACGATCTGGCGCTCCAACTCGGCATCCCACAGCTCCGGCTCCTGCTCCCGCACTACGCGCACCACTTCGAACGCGAACTCGATGTGGCAGCTCTCGTCGCGGAAGACCCAGTTGGTACCCGACGCGAGGCCGTGCAGCAGGCCCTTGGAACGGAAGAAGTAGACGTACGCGAATGCCGCAAAGAAAAATAGGCCCTCGACGCAGGAGGCAAAGCAGATGAGGTTCAGCAGGAAGTCGCGACGCTGCTGCTGGGTCTGCAGCGTGTCCAGCGCCTCGATGCTGTCCATCCACTTCATGCAAAACTCGGCTTTCTGCTGAATGGAAGGAATGTTCTCGACGGCCGCAAATGCGGCGGCGCGCTCGTCGTGGTCGGGTACGTAGTTGTCCAGCAGCGTCAGGTAGAACTGCACGTGCACGGCCTCCTCAAACAGCTGCCGCGACAGGTAGAGCCGCGCCTCGGGCGAGTTGACGTGCTTGTACAGGTTCAGCACCAGGTTGTTCGAGACGATGGAGTCGCCGGTGGCAAAGAACGCGACCAGGCGCTTGATGGTGTGGATTTCCGCGGGAGACATCTTCGAGCGGAGGTCAACCAAGTCGGTGGAGAAGTCCACTTCCTCAACGGTCCAGGTGTTCTTGATGCCGTCGCGGAACATGTCATAGAACTGCGGATACTTCATGGGCCGCAGCGTCAGGCACATGCCCGGGTCCAACAGCATCTCTGGCATGGCGACGGAGGAGCCAGTATTGACCGGCAAAGTGGGAGCTGCGACGGTGACGGGATCGAGTGTGGCGGACATGGGCGAGTCTCCTAGGTTGAAGTCTTGCGCGAAGATTGCGCGGGTAAGTGATTGTAAGTAGGCGGGGGTCACACGGCGACTCTCGCCTAAAAGTCAGGTCGCTCCTGCTATTGGCAGGCTTCGCAGCTCTCCGGGTTTTCGAGTGAGCAGCTAATGGCTGCGGAAGCATCAATCGGCTTCTGCTCCGGCTCGGGAACATCAACGTGCTGCAGTTGTGAGACGGTGCGCGAAACAGGGCCGGTTTGGCTGAGCGTTGTGGCACCCTTCTGCACAGTGGTCTTGGCGATCTTGGTAGCCGGGCGCGAACGCAGGTAGTACGTCGTCTTCAATCCCTGCTTCCAGGCGTACATGTACATGGACGACAGGCGGCCGATGTTGGGCGACTCGCTGAATAGGTTGAGCGACTGCGACTGGTCGATGTACGCGTTGCGGGCACCGGCCATGTCGATGAGGCTGCGCATGGGTACCTCCCACACGGTGCGGTAGATTGCCTTCAACTCGTCCGGCAGCTCCTCGATGCCCTGGATAGAACCCTCGGCCATCTTGAGCTTGATCCGCATCTCGTCATTCCACATGCCGGCAGCTTTTAGCTCGTTGACCAGGTAGCGGTTAACCTGCAGGAACTCGCCGGAGAGCGTCTCGCGCTTGAAGAGGTTGGATATCTGCGGCTCAATGCACTCATAGCAACCCACAATGGAGGCGATGGTAGCAGTAGGCGCGATGGCGATCACCAGCGAGTTGCGTACCCCCGTCTTCAGGATGCGCTGGCGCAGTGCCTCCCAGCGGGCCGGGTCGGTCGGGGTGATCTTCCACAGGTCGAACTGGAACTCACCTTTGGCCAGGCGCGTGTCGGCGAACGAGGTGTGCGCGCCGTTCTTCTCCGCCAGCTCCGTGGTGGCCAGCATGGCGTAGTAGTAGATCTCCTCCTGAATGCGGGTGGAGAGCGCCTGCGCCTCCGGCGAGTCAAAGGGCAGCCGCATCTGGAAAAAGACATCCTGCAGGCCCATGACACCCAGGCCAATCGGACGCCAGCGCGAGTTGGAATTCGCAGCGATCTGCACGGGGTAGTAGTTAATGTCGATGACGCGGTCCAGCATGGGTACGGCGATGCGGACGGTTTCCGCGAGCTTCTCAAAGTCGAAGACCACCTTGCCCGACTCATCCAGCCGCATGTGACGTGCCAGGTTAACCGAGCCCAGGTTACAGACGGCAGTCTCGTCCTTGGACGTGACCTCGGTGATTTCCGTGCAAAGATTCGACAGGTGGATGACGTTGCCCGGCTGGCCAGTCTGGTTGTTCTTGATGTTGCAGGCGTCCTTGAAGGTCATCCAGCCATTGCCGGTCTCGGCCAGCGCACGCATCATGCGGGCATACAGGTCCCGCGCCTTCACCTGGCGGTAGTAGATCTTGTCCTCTTCGGCCTTGATGTAGGCGCTTTCGAACTCCTCGCCAAATAGGTCCGGCAGGTGCGGCACCAGCTTGGGATCGAACAACGACCACATGCCGTCGGTATCCACGCGCTTCATGAACAGGTCCGGGATCCAGTTGGCGATATTCAGGTTGTAGGCGCGGCGGCTGACATCGCCGGTGTTGTCGCGCAGCTCCAGGAAGCTGTCGATGTCGGCGTGCCACGGCTCCAGGTAGACCCAGCAGGCACCCTTGCGCTTGCCACCCTGGTTAACGGCGGCGACCGAAGAGTCAAGCGTGCGCAGCCAGGGAATGATGCCATTGGACAGGCCGTTCGTCGCGCGAATGAGCGAACCCTCGCTGCGCACGCGGTGAAACGCGAGGCCGATGCCGCCGGAGAACTTGGACAGCAGCGCAACGTCCTTGTACGAGTCGTAGATCGATTCCAGCGAGTCGCCGGGCGAGTCATGCAGGTAGCAGCTCGACATCTGCGGGTGCTTGGTGCCGCTATTGAACAGCGTGGGCGAACTCGGCATGTAGTCGTGCGAAGCGATCAGCTGGTAGAACTCGATGGCCTCGTTTGGCGTCCCCGCCAGGCCGCATGCGACGCGCAGGAAGAAGTGCTGCGGCGTCTCGATGACGCGGCGCGACAGGGGATCACGCAGCAGGTAGCGGTCGTACACCGTACGCAGGCCGAAATATTCAAAGCGGTCCGACAGGTTCTCGTCGATGGCGTGGTTCAGTTTGCGGGCGTGCACACGGACAAACTCCGCCGTGGCAGGGGAGACCACGCCTTCCTGAAAGCCGTGCTCGACCGACTGCGAAAAGGAGTGCAGGTTCTGATTTGCCACCTCCTTGATGACGGTAGCCAGCAGCAGGCGTGCAGCCAGGCGCGAGTACTGTGGCTCCTCGCCGATCAGCGCCGCAGCGGTGTCAATGGAGATGGCATCCAGCTCGCGTGTGGTGGCACCGTCGTACAGGCCGCCGATGGTCTTAGACGCAATGCGGATCGCATCCACATGCGACAGCCCGTGCGAGCAGCGCTGCACCGCGCGCACAATCTTATTGACGTCTACGGCTTCCAGCGCGCCGTTTCGCTTTTTCACGTGCATGGTGGGTGTCTCATCGCGCGCCGGGAAGCTGGGGGTCAGGTCGGACAGGCTGGTCTGGAGGGTGCTCGCCAAGGGTGCTCCTTTGTGGTGCGTGCGGTGCACGCTGTTGTTGCGAATTACTGCGCAATAGAGCCTGTCCGGGGCTGGCCTGGGCTCTTCGCCTTATCTTCGTATAGAGTGCTCGTGAGAGGGCACCGCTGTCACTCCCAGTATGCGGTACATCTACTGTAGCCGGTGTGTCACAAGGAGACAAGCACAAGATGTAGGGTCCGATGTGGGAAAGTTCGGAAGCGTGGTGCCCGGTCCTGCTTCTGCGCGGCAAGTCACGCGTTCCCTCTACTTTAGGTGTCAAAAGCTTTGTGGAAAGGCAGCAAATGTGTGCAAATAGCGTGCAGAACTGTACCTGGAAGGGCCCTGAATGCTCGTAACTGCGCATGAAGTGCGCGCGCAACAGCCC
>CALMOM010000033.1:17920-25027 GCA_937873305.1 uncultured Terriglobus sp.
GGAGTGGGGCGGTGACTGGATTCACTTTCCGGATGAAGATCATTTCCAGGCCAAGAGCATTCCACCCTCGCCGGACGACGCCATGCGCGCCTGCTACGTGGCCGGCGGCATGCCGCAGGTGTGGAAGACATACGGAGCGCCAGTAGACTCGCCGCTCAACCCACCCGGAACAGGCCCCGGCGTCACGGCCGTGTAGCGGCTTGTGTGTGGGATTTGTTGTTGCAGCTTGTCAGCGGAATTGCACTGCTCTGAAGCGGCACGCGCCGGCATGATTGCGCGTGTGTGGCGGGGAACGGTAGACTGAATGGACGGAGAGTTGGCAGAGCCCGGTTGAATGCACCTGACTCGAAATCAGACATAGGCGTAAGTCTATCGGGGGTTCGAATCCCTCACTCTCCGCCATACACCACCTCACAACTAAAGCGCAGGAAGCTCCTGTTGGGTCTGCGCAGGAGAAGCAGCCATGCCGCAGCGTAAGCCACTCGTCCTCACCATTCTTGACGGCTGGGGTGTGCGTGCGGAGACGCATGGCAACGCCATCGCGCTGGCGCGCAAGCCGACCTATGACATGCTCCTGCGCGAGTACCCGAACACCGTCATTCGCGCCAGTGAGCACTTCGTGGGCCTGCCGGATGGGCAGATGGGCAATAGCGAAGTGGGCCATCTAAACCTGGGCGCGGGCCGCGTGGTGCGCATGGATATTTCGCGCATTGATGCCATGATTGTGTCTGGCGAGTTCTTCCGCGACCCGCTGCTGGTCAGCGAGATTGCTGCCGCCATGCAACGCGGGCGCGCCGTGCACCTGCTGGGCCTGCTGAGCGATGGCGGCGTGCATTCGCACCAGCGGCATCTGTACGCGCTGCTGAAACTGTGTGCGCAGCTGCAGGCGGAGCGGGTGTACATCCACGCGTTTCTGGATGGGCGCGACACCATGCCGACCTCTGGCGCGGGTTACCTTGCGGCGCTGGAACAGCAGATGGGCGAAATCGGCAGCGGCAAGCTGGCCACCTGCAGCGGCCGTTATTATGCCATGGACCGCGACTTGAAGTGGGATCGCGAGGCGCTGACCTTTGATGCAATGGTCAAGGGTAATGCCGAGGGCCGCGCCACTACGGACGCCGAAGCGTTTGTGCGCGAGAGCTATAACAACGGCACCACGGACGAATTCATCCGACCGTTTGTCTGCGTGGATGCTGTGGGGCAGCCGGTAGGTACCGTGCAGGATGACGATCTCTGCATCTGCTTCAACTACCGAAGCGACCGTGCGCGGCAGATTACTCGCGTGCTGGCGCGCAACGTGGTCGGCGGACTTACAAAGCAGGATGCGCGCGACCTGCCCAAGGCCGACGAGCTTGACCTGGAAATTCCGCGCGTGGGCGTGCCGCAAAACCTGCGCTACATCAGCATGACGCAGTACGACCCCAAGTTCACGCTGCCCATGGTTATTCTGCCGGGGAGCATGGATAACCTGCTGGCCAATGTGCTGGCCACGCACGAACTGCGCAACCTGCGCGTGGCGGAGACGGAGAAGTACGCACACGTCACGTACTTTTTCAACGGCGGCATAGAAAAGCCGTTCGCAGGCGAGGAGCGCGAGGTGGTGCAATCGCAAAAGGTGGCCACCTACGACCTGGCACCGGAGATGAGCGCGCGCGGCATCTGCGACGTGGTGCTGAAGGCCATCCAGGACACCGCGTTCGACGTGGTGGTGGTGAACTTCGCCAACGCCGACATGGTAGGTCACAGCGGCAAAATGGACCCCACTATCAAGGGAGTCGAAGCGGTAGACGCCTGCCTCGGCGAGATCTATGCTGCACTGAAGCGCAACGGCGGCCAGTGGCTGATCACTGCCGACCACGGCAACGCCGAGATGCTCATCGATCCGGTCACCGGCGGTCCGCACACAGCGCACACCACCAACCCGGTGCCGTTGATCGCTGTGACAGAGGCAGGCAAGCAGTTTCGCCTGCGACCGGACGGCTCCTTGCGCGACCTGTCACCGACGATGCTGGCGATGCTTGGACTTGAGTTGCCGAAGGAGATGACGGGCGGCGACTTGCGTGTATTCTAAGTGCCGCCGACCTCAGTCGTAGGCCCTATATTGCAAGTAAGGCTTTGACACGCGCGTAATGATGTCGTCCGGATTGTCGAACGGCCGAGTTACATCCACTTGGCGGAAATCAATGCTGATCTGAATCATGTCACACGCCTGAAGCAGGTAGCGGGTTGTCGAAGCTATTTGTATCCCGCCGTCTTGCTTCCAGCTTCGCGCAAGGGATTGGCGCAGGTCACCTGGCCGTATCTGCTTCACCAAATCAAGAATGCGGGTGATCTCTGTGTTGAGATTCGTTTCCCGAGTGTCAGCTTGTGGCTGTGTGGAACTGCCTACCGCAAGCGAAACAAGGCCATCCCGTAAGAAGCTTCTTCGTTCCATCTACATCTCCCGCCGGCCCTCCATGGCGCGGCTCATGGTGACTTCGTCGGCGTACTCGATGTCGCTGCCCGCGGGAACGCCGGTGGCGATGCGTGTGATGCGCAGCGGGTGGTCGGCGCTGGCGCGGTGCAGTTCGCCGGCGAGCCAGTGTGCGGTAGCTTCTCCTTCTACGGTCGGCGACATGGCGAGGATGACTTCTTCAATCTCGCTCACTCGGCTGAAGAGGTTGGCGATGCGCAGTTGCGCTGGACCGATGCCGTTGAGCGGCGATAGGGTGCCGTGCAGCACGTGGTAGATGCCGTTGTAGCCACGCGTTTTCTCGATGGAGGCGATGCTGGTGGGCTCCTCCACCACGCAGACCGTGCCATGCGTGCGCGTGGGACTCGAGCAGTAAATGCAGGGGTCCACGTCGGTCACGTTGTTGCAGGTGGAGCAGAGGCGTAGCTGAGCTTTAAGCGCGCGGATAGCGGTGGAAAGTGCCTCTGCATCAGCGTCGGGTGAGCGCAGGATGTGGAAGGCCAGCCGCTGCGCGCTTTTGGTGCCCACGCCGGGTAGCTTGCGCAGTTCGTCGATGAGGCGCGCCATGGGTTGGGCGAA
Organism: uncultured Terriglobus sp.; assembly: GCA_937873305.1. Classification (GTDB taxonomy): domain Bacteria; phylum Acidobacteriota; class Terriglobia; order Terriglobales; family Acidobacteriaceae; genus Terriglobus. The sequence goes on from CALMOM010000033.1 coordinate 20,952, forward strand.
GCGTTCCATCTAGCGTGTACCCCCTGGCGCGGATTCGTTCGATGGTGTCGCGGCGGTGCCTGCCGAGGCGTCGCGAAGGCCGAGGCCGGGCACCAGTTGCTTGCCGTCGATGCCTTGTGGCGACCACGCGGTAACCACCGCCTTGGCAATCTTCGCGATGGTGACTTCGCCCTCGTTGTCCACGCTCCAGCCCTGGGCGGCATTGTTGTAGGTGTAGACCGCGAGCATGATGGGGCCGGACTTGCCCGCGATCAGCGCCACGTCAGAGCGCGTGGCGTTCAGCGAGCCGGTTTTGCTGGCGATGCCGTTTGCCGCCTCCGCGCTGTCGAGCGCATCGAGGTAGCGGGGAATGGTGTCGCGGTAGAACTGGCTGCGCAGCATGTCGAGCGCGATCTTGCAGGCGGCGTTGGCCTTTGATTGATCGAGCCCCGGCTGGCCGGGCAGGTTCAGGTCGCAGCGTCCGATGCGCTCCATGACAGAAGCGATTTCGCGCGGCGTGGTCTTACCCAGGCCGAACTTCGGTTGGTCCGCTGGCATGGGACCAGTGGCGGGTACGGAAATCTTTTTGTAGAACCACGTGTTACGCAGGCCCAGCGCGGTCATGTTTGCGTTGACGGCAGCGGTGGGGAAGCGGTCGATCAGCAGGTTGGTGGCCGTGTTGTCACTCAAGATGACCATCATGGTGGTCACATCCTTGAGCGTCAGCGTGACGGGAGCGTCAAGGAAGTGCAGCACACCGGCACCTGCTACGGCTTCGCCTGGGTGCAACGAAATGGGCTCGCTCCACTGCGCGTGTCCGAGCGCGACTTCGCGTAGCAGTGTCCACAGCAGTGTGAGCTTGATGGTGCTGGCAGTTTGTACCGGCGTGTCGGCACCCAGGGCAAGCTGCTTGCCGGTGTTCAATTGCTGCGCAAACAAAGCGACGCTGCCATGGTGCTGCTGCACGATCTGTTGCACGGCACTTTGCAGGGAAGACTGCGGGTCTGCGGGGTAGATCGAGGATGGCACGGCAGCGGTCGGCTGCGCGGGTACGGTCCGCACCGCTGCAACCGACACGGCGCAGGAGACTACAGCGGCACGAAGCCACGGGGAGCGAAGCACGACTTAGCCCAGCAGCCTTCCCAGGTCCATGCCGCCCAGCATGTCTGTGCTGGCGGTCTGCATCTGTGCATCCACGGCACGGCCCGCCTCGTTGACTGCGGCGGTAATCAGGTCTTCGAGCATCTCCACATCGCCACCGCTGGCACTCATCGCGGTTGGGTCAATGCGCAAGCGCAGCAGTTCCTTTTTGCCGTTGACGCGCGCCGTGACCAGGCCTCCGCCACTGCTGGCCTCGGCGGTGGTCGTTGCCATCTTCTGCTCCATCTGCGCCTGCATGTGCTGGGCCTGGCCCATCATCTCCTGCAGCTTGCTCATGTCCATGGTCGTTTACCTTCCTACTCTTTTCGCAGATCGAAGACGTTGGTAATTTCTGCGTTGAACAGCTTTTGCGCTGCCTGCACGGTGGGGTGCTCGAGGGCACGGGCTTGGGCAGAGCCGGTGCGGGGCTTCCTTGTCGCCTTGGGTTTTGCGTCCAGTTCACCCGCTTCGACGACGAGGCGCGCGCCCGGCAGACCGTGCTCGCGCAGGGTGGTCTTGATGATGGCCTCGACGTCCGCGCGGAAGACCATGGCGATCATTGGCTTAGACAGGCTGGTGGAGATGCGGACTTCGCCTTCGTGCAGTGTCCAGGTGGAGCTTTCTAGCTGTTCTGCCGCTGAGGTGTGCTTGCCAGTGGCGAACAGAGCTTCGATAGCTGCGGCCTGCAGCGTTGCGGTTCCCGCTATCTCCGGCGAAGTAGCGGGTTCGGTAGCTTCCGGGTCCGGCGCAGGGAGTTGGTGCAGGGATTCTGCTGCGTCCAGCGCTGGCAGAACGCCTGCTACGGTGTCGGATGTGTCCTGCGCCGTGGGCATTGCCGGCGTATGGATAGCAGGTGCAGGTGTCGCCTGCGGCACCGAGGTAGCGGATGGTGCGGAGGTTTCGCGGGGTGCAAACGGCGATGCGATGGATGCAATGGGGGTCTGTTGCGTCGGCATATCTGCCGGACTTGGCGGTGCATCCTTGGGCGGCTGCGAAAACCTCTGTACCTGCGTGCCACCCGACTGAGGCTGCTCCACCCTCTGCGACGTGCCAGAGATCGCAGAGGGTGGCGTGATTGCGCCGGGTGAAAAGCGCGAAGGTGCGGAGGCAAGCGGTGCAGGCGCGCGTACCGGCGCCGCTATCGCTGGCCTGGGTGTTGGGACAGGCCGTGCACCGGCTGCGGGCTTTGGCAGCTGTGACAGGAACTGCTCCATTGGGACGAGGCGCTGCAGGTGCACCAGCTTGATGAGGCCGAGTTCCAGGTGTCAAAGGTGCGCAGCATGACTTGCAGAAAGCGCGTGAGCTCTTCCTCTGTGAAGAGCATGGCGGTGCGCACGGCGCGGCGGCGCTCGTCCGGTGAGATTTGCAAGAGATCGCTGGTGTTCTGCTCTTCGGTCATGCCGGCGATCTTTGCCATGATGCAGTTGCGCAGGTAACGCACACACTGCCGTGCGATTTGGGAAGCAGAGTTACCTGCATCCAGCAGCCTGCCCAGCGTGCCCATCACAGCGGCAGCGTCACTACGTGCCACGGACTCGAGCACTTCTTCAAAGACGGTGTTGGGCACGGTGCCCATCAGCTCGCGGATTTCGCCTGCGGACAGCTCAGCCTTGCCGTCCACCAACGGGGCGGAGGCGATGGCCTGGTCCATGATGGACAGCGCGTCGCGCATGGAGCCGTCGCCTGCCTCGGCCAGCAGCGCGAGTGCGGCTTCGTCGGCCAGCACGCCCTCGTGCTCGGCGATGCCGCGCAGCTCCGTGAGGATGTCGTCGAGCTTGACGGCGTGGAAGCTGAAGTGCTGGCAGCGCGAGCGGATGGTCTGCGGGATGTTTTCCGGCTCGGTGGTCGCCATCATGAAGACGATGTGGTCGGGCGGCTCTTCCAGTGTCTTTAGCAGGGCGTTGAAGGCGGCATCGGTAATCTGGTGCGCTTCGTCGAGGATGTAGATTTTGTAGCGGTCGCGCGCGGGGCGGTAGCGGGCAGCGTCGCGCAGTTCGCGGATTTCGTCGATGCCGCGGTTGGTGGCAGCGTCAATCTCGATGACGTCCACGGCGTTGCCTGCGCGGATTTCGCGGCAGCTGTCGCAGGTGCCGCACGGCTCTGGCGTGGGCCGCTCGGGAGAGCCGATGGTGCGCTGGCAGTTGAGGGCCGCCGCCAGGATGCGGGCGATGGTGGTTTTGCCGATGCCACGATGCCCGCTGAAGATGTAGCCATGCGCGATGCGGCCCTGCCCCAGCGCGTTTTGCAGTGTGCGGGTGACGTGGTCCTGCCCTGCAACGTCGGCAAAGCGCTGTGGCCGGTATTTGCGGGCGAGTACCTGGTACGGCATCCCTCCATTTTAGCGGGCTTAGAGGAGCGAGATGTGGATGTGCTATTTGCGCTGGACAACCAGGTTTAGCGATGGCGTGGGCACGTTCAGTTTCTGCCGGTACAACACGTACGGTCCCTGGGAAACCTCAAGAAGATAGGCACCGGATGGCACGGTCTGGAACGTGAATGCTCCGGCACCATCAGTCGGCGCAATTAGCTCTGGCACCTGGCTGTTTACTGGTGGTCGCAGCCGCACCTGAACGTTCGGCACGCTGTGTTGCGCATTGTCTGTCACATGGCCCGACACTGCCGCACTCTGCGGCGACGCGTGATACGTGAAGAGAAGCATCGACAGGGGCAGCAAATGTGTTCGCAGGCTCATTTAAAACCTACCGGGTCAGGCGTGCTGATAGTTCTGAAGTCTGATTCGGCGAACTTGGCCGGGGTAAAGTTCACGTCGATGGGATTGGTGCCGCTCTGTACTTGGCGGGTGACGGTTTGTGTATCGAGCAGCTGCTTGTTGACCACCAGCAGCACCTTGTATTCCTGATTAGCGGGATCACCCACAAATGGCACCTCGACGCTGAAGGAATCGCCATCCTGCATGACGGCTTGCGGCTCCACGGAGGCATAAACGGCAGCGGGGT
>CALMOM010000033.1:25037-26424 GCA_937873305.1 uncultured Terriglobus sp.
GCTTTGTGAACTGCGTGACCGGATAAATAAGAGGAACGAAGCCAAGGACAAACAGGGCAAGGGCGGGATAGTTGCTCTTGAACTTCAGGTCGCCCGGCAGGCTGATCTCAATCGGCTGACTTGACTCCTTATCGATCACGATTTTTTCTTTATAGAGCAGCCACATGCCGCCCGCGACCATAACAAAGCCGGCACAGGAGATCAGGTAGAGCAAGGCCATTCGTTCGTCCATTGGCGTCCTCGCAATCAGCGATGCGGAGAGTCACTTCCGGAGGCTGTACAACGATGCCCGGGCTCTCCGTACATTTCGCAACACAATACCGCAGCCCCGGTGAACGCACCAGCAAATTCGTGGCCCTCTAGCGACTTTTTCTGACATGGTGTTTGGCAGCGCAGCGCAGATTGTCGTGCCCGGACACTCAGGCATCGCGCGGAGATGGACTGCTATTCACGCCTATGTCCTAGGAACGCGAACCCGAGCTTTTTTGCGCAGTGTTAGCGGCAGGCCCAGCTTTTTTCTGCGTTTAATTTCCTTGTCGCTGAACATGGTGCCTCGGCACGTGTCTGCGCCGCAGAAGCAGGGCTGGTCGTCCTCGTCACTGTCGTACAGGTGGTACTCGTACGTCAGTTCCTCGCCCGCGGCGATATTCCGCAGGGCGAGCACATAGATGTGCCCGTCGTCCTCTTCCGTCTGGCAGTTTGGCTCGCAGTGGTGGTTGATGAACATGGCTGTGCCAAAGCCGTCGATGACGGTGTCACGGTCCGCCACGCCGAACAGATAGGTGATGTCGCGATCGCGGTACCGCTCGTCGGCTTCGGCCTTTGGCATGCGGGGACCATCGTATTCTGCCACGCGCGCACCGGCCCGGATGGGATCGAGCGTATAGCAGCCGCAGCCGTGCACCGGCGACGAACGAAGGAAGAGTCGAGGCAGCATGTGTCCCGCGAGTATAACTGGCGTAGGTGGAGCGCAGTCTGCGTGCGGCTGCGTCTAACCCTGCAACTGCCATGGACACCCCCAACACAATGAGACGGAAAGAGCTGTCCCACGCCATCTATGGCACCTGGTGCCTGGTGCTGGCTGCCGTGGCCACCCTGCCGGCTGCAGCGCAGGGAAACAAAACGCAGGACACGGCGTGCAAGCCAGATTCGAAGGCAGCAGCATGTCAGTCCCAGCAGGTGCCAGCGGCGACCGGGTCTGGCAGTTCGACTGCGAAGCCACCCGCATCCGCGGCAGACTTCGCCTTTCCGGTAGAAGACTCCAAGCACGGTACCGATCCGGACGGCACGCCGCACGCTCCGGGCGCAAGCCGCCCCGGCACGGCACTGCCAGACATGCCGCCTGGCGGCGTACCCGACCCGCCCGCATCGTCAGAGCGCCCAATTG
>CALMOM010000033.1:26434-27144 GCA_937873305.1 uncultured Terriglobus sp.
GGCCACGAGGACGGTACAGGGTCCTCGTCCAGCAGTGGGGATGGTCTGCCACCCGGCACCAGTAGCAGTGCGGGTAAGGGTGATGTGGACGACGATGTAGCGCCCACGACTGCTGCGCCCAATGCCCCGATCAAGTCGGCCCGCCTAAAAGACCTGGGCAGCCGCGGCGACAGTTCTGCGGCACGGCAAAAGCTGGAGCAGACGCGTGTTGCGGACGATCTGAGAGTCGGGCTGTTTTACACAAAGGACGGTAACACGCAAGGTGCCTACCTCCGCTTTAAGGATGCCTCGGACCGTGCGCCGGACGATCCGGATGCACGCTTCTATCTGGCGGAGAGTGCCAGCAAGCTGAATAAGCGGGAGGAAGCCGTGTTGAACTATCGCGCGTGCCTCCAGATGGACCCGGGCGGTGATCACGACAAGGCTTCGCGTAAGGCGCTGAGTAAGCTGGGCGTCGCTGTGCCCTAGGGCTGGAGCGGGCGGGTCTAGGCACGCCTTTCATCGTCCTCTGGCGCATCCACGTCATCCTTCCGCGAATGTGGTGCCAGGACCTCGCCCACGGCTTCGTCGACAATCAGGAAGCGCCGGATATAGCGCAGTGGCTGCGCTGCCGCTGCCATCTGGCGCAGGTGAAACTGCCAAACATCGCTTCGGCTCGATTGCCGAAGGTGTGCCTTGCGATGAACGGTTTGGATCGAGCCGTCCGACGC
>CALMOM010000034.1:0-18955 GCA_937873305.1 uncultured Terriglobus sp.
CGTCACGATTGAGGTGCATCCGTATGCGTCCTGCAGTCTTCCTTCTCCTGCTGTCCCCATCCTGCGTCGCTCAGGGCATGATTTTGGGCTCTGGCAATAGCGGTGGCTACGTCGGCGGAAACGGCTCGCAAACCAACAATCCCGTCACCATGGTCTTCGAGCAAAAGCAGGTGCAGACGCTGTCGGACGGCACACACATCACCAACATTACGCATGAGACCTTTTACCGTGACACGCTGGGCCGCACACGTAATGAACACGAGTAGCCTATACTCGGCATGGGCGTGAGCACGTCCATGCCGAGCGTCAATGTGCAGGATCCGGTCGCACAGACCAACACCAATTGGCAGGCAGGCGGCCCCGGCTTCATGCCACACGAGTACTTCCGGATGGAAACGAACCGGCCAGTCCAACCCATACAGATCATGACTCAGGTCCTAGCTCCGCCGCCGGTTGCGCCACGGCCACCTGCGCCAACTCCACCACGGCTGCAGCTGAAGAACACGACAGAGCAACTAGGCACACAGGACGTTCAGGGTGTCCCCTGCGAGGCCTCGCGGACGACAGTCGTTTACCCGGTGGACTTCATGGGCAACGACCGGCCCATCACCTCGGTAAACGAGTCTTGCAACTCACGCGAGTTCGGCAGGAACCTTCGCGAATCTATGGATGACCCGCGCACTGGCGTCCGTACCACCACCTTGCAGTCCATCAGCCGCGGCGAACCTGACCCCTCACTCTTCCAGCCGCCAGCGGACTACACGGAGCATCCGCAGCAGCACTGAGCCTGTACTCAGCGGTGAGTTGTAGATCGATGTGCTCACCTGTTCCTCCTTCAACTCCGTTGGGTAATTAGCGAACAGTACCCTACCAGTCACGCGCAGGTGCTACACTTCCGGCTCATGCGCGGAGCAACCCCATCTATGAATCCTGCAGTTCTACTGCTTCTGTTTGCCATACCCTGCGCCGCACAGGTTAGGAGCGGGTTCGTGGGCAGCATGGGGGCGCGCACTGGTGACCCGGTCAGCATGGTGTTTGAGCGCACGCAGACGCACACCCTTGCGGACGGTACCCACATCACCAACGTGACGCATGAGCAGTTTTACCGCGACAGCGAAGGCCGCATCCGCACAGACCACGATTCGGGCCTTCCCGCGCAGAGCGGCGCGCCCACTACGATGGTCACCGTGCTGGACCCGGTCGCCCGCTTTACGCTGCACTGGCAAACGGGCGGCAGCGGCACCATGCCGCGCCAGTTCACCTCAGTGGATCAGGACGTGTTGGCCGAGCGAGCTTCACGAAGGCCATCTGCAACGGATGCAGGCACCGATCCGTCCCTGCCGCAACTGCACCGTGCGCCTGCCACCCCGCAGCCACCAGCGCAGACCAGCGAGCGTCCACGCCCCACCCACACCACGCAGAACCTGGGGACACAGCAGGTGCTGGGCGAATCCTGCGAGGCGACGCGTACTACCGTTGTTTACCCGCCCGGTTTGCTGGGAAACGACCGCCCGATCACCACCACCACGGAACGCTGCCTGTCGCACGAGTTTGGCCGAGCGCTCCGCGAAGTGGTCAATGACCCGCGCAGTGGAACACGCACGCTCACGTTGCAATCCATGACCCGCGACGAGCCAGATCCGATGCTCTTCCATCCACCGGCGGACTACACAGAACGATCGCAGACACCCGAATAAACGATTCCAAAAAATCTGCGAACTTGCATGTCACTTTCGTGCATAGCACCCGTCTTTAGGCTGTATAGGATTCTTTGAGGTGCCGTTCATGACGAAGTATCTGCTTTCCGCCTCTGCCGCTGTACTCTTCGCCGCTCTGCCCGCCGTCGCGCAGGGTCCGGGTGGCCCCATGGAGCATGGCCCTGGTGGCTATGGTGGTCCGATGCGCGCGCCGGTCACCAACGCACCATACTCGGCGACGTTCACGAGCACCTCGACGGAAAAGCTGCAGGACGGCACCGTGCTGACCCGCACTGACACCCGTACCGCAAGCCGTGACAGCATGGGTCGCACGCGGGAAGAGATGACGTTTCCAGCCCACGGCGACTCCGCGGCGCGCATCTCCATCACCATCTTCGATCCCGTCGCCCGGACGATCACGCAGCTGCATCCCGACGACAAGACGGCCTACGTTCGTGCGCTCCGCACACCGCCTGCCCCCTCCACTGGCACTGTAGTACCTTCCGCGACCGAGCCCGCGCGCGGGCTGCATGACGACAAGAACGTCGTCAGGACAGACCTCGGTTCGAAGACCATTGACGGCGATGTGGCCAGCGGAACGCGTACCACCCGCACCATCCCGGCGGGCACCATGGGCAACGCCACGGCGATCGTGTCCACCGATGAGAAGTGGGTTTCGACCGATCTCAAGATCGAGCTCACCCGCACCGACAGCGACGCGTTTCACGGGACCCACACCACCACGGTCTCCAGCCTGAACCGGGCAGAGCCAGATGCTGCGCTGTTCGCTGTCCCGTCTGGCTATTCGGTCAAACAGGCAACGGAGCACGCCGGCGGGCACCACGGTGGTGGTCCGCGCGGTGGCGGTGTGCCGCCGTCGCAACCAGCTGAGGGTGCAGTTCCCGCGCCGGGCATGTAAGCAGACAGCCGCAGGTTTGCGCCGAGAATGGAGGCGGCAGTGCTGGCCAACTCGTTCGCTTGCACCGTCTAACGCCTTGAGGTGGGTTTGCGACAGCGAGTGGCAGCGTGGGCGGGCGTGCTGGTAGCGGTGCTAGTAGGGGCTTTGTACGCGCAGCGCGCCTTTCGTGAGTACCCCTCAGTTGAGTATGGTGGACACTTTCCGCTGCCGGAAAACTGGCAACGCCCAGGCGAGTGGACCTTTGCCCGCCTGATGTATCCGCCCGGCCCGCTGGATGGCTACGCAGGCCGCTTTGACGGGCCTTGGCAAGAGGGTCTGTCGCTGTGGACGCAGGATTATCCCCGGGCCGACCGCGCGTGGGCCAACGCGGTGCACCGGCTGACGCGGACGGACGCCCGCTCCGTAGAGCAATCCGTGAGCCTGGACGACGGCGATGAAATCTATAACTGGCCATGGCTCTACGCCGTGCAGGTGGGAGAGTGGGGACTGACCGACAAAGAGGTTGCCAAGCTGCGCGACTACCTCTTGCGTGGCGGCTTCTTCATGGCTGACGATTGCCACGGCTCGCAGGAGCAGGCGTATTTTGAGCACACCATGAAGGTTGTCTTTCCCGAGCGTGAACTGGTCGACATCCCGGACAGTGACCCCATTTTTCACATGCTCTTTGACCTAGACGACCGTATCCAGGTGCCTGGAGCGGAGCACATTGCCACGGGTCACAAGAAAGACGGGGTCGTGCCACACTGGAAAGGTATTTACGACGACCATGGCCGCATCATGGTCGCGTTCTCCTTGAACTCCGATCTCGGAGACTCGTGGGAGTTTCTCGACGAGCCGCGTTACCCCGCCAAGTACTCGACAATGGGCACTAAAATCGGCGTTAATTACGTGCTGTACGCCATGACGCACTGATGGGTGCATAAAGTAGCTCTTCTGCGGGCAGAAAAGCGCATGGAAGGGCGCAGAACATGACGAACATCACCGTTGCGTCTTGCATTTTTGTACGCAAAAAGGGTGGGTTTGCGCACATTTAGCTGGGCAGAACAGCAATTTTGCACGCTGTCGTCGCCATTTGCTCAAATTTGGCGGACGGGGCTTGCCATCGTCCGAGTCGCATGAGTCATCACACAAACCGGCTGAAGGAGGCCGGTTGTGATCAGGCGGATACGATGCCGTGAGCAAGAGCATATCGTGTCAGTTCAGCCGTGGTTCGGAGATTCAGCTCGCCCATAAGTGCCTGCTTGTGAAACTCGACTCTCTTCACCGAACTATGGAGAGCGTCCGCGATCTCCTCACAGACTTACCTTCGGCGATAAGCTGAAGCACTTCCCGTTGTCTTTGTGTTAGAAGATGCTTTCTGTTGCCTTTCGACAACTTTGATGCGGCGTCGAGCCCTTCCTGCGTGTCCAGTAGACCTGAGGTGACATAGCGTTGCCCGAGAGAGATGGCCGTGAGCGCACCAACGAGATCCTTGGTGGAAATTGCTTTGCGATAAAGGCACTTGCGCCGGCAGCAAACGCCTCCCGCACATAGGTCGCGTCCATTTGCCGTGATACGAAGATCATCCGGATTTGCGGCCTGTCCGCAATGATCAGTCGTGATAGTTCAAGGCCGTTCAGCTCCGGCATGCCGATGTCGAGAGTAAGTGTGTCAACCTGTTCGCGACCCAGCAGAGTGAGTAGCTCACGGCCACTAATGCAGGTACCCACTAGAAGATGGTTAGTCGAACGAACGATGCTCGCAACGGCCTCAACCATAAGCGGGTGGTCGTCTGTAACCACAACACGCAGTGGCTTTGGACTGGCACGCCCGAAAATTGCTGAGGTTAGGCATAATTGCGTTTTCTCGGATGTATTAACTGCCAGACTCTGGTTGCTTCCTGCACCAGACAAGCCGGAAAGACAGGCACTTCCAGAATGCAATCGTACCAGCCCGCGTCGTCACCAGGATACTTACTGAGGCGAATCGTCTTGGCTTGAGCGGCGGTGCCGTGCAAGAGCGACAAAGTCTCAAGTGCCTCTACCTTCTTGACAGTATGGCAAAACAGCGCTGCATCGACATCGAGCGGTCTTACACGTTCCCGGAACTCTCTCGAGAGAACACTCACCACGGTGAAGCCTGCCTTTCGCAATAACGGTTCACGGATGGTCGCGAGGCTCAAATCGGCTGTGAACTGCACGAGTACTTTGTACTCAGAGACGGATGGAACAGGTGTACGGATCTGGGACGTCCTTGTCTCAGTTGCTACGTGTTTAAGCCACGCAGCTTCCGGATCATCGTTGAGGGCCTGAGCGCAAGCTTCCGCTAAAGCCGGAGCGCCCAAGTACCCGAAGGCTCTTTCGTGGGAGAAATGACCGAGTGTCACCGTTTTCCTCTGTAAAGCGACTTTTAAAAAAAAGGAGCTTTTTCTCGGCTAGGCAATCTGCTAGTTTTGCTTCACCTAGCTGCGCTTACCCTACTTCCTTATTGGGTTTTTGATTAGGTTTGCTTGCCGGGAGCACGCGCGAATTTAGAGGTCAGCGTATGAGTACCTGCCGCATTTTGATTGTTGAAGATGATTTGCTTGTAGCCAATGATCTAGAAATCAGCTTGCGTCGAGCCGGGCATGAAGTCGTGGGCATGGCGGACGATTAGAGGACGCACTGGAGCTGGCGGCGGAAAGTCAGCCCGATCTGGCGTTGATGGATATTACGTTGCGAGGCAGGCAGACCGGCGTTGACGCGGCGAACTCCCTGCGGGGGCGATGGAGGATCCTAATCGTCTTTCTAACCGCAAATGCGGATGAGGCAACTCTGGCACGCGCCCACACGGCGGGTCCGTATGGATTCCTGACAAAGCCTTTCCGCAACGAAGCGGTGCTTGAAACCATTCGTATTGCGATCCAGCAGCACCAGAGAAGGGAGCATCTGTTCGCATCGGCCCGTTGGCTTACCACTGTCATGGATAGTCTCACCGACGGTGTGATCGCAACGGATGCTGACGGCATCGTGCGGTACCTAAACCCCGCGGCTGAAGCCCTGACCGGTGGGACTCCAGAGACGGCTGTCGGCCAAGCCATTGAAGCGATTTACCCTCTCTCCGACCTGGCCGGGAAACCAGTCGAAACGTGCCTTCTTCGTAGGGTGCTAGCAACGGGAGAATACATCGGCAAGGCTCACTTACGCCTAGGGAAGCGTTCAGGCGCGACTACTTTGATCGAAGACTCCGCCGCTCCAATCGTGTTAAGTGGCAAGGTGGTTGGTGCCGTCACCATCTTCCTGGATATTTCGCAGCGATTCGAGCTGGAGCGACAGAAGGAGCTGGAGCGTGACAGGCTTGAAGAAGAGGCCCAGACCGCGACCGAGGCACTTGGACAGACCCGCACTGAGTTACGAGCTTTGGCAAGCAACTGGATGACCAAGCAGGAACGGGAGTGGCATCGCATCGCTCGCGAGTTGCATAATGACATCGGCCAGCGCGCCGCGATCTTAAACATGCTTATCGACCAGGCAGAGCAGCAGCTAGGCCGTGATGGCTCACCACTGTCTGTGTTGCGCAAACAAACCCGGGATCTTGCCACAGCGATTCGTGTTGTTTCCCACCAACTCCACCCGTCCATTATCGAAGATCTTGGAGTCCCGATGGCGCTCGAAAGTCTAGTGGAGCAGGACTAAACGTTAGGTCGCAGCGTTCAATTATCTGCGCGAGATGTGCCAGTCACAATCTCCCTCGATACAGCGACGGCTCTCTACCGGATCGCCCAAGAGGCTTTGCAAAATGCCGCGAAGCGTGCATCGGGAGCCGGTATCCATGTGGCGCTTTCGGACGGTGACGAAACACTGCAACTTAGCATTCGAGATGATGGCCCCGGGTTCTCGCCCGTAGAAAGTCGTACGCGCGGTGGCCTGGGTTTGATCAGCATGCAAGAACGTGCGCGTTTGATAGGTGGAACACTCTCCTGAGCACCCGCCCTGGTGAGGGACTCTGCTGGTAGTGCGGGTTCCGCTGGAAGAACGCAAGAATCAACAGCGTGAAAGCGTCGCTCACAGAGAATCGCCTCTAGATGGAGGCAGCGATGAGCAACCTGCCTCGGACTGAACTCATAGCCTGGCAGTTCCACTTCAAACACCGTACGGCTGAAGATTTGCTTCCAGACAGTTTCGGTTCTAACTATCTCCTGCTTCGCATAGCAAGCGTCCTAGCCCGGCTGTTGTTGCCTTGGCAACAAACGAAGTACAGCCTAGCGCGCCACAAAGCCATCGCAGCGGGCGTTAATGCTGTCTGTCCTGACTTCTTGCCGCATGTATCGCATTTGATCGGTCATTGCGTGCTTTCTCCGCACTGTTGGAACCGCTTTCATGAACCACCTAGGAATATACCTAGTACGTTTTGGGGGTTGAGGCATAGTACGGTTGTCTACCGAATACTTTTCGTAAGTAGCGAAGGTCGAAGTAGGCACAATGACCGTGGCGGACAGCGCTGAAGATCTATTTATAATCTTTCCAAGACGCAGATGGAACTCAGCTCGGTAAAGCTGCGCGAAACCCTGATTGCGGCGGGTGAAAGTCGGCAGAGCTCCTCCAACACGCGTTTCGTACACTTCATCCATTTTGGCATGATTTCGCATCGAAGAGTATTCGCGGACGGCAGCCATATCTCGGTAAATCACAGCTCGTCCGGTGATCTGGTTGAAATCCAAGAGCTCATGACAGGTCAATACCAACTTAGAGAGAATTTAGCCATTCTCCCAACACGCGTCGTTCGTGTCTCGTATCTTTCTGTAAGGCGGGCTTTTACCCAGAACACGCGATTTGCTTTGGCACTCGGTCGAGCTATGGCTCTGAAGTGTGCTCAAGTGGAGGAGCTTTCTGCATGCAATGCCCTGCATCTCTTGGATATTCGATTGTGCAGATACCTACTTGCACTGGCAGATAGATGGGGTCACTCTGTTCTGGTAAAGCAGGAGACACTCGCTGAAGAGCTCGGTGTACAGCGGACGTCAACTAATTTGGTCCTTCAGAACCTACAGGATAAGAAGCTAGTAGAAACAAGCAGGGGCACAATTAGGATTCTGGACAGCGAAAGGCTAAGTCAGCTTGCGCAGGAGGGCACAATCCCCAGAACTCACATCTACGGTCGACCTCACCCAACGGTGGGTACACCTATTCCGAATAGCACAGTCAGTTACTAAAATTAGAACTTCCGAAGCTTGGGATCGGCAATGTGTTGACTTAATCGCGACACTGTCACACCGATAATCTTGTGTCACACGAGGTCACCGGATTTGCAGATCTGCTAGAAGAACGAGGTGCTCTGCCACTCCGGCGCTGAGAGGTTGCAGGTAGCCTAAATTGTTTAAGAGGGAACGAGCGATGCGTTGTCGGTAAGCTGCTTGTCTCTCAGGAGTCGATCCATGTCGAAGTGCACGGTCTCCTCAACGCGGGTCGTTCTCTTTGTCCGACCCTCGTCTCGAAGAAGCTTCGGTATCGCATTTGCACCTTCAACTCCGGCGTTTCTCCTGGCTTTGGCCTGATGCCGGACCTAGTCGGTAGTCTACTGTCCAGCGCCTTCCACAAACCCTGAGCGCAGCGATGCAGGTCAGACGAGGCGCAGGGATGGACACGATGGAACACGAGACGGAACAAGGGAGTGTGGAAGCAAAACCAACGGTTGTTGGCATCGGCGCATCTGCCGGTGGCTTGGCCGCACTGAGTCAGATTTTTGAACACATCCCGGCGGACAGCGGCATCGCCTTCGTGGTGGTGGCTCACCTGTCCCCTGAACATAAGAGCCTCTTGGCTGATTTGCTGCAGCCGTGCGTAAAGTTTCCCGTGCAGCAGGTCACGGAAACGGTCCCGCTGGAAGCAAACAAAGTTTGCGTCATTCCACCAAACGCAAATATCAGCGCAATTGACACGCACCTTCGGCTCTCCGCGCTGGAGGAGAAGCGTAGAGAGCGGGCCCCATCGACCCTTCTTTCGGACGATGGCAGCGACGCACGACGGACACTCCATCTGCGTGGTGCTCACCGGTACCGGGTCGGACGGCACGCTTGGCTTGCGAGAGATCAAGGCCAAAGGTGGCGTGATCCTGCTTCAGGATCCTGATGAAGCCGAGTTTGACGGCATGCCGCAGAGTGCCATATTGACTGGAATGGTAGACCGGGTTCTGCCCCTCGCAGAGATCGCGACAGCCTTGATTCGGCTGGCGCAATCCGAGCGCAGTGTTGAAGTGCGTAACGATCCAGATGGTCCGCTCGAGATGGAGCGCGCGCTGCTGCCGAAAGTTCTCGCCATTTCGAGGGCGAGAACCGACCGTGACTTTAGCCGGTACAAGACCGCGACACTGTTGCGCCGCATCGGTCGCCGGATGCAATGAACTACATCGACAGCCTGGCACAGTGTGTTGAGGCTGTGCGCGAGCAGCCCGACGAAGCACGGGCCTGGCCGACGATATCCTCATCAATGTCATCAGCTTTCGTGATGCAGAGGTCTTTGAGAAGCTCGAACAAGAGATCATTCCCGTGAGGAGTTGCGGGTCGCGTTGCAATCGCTTCTGCAAACTGCGAGAGAGACCAAGCAGCCCGTAGACTCTGCCGAGATCATTGTTCGCTTTGACGGGTTCAGTGCGCCCGTAGTGATGCATGTCCGTCCGGCTGCGGATTTAGACCAGAAAGACTTCATCCTGGTCATTTTGAGGAACACCAGCCACTCAAAGCCGAAGTTGCCGGAAGAAGTCCGTCACGAAACGGAACCCAGGCTGAAGGCGACTCGGATGCACGTGTCACGACTTTAGAGCAGGCGCTGCTGGAAAGCAGGCAGCAACTCCAGACCATCATTGAGGAGTATGAAACCAGTTAGGAGGAGATGAAGGCTGCAAATGAAGAAATGCAGTCGACGAATGAGGAACTTCGCTCCACGATGGAGGAGTTGGAGACCTCGAAGGAGGAACTGCAAAGCATCAATGAGGAGTTGCAGACCGTCAATCAGGAGAATCGGCACAAGTTTGAAGAGCTCTCTCATCTCTCAAGCGATTTGCAAAACCTGCTCGCGTCTACCGATATTGCGACACTCTTTCTCGACCGCGATCTCCGAATTCTCCGCTTCACGCCCCGGCTTTCAGACATCTTCAACGTGCGTGTTACCGACCGCGGGCGGCCAATCTCCGACCTGACGCACCGGCTTGGCTATCAGAACCTCCGCGAAGATGCCGGTGAGGTGCTCGACCGGCTTGCTCCCTTGGAGCGTGAAATGAGGATGACCGGAAGCGTTGGTACCTGACGCGTATGCTGCCATACCGCAGTGTGGAGGATCGGATTGAGGGTGTCGTGGTCACCTTCACCGACAATCACGCAACGCAAGCAGGCAGAGGATGCCATGCGTGAGAGTGAAGGAAACCTGCGCGGGGTGGCCATGTTGTCCCCGACCTGCTGTGGTACACCGAACCGGACGGCACGACGCCCTGGTACAACGACCGTTGGCTGGCGTACACGGGCCAGGGCTACGAGCACGCCAATGGTTGAGGTTGGACTGGCGCTATCCACCGGACGACCGGGAAGCTTCCACTCAGCGCTACCAACAAGCAGTCAGAGAAGGTAAGGCGCTGCAGCAGGAGCATCGCATCCGGCAACACACCGCGAGTATCGCTGGTTCCTCGTGCGCGCGGAGCCGCGGGTAGACGCCCAGGGAATCGTCACATGCATGTACGGGGCGGCCACCGACGTCCACGATCAGCGTCTGGCAATGGAGGCGCTGCGTGAAAGCGAACAGAGATACCACCTGCTCTTCGCGGCGTCGCCCGCGCCACTGCTGATCCTGAAGCCTGATGCACCACGCTACACCATCACCGATGTGAATGACGCCTACCTGACTGCAACAGTACGATCGCGCGAAGACGTGGTGGGTCGCGGCCTCTCTGAGGCTTATCCTGACGATCCGAACGCCAAGCTAAACGGAGGCGTGAGTGTTCTGCGCGCGTCTATCGAGAGCGTGCTTGCCACACGACAAGCGGAGCTGTTGCCAGCGCTGAAGTACAACATACCTAAGCCGGACGGCACGTTGGAAGAGAGATGGTGGAGCTCCATCAATTCACCAGTGCTTGACGAACATGGCGAGGTCAAAGCAATCATTCACAATGCCAACGACATCACCAAAGAGCGACAGGCGCTGGCAGCCATGCTTGAAAGCAAAGAACGCTTTCGTCTGTTCGTCGAAAATGTCCGTGAGTATGCCTTCGTACAAACCGACTTTGAAGGTGTTGTTACCAGTTGGAATCCTGGTACCGAGCGCCTGTTTGGCTCCTCAAGCGGAGAAGTGTTGGGTAAGCCGTTCTCGATGCTTCTCCCGGAGGAAGACCGTCATGATGGCCTAATCGCGCGTGAGATGGCGACGCTCTCGCGCGGTGAAAAGGTCGTGGACGCTCATGCGGTGCAACGTAAAGACGGCACGCGGTTCTGGGCCGAGTGGATACGGAACCTGTTCTGGACGACTCCGGAAAACTCCGTGGAACGGCCAAGGTCATGCGAGACGAGTCGGAGCGCCAGCAGTCTGACAAGGCGATTCGCGGCTCGCTCGCAGAGAAAGAAGAGCTGTTGAAGGAAGTTCACCACCGCGTGAAGAATAATTGCAGGTCATCGTCAGCCTGCTCAACATGCAGTCGCACCAGATACAGGAAGAGGCCGTTCTTTCCCAGTTTCAGGAGGCACGTAACCGTGTTCTGGCGATCTCTTCCATCCATGAGCTGCTCTACCGCTCCGAGTCGTTTGCCGGCATCGTGCTGACCGACTATGCCCGGCAGTTGGCTCCTGGATTGGTTAGCTTTTACGGGCTGGGCTCCCGCGTTGCCGTGTCTGTGGACGGTGATGGAAACAAGCTGGAACTCGAGCGAGCCGTGCCGTTCGGCATGTTGCTGAACGAGCTGGTTTCCAATGCCTGCAAGCATGCGTTTCCCGCTCCAAGAACCGGCACTGTTCTGATCCGTGTCGAACCCGAAGACGAGCTCTTGTACTCACCGTGAAGGACGATGGATAAGGCCTGCCGGAAGACTTCCAATACCAAAACGCAGCATCGCTCGGTTTGAAGCTGGTACATGCTCTCGCGCGGCAGCTGCGCGGGACGGTAGAGGTTTCGTCGCAGCAAGGTACCACCATTCGTATGCGGTTCCCCGCGATCGATGCCGATAGGCGCTCCTGACCATGGGCAATCAGATACATGCCGCACCCAGAATCCTGATCGTCGAAGACGAGCAACTCGTCGCCATGGATGTAGAGATGCAGTTGAGTTCGTTCGGTTACGAGATCGCGGGGATGGCTGACTCAGGTGCTGAAACGTTGCGTCTGGTGGATGAGACCCGGCCCGACCTCATCCTGATGGACATCAATCTGCGCGGATCGATGAACGGCGTTGCCATTGCCGCCCAACTGCGGCGGAGCGGCATTGCAACGCCAATTCTGTTTGTAACGGCTTATGGAAGCGGAGAAGCGTTGCGCCGCGCAGAAACCGTTTCATTTCATGGATACATCACCAAACCGTACCGGCCTGTGGAGCTTCACACAATCGTTCGCAGTGCACTTTAGCAAGGGGACTGAGCGGATCGGCAAACCGAACGTGGAAGTGACACGTTAGGCGTGCTGCGTGCAAGGTGTACAAACGGGAGAGCGTTCGCAAAGCCAGCTTGAACTATTGAAGCCGATCTTCTGGCCATGCAGCCATGGCTGCCCGTGCAAGCTCCTGAAGTGATTGCCTGTCGGCCCCATCCCGCGCAAGGGTAGACATGCCATGGAGGATGGCCATTGTCATGTTTACGAGTGCTTTTGGGGTCGTACCGCGCGCTAGACGACCTTCGCGGGCGTCATCATCCGCACGCTTCTGAAGAGCGAGCCGTGTTGTCTCCCGAACGTTTTTAAGCGCATTCCGCACTCGCTCAGACGTCTCCGAACCACTCGACGCGGCACTTGCTACCAAGCATCCAGCGGGAGCGTTCGGTTGTGTAAAGGTTTGAGCAGCAATGTTCAGCAGGTTTTCCGCTGCTGATCGAGCCGAAGCTGCCTGGCCGATACGTGCACTCAGGGCCTCCAGACCGGGTTGAGTGTACAGCCGAACACATTCAAGGAACAGAGACTCCTTATCGCCAAAGGCTGTGTAAAGACTCGGCGCTGTAATACCCATGGCCGCCGTCAGGTCGGCAACACTCGTCGTCTCGTATCCAGTGCTCCAGAACTGATGCATGGCCTTGTTGAGAGCCTTCTCTCGGTCAAAGGAGAGTGGTCGTCCTGGCCGCCGTTTCTCCTTACTCGGGCTAAGTTCCATAGCCGTTAGTATGAAACTCTTGACCGGTGGCGCGCAAGCACGCATACTTATTTCGTAGTGAGCAGTACGAAAAGAGGGATCGTGGAACTACAGTTGGCTGGAAAGCGCGCGTTAGTGACAGGCAGTACAAGCGGCATTGGTGAGCAGATTGCAAAGACCCTGGCGTCAGAGGGTGTTCACGTCGTCGTTCATGGAAGACGACAGGAGGAGGCTACGCGCGTGATGAACGAGATCAGCGCAGCTGGCGGAACTGCCGTAGCCGTGATCGGTGATCTGGGAAGCGATGAGCAAACCGCCGAGGTCGTGAGGGCCGCACTGTCAGCCTTTGGGGGCGTCGACATTCTGGTGAACAACGCCGGTGCGTTCCCCATGAAGCCCTGGCTTCAATCAACGGCGGCAGAGTGGGTGGACCTGTATAACGCAAACGTGGGCTCGGTCGTACGTTTGGTCACGCAGCTTGCTCCCGCCATGGTGGAACGTAAGTGGGGACGCATTATTATGCTGGGCAGCTTCCTTGGTCCAATGCCAGGGCCGCCCGTCGCAAATTACGGCACAACCAAGGCTGCCAACATCGCGCAGGCGGTTTCGCTGGCGAAGGAGCTCGGTGGAACAGGCGTGACGGCAAACACCGTGAGTCCTGGGCCCATCCGCACGCCGGGTATGGAAGCAGGAGTCCGGGAGATGATGGCCTCGATGGGGCAGACGTACGACTTCGATGCATTTGAGCAGTCGTACGTGCAGCAGACTCATCTGCCCGCAGGAAAGATTGGCTCCCCTGTAGACATCGCAAACATGGTGGCGTTTCTATCGAGCCCACTCGCAGATTTCATCACGGGCTCCAACTTCCGCGTGGATGGCGGCATGATGCCCACCACCAACTAATTTCAAATGTGGACAGCTCAAGCCGGGCATGTCAGCGATACCCGCAATCGCATGCTCGGCTTGGGCAGCGTTCACATCGGAATTAAAATTCTTCTGCTTCATGTCCACCACTGAGTTGCTATAAACATACGGTAAGTGGTCCAATCAGGTATTGCGTAGACTCCTGCACATTCTGCTGCTGGTGGCATTGATGCTCCCGCTGTTGACTCCTTTGCTGGCCGTAGGTCAGAGCAGAGGAGCGGACCTGCCTGTCTGTTGCAGGAGGAACGGCAAGCATCATTGCACGGAAAGCATGGCAGAAAAGGCGCAACTCGCAGACCGTAACACGGTCCCAGAGCTGACTGCTTCAAGTAACACGTGCCCGTACTGCCCGGCATCCCTTGCCTACGGTCAGTTGCACGAAACGCTTGCCGCCCCTCTGGCGCAAGCTTTTTACGCGCAAAGTTTCAGCCATCCGGCCGGCACAGCTCAGACGGAATCCAAGCGTCGCATATCATGCGACCGCTCCCGACAAAAGCGCGGTCCTCCGTCTCCCCAAATCTAACTCTGTAGAGCTGCCTCCTGAGTCCATGCATGTCGTGTGTGCGAGGGGATGTTGGCAGCACCTGACTGAAGCAGTCTTGTACCTGTTCTCAGCCTGATACGCACGTCGGTGCAATACCATGGCCGATGCATTCGACCGGTGCATACTGCTGCTTGCCTTCGGTGCGTTTGCCAGTTCAGCGAGCGCAGTCCTGAGTTCACAACGGAGGCCGAGATGAAGGTTGTGTTCGGAACTGAGTTGCGTTGCCCAGATACCGAAGCTGGCGGAGTCGCGTAATGATGCAAGCGCAAACAACACGCATGAAGCAGGGGCTACGCCGCATATGCGCGACGGTCCTGCTCGTCCTGTTTGCGGCGTTTTTGATCGTGCCCGGAGTAGAGGCATCTCGGAGCGGGGACGATGTTTCGCTGCCGGCCTGTTGCCGCGCGCACGGCAAACCGCACTGTTCCATGGGCGGCCAAGTGTCCCGCAATGCGAGCAGCCGCCCAGCCTTTGCGCATGTCACGGCGAAATGCCCTTATGCGGTGGCAGCTCCGGCAGCGACTCATGGCAATGGCTTCGGCGTTGCGGTTGCCAACCCGATCTTTGCCGAACTCCTTTTCTCTCCTGCTGTTCGGTCGCAGACTGAGGCAAAGCGCAGGATTTCGCTAGGGCGATTCCATCAGAAACGAGGCCCTCCACAGTTCTTCTCCTGACCTGAAGCCAAAACGAAGCCCGCGTACCTGCGTGTATGCCGAGCCGTTCCCAGGAGGAATTGTGTTTCGACCTCGATGCAATGCTGTTCTCCCCGTCCTGCTGTTTGCACTTGTGCCTGCACTCCTTGCGCAGGAAACCATCACCACGGCTTCCATCGCAGGCCGTGTCACCGACGTGAGCGGAGCGGTTGTCTCCAACGCTGAAGTGACCGCCACCCGAAGTGCAACCAATCAGTCCCAAACGGCTCGTACGGATAAGGAAGGTAGGTTTCGCGTATCCTTTCTGCCCGTGGGCCAGTATGCGGTGACTGTCAATGCTGCTGGGTTTGCCGAGGCGAAGCGGCAAGTGCAACTGACCGTTGGATCGGCGTTCGATCTTTGGTTCACCCTTGCCGTAGGTGCAGCGTCCACTGCGGTCGAGGTTCGGGGGGAAGCACCGGTCGTCGAGCAGGACCGAAGCCAGATCGCGGAAACTGTAAGCGAGCATGAATCGACCAACCTGCCATTCAACGGTCGCAATTATCTCGACCTCGCTCTGCTGGTTCCGGGTGTCTCCCCCACGAACACGGCCAGTGTGCAGACGTTTGCGGAAACATCGCCCGTGCTTGGCCAGGGGTATTCCATCAATAGCCAGCGGAACTTCTCGAACGGCTTCGTCGTGGACGGTCTGTCTGCGAACGACGACGCAGCCGGTCTGGCGGGAAATGTCTATGGGCTGGATGTAGTCCGTGAGTTTCAGGTCGTCACCTCAGGCGGACAGGCCGAGTTTGGCCGCGCTCTGGGCGGGTACTTCAACATCATCACCAAAAGTGGCACCAATGACCTTCACGGGGCTCTGTACGGCTTTCTACGCAACCAGAGATTGAATGCAAACAACGCACTTTCCCGGGGGAAGCTGCCCCTCACGCAAGGGCAGTACGGTGGCAGCCTTTCCGGGCCGATCCATCGAGACCGCACCTTTGCGTACGCCAACTTCGAACAACGCCGCCTGAATACAGACGGCATCATTACGATCACGCCCGCCAACGCATCCGCTATCAACACGCGTCTGCAGGCAGTCGGCTACAGGGCGCCGCTGTTGACCGTAGGTACAGGGCCAACCACGCTCTATCCCACCACCGTACACACTACAAATGGCTTTGGCCGCGTCGATCACCAGTTCAGCAGCCGCGACCAGTTCAACCTGCGCTACAGCCTGTACCGGCTTGATTCCATCAATGCTCGAGGTGCGGGGAGTCTTGCTGCCGTAAGTTATGGAACCGCAGTTCGTGATGTGAACCACACTGTGGCCGTGAGCAATATTGCGACGCTTTCGCCGCGCACATTTAACGAGACACGAGGCCAATTTACCTATGACAGCCTTGATGCCCCAACAAATGACGCGGTCGGACCGACCGTAACGATTTCTGGCATTGCTTCTTTCGGTCGCTTTTCCGGCTCACCCATAGCCAGGCTGAATTACCTCTACGAAGGTGTGGACAATTTGGTGCTCCAACGTGGTGCGCACACCCTAAAAACGGGTGTCGACTTTCTCTACAACCATGACACCATCACGTTTCCGCAGTCCTTACGCGGTGCCTACACCTTCTCGTCGCTGGCGACATTCCTGAGTGGCGTCTACAACGCACAGGGCTACAGCCAATCATTTGGAACGCCCGCGGTTACGCAGAACAATCCGAACGTTGGCTTCTATCTGCAGGATGAGTGGAAAGTTTCACCCCGGTTCACGTTGAACGCAGGCGTTCGCTACGACTTACAGTTCCTGCGGACCATCAACACGGATAAGAACAATGTTTCTCCAAGACTCGGCTTTGCATGGTCTCCCTACGGCGAGGCGAAAACTGTAGTTCGGGGTAGCTACGGCTTGTTCTACGACCGCATCCCGCTGCGTGCACTTGCCAACGCGCTCCTCTCTGCCAACAACACCACGGACCCGACGCAAGCCGCGCTTTTGAGTTACACCTTCAGTCCGGGGCAGGCGGGAGCACCAATATTCCCGAATGTTGCAGCTGCTCCTCCTGCTGGCGCTCTGCTCAATTACACACTGATGAATCGCAACATCAAGAACGCCTACGCGCAGCAGGCCAGCCTGGAAGTGGAGCAACAGCTCACCAGCCGAAGCAGCGTGGGTCTCAGCTATCAGCACCTGCGCGGGGAGCATCTGCTGACCTCCATCAACACCAACATCAATGTGGACGGCTCGCGGCCCAACGCGGCCTACGCGAACAGCAAGGCCTATGACTCAAAGGCAGATTCCAACTATGACGGGCTGGCGATCTCGGTAGTCCAGCGGCCGGCAAACTGGGCAAGTGCAAGGCTTTCGTACACATGGTCGAAAGCGATCGACGATGTGGGAGAGTTCTTCTTCAGCGCGCCGGTGAACAACTTCTTTGTTGGGGAAGATCGCAGCCGCTCAGACGATGACCAGCGGCATCGTGTTGTGTTCGATGCGACCGTCTTCTCGCCAACTCGGCCTGCTGCCTCGTTTGCCGGGCACCTGACGCAAGGCTGGCGTCTTGGCGGAATCCTGCAGTATTACTCGCGCTTGCCCTTCAATGTCGTGACGGGAACGACCACGCGCCAGGCAACCACGCAGCGGCCCTGCGCTCCTGGGTACAGCCTTTCTGGAAATGCCGGCAACAATCCCTGCACGCAGGCGTTGCCCGGAACGCTCATCGGTAGAAATGCGGGGACAGGCTTCGACTTTTTCAGCCTAAACGCCCGTCTCAGCCGCACGTTTGCCCTGACGGAACGGGTGAAGCTTGAAGGGATAGCGGAGGGCTTCAATGCCCTGAACCATCGCAACGACATGATCCCGAACGGGACCTTTGGAACGGGTGCCTATCCGACGGCACCGAACAGTACCTATGGGCAAGCGACTGCGGTCGGCGATCCCCGCAGCATCCAGCTTGCGGCGCGGCTGAACTTTTAACCCAAGGCGGGTCGGCTGCTCCAGTGACCCGCAGCAGTTCTGGAGGCTCCATGTCGAACGCTGCTGTTCTCGCTCCCGTTGCAAGCAAGGGTCTCGACCACCGTACTGTGTGGCGGTGGCACTTCTACGCCGGTCTCTTCTGCATTCCCTTTGTGCTCTGGCTCTCGGTGACAGGAACCGTCTTCCTCTTTCATCCACAGATTCAACGCTGGTTGGACCGGTCTTACGAGCACCTCACGATCCATCAGCGTACGACCGCTAACGATCAGGTGCAAGCAGCGTTGGCTGCTGTTCCCGGCACGACATTGGACTCCTTTCAGCTGCCGGAGTCGACGACGTCGGCCTCGCAGGTACTCGTCGATAAGGGCACGGAGCAGTTCCGGGTCTACGTCCACCCTGAGACCTTGGCCATTCTTAAAGTAGACAATGAAGACCATCGTGTGGATGTATTTACCTCCCGCCTTCACGGGGAACTGCTGATCGGGAAATATGGCTCCTGGATCGTGGAACTGGCGGGGAGTTGGGCTGTGGTTATGATCCTCACCGGCCTATTCCTTTGGTGGCCGAGCGAGACGAAGGGGTTAGGAGGGATCCTCTACCCGCGGCCAGGGCAGGGCAGGCGCGGCTTTTGGAAGGACATCCATGCTGTCACTGGCATCTACGTCTCCTTCTTCGCGCTGTTCCTTCTGCTGACCGGCTTGCCGTGGGCGAAGAGCTGGGGTGGATACCTCAAGGCGATGCGCCACTTTAGTGCTGGCCGTGCTACTCAGCAGGACTGGACAACGAGCAGTGCCGACGTGTTGGCGGCAAGGGCAGCACGCAACGGTTCCTCAATGTCCGGCATGCACGCGATGGATCATGCCGCGAACATGAACGTGTCGCCTCACGCGGAACATACCGGCGTTTGGGGGAGGCACAGCACCACGCTGACGGGACCGCATGCGTTTGTCGCACTCCACACCATGGTGTCGAGTGTTGCTCGCCTTCATCTAGCAACCCC
>CALMOM010000034.1:18965-24383 GCA_937873305.1 uncultured Terriglobus sp.
CGGACCGACTTCCACTCAAAGCCCTGGCTCGACCGGGCCATTGGCGTTGGCATCGCTGCACACGAGGGTCAGCTCTTCGGATGGCTGAACCAGGTGGTCAGCCTTTTCACAACGATAGGCCTCGTCCTGTTGAGTGTGAGCGGCCTGGTGATGTGGTGGCGAAGAAAACCGGAAGGTGTGCTCGGTGCGCCGCCTGCAGTTCGCCGGGTACGCTTCTCCGCTGGCTTAGTCGCGACGATGCTTGCGCTTGGGCTCTACTTCCCATTCCTTGGCTGCTCCATGATCGCGGTCAGACTCATCGAGCGCCTGGTGCTTCGACGACTGCCATTAACGCGGAACTGGTTAGGACTGGACCTAGTCGCCAGACCAGGACTCAACGCTTAACTCTTGCCACCCACCCTGATCGGCACAGGGTGGGTGTCTTTCCAAAGACGATGCGGCAGGAGATACGTCAAACCGAACCCGCCTTGCCAGTGTGTGGAGGTAGACGTCAGGCCGCGGTCGACAGAGGCATCGAAGATCAGGTTTGGCCTGAGCGCATACGCCCCTACAAAGAGGAGGTCAAAGGAGTTTCCACGCGCAACCCGTGCTCCCGACGATGTCGCAGTTACGAAGGGTTGTGTTGCGTGTGAAGGCTCGATGGTGCCACTCAGACGCTGCTTGGTGGCCGATGGGAAAAGCGCATGCGATACGGCAAGCGTCTGTTGAAACTGCGGGCGGCGTACGGGGCCAGTGTTCTGCTCGTTGAAGAGGATGTTGGAATCGTAATGAAACCCTTCACGCAGATCTCCTCCAAGAATAAGGATTGCGGTCTGTGAGTAATCACCAACATCGAGGTTCGCGGAGGTACCGCTGCGAACGCGCCGTATAAACCCGATCGAAACAGTTGGCAGTGCTCCGACGGACTTATGCACCACGTATTCAAAACCGGCCTGGAGGTCTCCCGGGTCGTTGCTTACAGCTTCTGATCCGGGCCCATTGACCACGGTGTTGCGGGTATACGGCTGGGACAGGAACTGCACCAAAAGCCGTGTTGTGAGAGCGAGTTTAACGACCTCACTTACGGCAAATTGCGCGTTTGTTCCTCCGGGGGAGTTGCCGGCGCGTACAGCACCCTGCTCGAATTGTAGATATCCGGTAGGCGGCAGATGGGCAGGGATGGTAACCGTTGGGCGAGCAGGGTTCGCTTGCGGAATATCGACATCCGTCGTGCTGAAGGTAGCGTTGGTGTTCTCGATTTGGACTAAAGTAGCTGACTTTGCGGGTGAGGGAGTGGCCTGCTGGCACGCGATCGGCGACGCGCGAACAACCACACACGCGATGACCGTCGGCAAAATCAAGCGCTTCCACAAAGCACGCCTGTTCACGGTGTCGAGACCACTTGGCCGCGCTTCGATAGCAAGACGGGCAAGACCCGCCAATGCTGCGTCGATCATTGGATGTACCAGGGAATGTTGATCACGATGATGCGTGGATTGCCGCGCAGCAAGAGCAGCAACTTCAACATCTGCGCACGCTGATTGTGCAGCGGTGTTTGCCACCACCGTTTCACGACCAGTTCCGGCACGAGCACTGCAATCTGACGATCCGGGTGCAGGCGTACGAGTTCAAGAATGTGCTCTACGAGCGGCATCAACACAAAACGATAGGGGGACGGCAGCATGAGCAGGTCCGGCGCAGTCTTGCCCGCTGCTGCGAACGGTACCAAGACATTCTCGTTCCAATTCTGCTGCACGGCGTCAGAATCGCCTTCGGCATCCACATGCACAGCCTGAACGTGTCCGCTCAACTTGAGGGCGAAGCGCAGACCCTTCTCCGTAATACGTGTCCATTGATCGACGGGCACAATGATCATCGGGTCGGCTAAATTTTCAACACTCATTGGCTGGGTGACAGCCACTTCGTCTGCCACCCGGTCATAGTGCTTCTTGACAGATGCCATGAGCAGGATGAGCAGTGGAACCAAGATCGCCGTGATCCAGGCTCCCTCGGTAAATTTGGCTACGAGTACCACGATGAGGGTGATGCCTGTGGCAGCGGCACCAACTCCATTCACAATCATGCGGTGGGTAGATCCCTCGCCGCCTTCTCGCCTCCAATGCATGACCATGCCGGTCTGCGAAAGCGTAAATGCCAGGAACGCTCCAATGGCAAAGAGTGGGATGAGGCGATCGGTCACACCCCCGAAGATAATCAGCAGAAACGCAGTAAATCCCACGAGCGCGAAGATGCCATGCGAGTAAAGCAGACGCCGGCCACGGATCTTGAACACATGGGGCAGGTAGTCGTTCTCTGCAATAGCACGCTTTAAGCGTGGAAAATCACCATAGGAGGTGTTGGCGGAAAGAGCCAGTACAGCTAGAATGGAGCCGATGCTGACGTAGTAAAACCAGCCCCTGCCCATGACTGCGGAAATGAGCATGGAAAGTACACTCTGGTAGCCGGGGCCGGTTGGGTCCGTAGCGCCAATGCCGTAGGCGCGACAGAGAACGGCGATGCCTGCTAGAAAGATAGTCAGCAGCACGATGATGATGGTGAGGGTCCGTTTGGCGTTCCGCTGTGTTGGCTCACGAAAGGCGCCCACACCATTTGATACTGCTTCTACACCGGTCATGGCCGTACAGCCGCTTGCAAACACTTTCAGCAGGAGCCAAAGCGAAAGCATAGCGGTGCCTGGCGGAAGACGCGGCGGTTCCACCACCGCAACTGGATGACCATGCGCAGCAAGCACACGCATGAAGCCCACAGCAATCACGATAAGGAGAGAGCCAAGGAAGAGGTAGGTCGGAAACAGGAACACCGAACCGGTGTCTTTTACACCCCTTACATTGATGGCAGTAAGTATCGCAAGGATTAAAAGGCAGAGTGCGAGCGTATGGGGTTGCAGGCGGGGAAACGCTGAAACCAGGGCACCTACACCCGCGGAGATGCCCACCGCCGCATTCAGGATGTAGTCGATCATCAGGGCGGCAGCAGCGAGCAGCCCGGCTCCAGCCCCGAGATTTTCTGACGCAACGGTATAGCTGCCACCGCCGTGCGGATACGCGTCGATCGTTTGCAGGTATGAGAAAAACACGATGCCGAGCAGGAGGATGATGGCAAAGCTGATGGGAACGATGTGCGCGATACCGGCGATCCCTAGCGGAATCAACAGCGTGAGCGCGGCTTCCGGGCCATAGGCGGCCGAGCTGAGTGCGTCCAAGCCGAAGACCGGTATGCCGGAGACGGGCCCGATGTGCTCCGCACGTTCCTCAGATGTGGCAAGCGGTTTGCCGATGACGATGTTGAACAGAGACATGCAAGCTCCATGGAGCGCGATTAAGGAAGCGGCCTACGTTCAAGTTAGAGCCACGGCTATAAGAAGTGTGTAAAAGACGCGGCACGTACGCCATCGTGAGAGCACTGATGCTCTCTTCAGGGTTGGCAGCTGAGAGTACGTCGAGATTGCTTAGCTGAAGACGCCTCAGACAGATGTTGGCAAACCTGACGAAGTGGCGCATCCCAGTCTCCCGGTCGGGTCTGCCGAAAGAGGCGCGTCGAGGGGTACCAGGCAGTGCGGCGGTCATCG
Organism: uncultured Terriglobus sp.; assembly: GCA_937873305.1. GTDB lineage: Bacteria > Acidobacteriota > Terriglobia > Terriglobales > Acidobacteriaceae > Terriglobus. Next base: position 22,534 of record CALMOM010000034.1, read on the forward strand.
TTCTGCCATCGCCAGTCCGCATCTGACTTGAGCAGTAACCAACAGGGCGTGCCGACTGCCCCGGCGATATGCGCTGAGAGTGTATCGCAGGTGATCACTAGATCAAGGTTAGCGATTACTCCCGTGAGTTCTTCAAGCCCACCTGTGAGCGTGGTGTAGCGCTCTTGCACGGCTGGCGGCATGGTCGGCGGCAAGCCCTGCAGAAAGTTGAAGCAAATACCTTGGCATTCCAGCAACGGGTTTAAGGCTTCATAGGGTATCCATCGTGCTGAATCCCACTCGCCCCCCTGTGAGGCCAATCCGACCTTCAACATGGGTGGTGTCGCCGTAAACCGCCTTGCAAATCTGCGGCGTAAAACCTGGCTTCGATCCAGATATCGAACGCCCCTTGGAAGCTCATGAGGCAACGTCCTGAAGATGTACGGGAGCTCGAGCATCTCTAGGTGACACCAGTCCGGATCGTTTGGTGGGGAATCCGCAAGAGAAGCAACACAGCCCACGGCCTCAAAATGCGAGGCTAACCGAACAAGAGCTGCTGGCAGGCGGTAGAGCACCTGAGTTGCTACTTGCTTGAGCGGCGCAGCGTACTGAAACATTTGCACGGCGTCGCCAAAGCCATGCAAGCATGAGACGCAAACCCGCCGTCCCTGCAACGACTCGCGATTCCAAACCTGGTGCGCCGACGGCCAGTGCTTCGACTCGGCATCATTCAACTCCCAAGCTCGCTGAAAGTAGCCGTGCGACATTGCAGATGCCCACCGCTCGAACTTTTCACGATCCTCTTCCACGCTCCAACCCGACACTGCAGGACCCCTTCGCCGTTCAACAGCATATGTTCAGGGAAAACAGGTGAGGAAGGCATAAGGGCCAGACAATCTCTGGCGATCTTGTGCGCTTCGCGGTCGTAGTGCGGGGCTTCCACAATGCTGATCGGAGTTGATGAATCATCGAGGATGTTCGTGTTGACGCTTGTGCCGTGGCGAGAACAAGCCTGGCGGCTCACGATGCGTGTTCTTAGTGGGAACTCCATGTCTTGTCTGCGGAGTTGCAGACCGTTTCCAGCGAGCAGTCGGCACAGCGCGGTTTGCGTGCCTCGCACACCTGGCGGCCGTGATGGATGAGTTGGTGGGCGAAATCGATCCAGCGGTCCTCCGGCAGAACGGCCATCAGGTCGCGCTCGACCTTTACCGGGTCGTCGTTGGTGGTCAGTTCCAGCCGTCGACTCAAACGCAGCACATGCGTGTCCACCACCACGCCGCTGGCGATGCGGTACCAAGAGCCGAGGACCACGTTGCTGGTCTTCCGCGCCGCGCCGGGGATGCGCAGCATCTCGTCCATGGTCTGCGGGATGGCTCCGCCAAACTCGTCCGTCACCACCTTGGCCGCACCCACCAGTGACTTGGACTTCTGCCGAAAGAAGCTGAGTGATCCGATGATGGGCTGGATGGCCTCTGGCGTGGCTGCGGCCATGTCGCGGGGCGTGGGAAAGGCATGAAAGAGTGCGGGTGTCACCATGTTGACGCGAGCGTCGGTGCACTGAGCCGACAGGATGGTAGCCACCGTCAGCTCCCAAGCGTCCGTGTGATGCAGGGCGCAGACCGCGTCCGGGTATGTCTTTTGCAGTGCGTCCAGGATGGCGGCGACTCGCTCCGGAGCGAGCGGCTTCTTCGTTTTGCCGGGCTTTGCCTTGGGCGAGGTGGGTTCGCTTGCCGCGATCTGCCGCGCCCGCACGCCCTTTGCAGACGACTTCGCCGCAGCCTTCTTGCCGGCTGCGGCGGTCGTGGTTTTCTTGGTAGCCGTGGCCACTAGCCCAGCCGGTCCAGCATGTCGGCTGGCTGCAGGCGCACACA
>CALMOM010000034.1:24393-28768 GCA_937873305.1 uncultured Terriglobus sp.
ACACGAGAAGATGGGGTAATCCTTCAGCGTATACAGCGAGATTTCCGTTTCGCGCAGCTGCTGCACCAGGTCCACGAAGTCCTCCGGGAAGTTTGTTTCAAAGGCGACCACCCATTCCTGGTCGTCAATCCCGAAGGAATACGTCGTATTGAGCTTGACGCGCGGGTAGGCCAGGCCAATACGGATGTGCTCGTCCATCAGGCGCTTGCGCTCTTCCAGCGACAGCAGGAACCAGGGCCGTGTCTTCCAGAACGGATAGATAAAGATGTACTTGTGCCCGCCGGGCCGGATAGCACCGCGCCCCTCGCCTTCGCTCTCGTCCTCGCGGTCGATCTGGTATTGCGACCGCTTGGTCATGGAGAGGAAATTGTGCGGAGTCTCCAGGTAGCCACCCAGCGGCGTCGCCAACAGCTCCGAGCGCATGCGGTTCATCTCCTCCACGGAGTAACAGATGGACCACACGCACATGTCCACATCGCCGCGTGTGCCAACCGTGGAGTAGGTGAGCGAGAGGAACTCGCCGGGCTTGTTCCAGCGTTTGATGACCTCGACAAAGGCGGCCTTGTGCGCCGCCTTCTGCTCGGCGGGCAGGCGCTTCCACTCCGGCATGACCTTGTAAAACGAGAAGGCAACAATCTGCCGCTTGACCGGCGCGCCGCCTTGCTGCGCCGGTGCCGAGCCATATCCGCTTTGCGGCCTGCCTGTGACCGCTGGGGCAATGGCAACTGTGGGTGCCGGGGTGATGGTGTGTGCGGCATTAATCTCTGGAGTCACGGTGTCTGCCATAGCTCAAGGATAGAAGGCGGGCAGTGTGGCTGCAAGCCAAAGCACCTTTGGCCCGTGGCTCCCCCGGTATACTGAGACAAATTTCTCGTATGACCGAAAAGATCATAGACTTCCTCTTGCCGTACATCACTGGGCTGATCCTGGCCATCGGCTACCCGGGTGTGGCACTGCTCATGGCCGTTGAGTCCGCGTGCATTCCACTGCCCAGCGAAATCATCATGCCCTTTGCGGGATACGTCGTGTACCTGGGAAAGATGAACCTCTTGCTGGCAGCCACGGCGGGTGCCATCGGGTGCAACCTGGGCTCGGTGGTGGCCTATTGGATTGGCGCGCACGGCGGCAGAACGATGGTGGAGCGGTATGGCCGTTATGTGCTGATGAGCCATCGCGACCTGGACCGCGTGGACCATTATTTCCAAAAATACGGGGACATCACCGTGCTGCTGGGCCGGCTGCTGCCCGTGGTGCGCACCTTCATCGCACTGCCGGCGTGCATAGCACGTATGCCGCAACTGCGCTTCCATCTCTACACCTTCCTGGGATCGTGGCCGTGGTGCTTCGCACTTGCGTATGTGGGTATGAAGGCGGGCGCGAGTTGGAACGACCCGAATAGCCGGTTAAAGCACATCCTGCACCGCGCCGACGCGGCGATCCTGTTGCTGCTGGTGACAGGTTTGGCTTGGTTCGTATGGTCACACTCGAAAGGCAGCAGGCCGGCACAGCACACCGCGTAAGCTGCGCCTGCGTGCGTCTCGTCAGCGTATGCGGACATGCCTGCTGCGTCGCATACCGGTACTGCAGAGCGTGTGTATGGTAGCTGACTTAAACCTCGCTAAAAGGGCCGCTGGAGCACGCGCGAGGGCCTACTGCGGCAAACTTCTCCGTGTCTTCAAACGTCTTAGTTGTAGGGGCAAACGTTTTTGCACGCAGCAGCGGCAAACGCGTTAAGGGGGGGGATGCGTTTTGAGTAAAATGCTGAGTTCGTGGAAGGAAATCGCACATTTCTTCGGCAAGGGTGTGCGTACCGTACAGCGTTGGGAAAAGACGCTTGAGCTTCCCATCCATCGCCCACCGGGCGCACCCAGTAACGTAGTGCTGGCGCGCGTAAGCGATCTGGAAGAATGGATGCATCGTGGGTCGGTTGCGCAGGCAGTGCAGGGCGATGAGGCTAATGTAAAGGATCACGGCATCTCGGCATCCCTGGCGGACCTCGAGAGTGAAGTGACCATCCTGGCTGAAAAGCTGCATGCACGCACGTCGTTTCCGCACGCGAGTGTCTCCGCACCAGAGCGCATCGGTGCAATCCGTGTCGCAATTTCGCATCTCACGCACGTGGCTTCGTCAGTCGAGGTGAAACGCGCAGCTTAGCACGTAGCATGGGTAAGCGGGCTCTGCCGTCGGCAGGGCCCTTTGTCTTGCACTGACATCTGCAGCAGCAGGACACACGGGGTGTAACCATGGCGTATCGCGATCTGCGGGAGTGGCTGGCGCGGCTGGACAAGAGTGGTGAGCTAATGCGCATCCGCGAGGAGGTAAGCCCCGAGCTCGAGATGGCGGAGATTGCAGACCGTGCGGCCAAGATGGGCCGTGGCACACCGGACGCAGGTGGCCACGCGCTGCTGTTTGAAAACGTCAAGGGCTACCCAGGCGCGCGCGTGCTGATGAACCAGTTTGGCAGCGAACGCCGCATGAAGCTGGCACTGCAGACGGAGTCGCTGGACAGCATCGCGGGGCGAATTGAGTCGCTGATCAAGCCGCAAATGCCGGCGACTCTGATGGACAAGCTGAAGCTGCTGCCCATGCTGGCGGAGATAGGGTCGTACTTTCCCAAGGTGGTCTCGCGCAAGGATGCGCCCTGCAAAGAAGTGGTGCACACGGGCAAGAACATCAAGCTATCCGAGATCCCCGTGCTGAAGACGTGGCCGGGTGATGCCGGCCTCTTCATCACGCTGCCGTTGGTGATTACGCGCGACCCGAAGAGCGGCAAGCGCAACACCGGCATGTATCGCATGCAGGTGTATGACGACCGCACCACGGGCATGCACTGGCAGCGGCAGAAGAACGCGGCAGATCAGCTGCGCGAGCGCCTGCGGGCGACTGCCAGTTCAGATGCCGAGCGGGTCAATCTGATGGCCATGACAGGCGGCGGCACTACTGCTGCGGGTGCAGGCGCGGCCAGCCTGCCGGGCGTCACGCTTTCGCGCATCCGCGGCGAACGCATGGAGGTGGCGGTCGCTATTGGCACCGACCCTGCCATGACCTTCTCGGCCATTGTGCCTGCACCGCCCGAGATTGAGGAATACCTCATCGCCGGGTTCCTGCGGCAGTCGCCAGTGGAACTCGTCAAATGCGAGACGAACTCGCTGGAGGTGCCCGCCTCGGCGGAGTACATCCTTGAGGGCTACGTCGAAATCGGCGAGCTGCGCATGGAAGGCCCGTTTGGCGACCACACTGGCTTTTACACCGCGGCAGAGGAGTACCCGGTCTTCCACCTGACGGCGATCACGCACCGCAAGAACCCCATCTGGGCCGCCACCGTTGTCGGCAAGCCGCCGATGGAGGATGCGTGGCTTGCCAAAGCGGTGGAGCGCATCTTCTTACCGTTAATAAAATTAACCATGCCTGAGATCGTGGACATCAACCTGCCCCCGGAGGGCGTGGCGCACAACCTGATGCTGGTGCGCATCCGCAAGAGCTATGCGGGGCAGGCGCGCAAGGTGATGAGCGGTATCTGGGCGCTGGGGCAGGCGATGTTCACCAAGTGCATCGTGGTGGTGGACGAGGATTGCGACGTGCAGAACGTGGGCGAGGTGGTGCTGCGGGTGGCGAACAACATTGACCCGGAGCGCGACATCCAGTTCACGCTCGGCCCGGTGGATTCGCTGGACCATGCGTCCCGCCTGCCGAACTTTGGCTCCAAGATGGGCATCGATGCCACGCGCAAGTGGGCGGCGGAAGGGTTTAATCGGCCCTGGCCGGAGATGCTGGCGATGCCCGCCGACGTGAAGGCGCGGGTCGATGCGATGTGGTCGAAGCTGGGGATCGGCTAGTCGGCGCTTACGGCTTTGACCGTGAGTGACTGCAGGTTGCGCGCCCAGCGTGCGGGCTTCTTGTCCTCGGTCAGGATGAGTTTGAAGGCGCCGTCTGCTGCGATGGGCGCGCCGTCCTGGGTGTCGGCGACGACCGCCTGGCCGCTGCGACAGTCTGCGTTGGTGTCGCAGAGGGTGATAGCGACGTGGAAGTTATCGGTCGCGCCCGCGACTACCACCTGCATGTTGGTGGAGACGTTCTTGCTGCCTGCTGGCGGTGGTACGAGTGCGAGCAGGTCGCGCACCAGGACGCCGCTGTAGCTTTCGTCCTTGCCGTTATGCGCGTTGTGCACCTGCACGGCGGTGTGCGGCAAGGCCTTGAACTCGTCTGGCGAGAGCGTGCGTGCCGTGCCACCCAGGCCGGTGAGGGTAAGCGTTGTGGAACGAGCTGCCAACGGCTTGCCTATGGCCATGCCGGGTGTGTGTTGCGCCTGTGCCAGGGGCGATGGGGCCAACAGTAGGAGTAGCAGAAGTATGCGGTTCATCGATTGGCTCCAAAC
>CALMOM010000035.1:0-16796 GCA_937873305.1 uncultured Terriglobus sp.
ACTCTCTGGTGCTCAGCTGCGTGGGTGCCTGCCTGCTGTGGGTGGGCTGGTTTGGATTCAACGCCGGTTCGGCGCTGAATGCCAGCGGACTGGCAACGTCTGCTTTTGTGGCGACGCACTTTGCCGCTGCCGCCGCGGGTTGTGCCTGGACCGTCGCCGAGTGGATCAAGACTGGCAAGCCCACGGCGCTGGGTGCCATCTCGGGTGTCGTTGCGGGCCTGGTTGGCGTCACGCCCGCTGCCGGATTTGTCTCGCCCATGTCCGCGCTTTGGATCGGCTTGTTTACAGGCCTGTTCTGCTTTTCCATGGTCTTCTTTGTGAAGGCGAAATTCGGCTATGACGATTCGCTGGACGCGTTCGGCGTACACGGCGCGGGCGGCACCCTGGGCGCACTGCTCACCGGCATTTTTGCGCAGTCGGCCATCAATCCCATCTTTGGCAAAGACAGCAAGGGCAACATCCTGCCGTCAGGAGTGATGGACGGCAACGTGCACCAGCTGCTCAACCAAGGCACGGGCGTGGCCATAGCGTGGATGCTGTCCATTGTGGGAACTCTTGTCCTCCTGACGCTTGTCGATAAAGTTATGGGTCTGCGGGTCAGTGCAGAGGATGAGCAAACGGGCCTGGACCTGTCGCAACACGGCGAAGAGGGCTACCACGCGGAGCCCGCTTACTAAACGGTCGCTGCCCATGGGCGGCGCGCTAGTCGCAGCATCCAATGGCTTCAGTGAATCACAACGCGGTGCCTCCTCCAGGGCACCGCCGCACCTACTTCGAAAGTGGCGATATGCATAAGATTGAAGCGATCATCCAGCCAGGCAAGCTGGACGCAGTGAAGGAAGCCCTGATTGAGGCCGGCATCGAAGGTATAACCATCCTGGAAGCGCGGGGTCACGGGCGGCAGAAGGGTCATACCGAGTTCTACCGGGGGCGTGAGTACTCTGTGGATGTCCTGCTCAAGGTCAAGTTGGAGACAGTAGTACCGGACGGCATGGTCGAGGCAGCCGTGAGCGCGATCATCACTGCCGCGCAGACCGGCTCCATTGGCGATGGCAAGATCTTTCTCACCAGGGTTGACGATGCCATTCGGATTCGCAACGAAGACCGCGGTGACCTGGCACTGTAGCATACCACCTTCCCAAGGCTTGCCCAACGGACAGAGGCGAACGGCATGATAGAGTTCGACACTGTCCGCGAGCAGGCTTGTGACCGGTACCAATCGGCGACAGCCCATCTACGTGCGAAGTTTCTGCAGGATCGCCGGAGTGGACCGGAGATCGTGCGCCAGCGGACCCAAGCTGTCGACCTGCTCATCCAAATGCTGTGGGAATCGCTGGTTGCGGAGGCGGATTCGGCCCTCGCAGATGAGGTCTCCATCGTAGCGGTTGGGGGCTACGGGCGACAGGAGAGCTTTCCCTCTTCCGATGTTGATTTATTGTTCCTAGTCGCCGATCCGGCTGGGGAACAGATTGCCAAGGCTGCGCTGCGCAGGCTCTCAAAGGCACTGTGGGACAGCGGTGTGCGAGTCGCCGCGACCACCCGGCACATGCCAGAATGTGCGCGCCTGAACCCTGACAATGCGGAGTTTTCACTTGCGCTGCTGGACGCAAGAAGGGTGTGCGGTAGCAGCAGCCTCGTTCACCGCCTGCACGGGGAGGCGCTGCCGCAGCTACTTGCAAAGGACGGTGCCGCGCTCACCACGCTTTTGCTGGACTTGACGCGCCAACGCCATGCCAAGTTTGGCAACACACTCTTTCACTTGGAGCCGAACATCAAGGAGTGCCCTGGCGGCTTGCGGGATCGTAACGTCTGCGACTGGCTTGCGCGGCTTGCGGGTGAAACGCCGCCGGGCGGCAATGAATTGCGAGAGGCAACCTCATTTCTCGTCTCGCTCCGGTGCTTTCTGCACTTTCGAATTGGCCGAGACGTCAACGTTCTGGAGTGGCGCACACAGGATGCCGCTGCCGCAGAGGATGTTGGCGGGCCTGGCAGTCAGCCGCGCGACCCGGCTAACTGGATGCAGCTCTACTTTCGCCACGCACGCACCATTGCGCGCACGCTGGACCAGCAGGCGGATCGCGTGCCGGACCGCGGCGTTCTGCCCGCGCTCACTCAGCTACTGCGGCGCGCCCTGCCGGAGCCGAGCGGCGGCATCGCTATCCGGCGAGGGCGCATCCTGCTTACCGCGCCAGATGCTGCGGGTGACCCGGCAGAGCACGCCGAAACCGCCATGCGCGTCCTTCAGCTGATGGCAACGACGGGCGCACGGTTGGACCCGGACTCTGCCACCCGGCTGGAGAACGGATTGCCCCTGCTTTCGCAGGAACTGGCGAGCGGTGCTGCGCTTTGGCAACAGCTTCAGCCAATCCTGCTGGGCAGGTACGCCGGGTCCGCCCTCCGCACCATGCACGAACTGGGTGTGCTGGAGTTGGTCGTGCCTGAATTCCACGGCATTGATGCGCTTGTGATACGGGATGCCTACCATCGCTACACGGTGGACGAGCACACCTTTGTCGTCATTGACAACCTGCATGGTCTGCCGGACTCAAAAACGGGGCCGTTGGCAGGGTGGACTTCCAAGTTTGCTGCCGTCCTGCACGATCTACAGCATCCTGTTCTGCTCTATCTGGCGGCGCTGTTGCACGACACCGGCAAAGGCCGTGCCTCGGGCACACACAGCGAAGAAAGCGCGGTGTTCGCTGCCGGAGTGCTCAGGCGGCTACACATGGACGAGCACAGCACACGTCTGGTGCTAACGCTGATCCGCAACCACCTGGAGATGAGCGCTGCGTTGCGCCGCGACATCTTTGACGCCGAGACGGTACGAACCTTCGCGCACAAGGTGCAGTCACCCGAAGAGTTGCGGATGCTGGCGCTGTTCACCTTTGCGGACATCCAGGCCGTGCATCCGGACGCGCTGACGCCATGGAAGGCGGAAAACCTGTGGCGGCTGTTTATTGCCACTGCCAACTACCTTGATCGCAACATGGACGAGGAACGGGTGGACACTCGCGTTTCAAGCGATCTGATCCTGCGCGTGACGCAGTCCCTGCCCAAAGAAAGCCGCGACGTGCTGCAGTTCCTAGAGGGCTTTCCGCAGCGCTACCTTCAAACGCGCTCACCGGAACAAATTCGTGCGCAATTCCACATGAGCAGGCAGCTGGCGCAGGAACCGGTACAGCTCCACTTCGTGTGGGGGTCGGACCTGAGTGAACTGACACTGGTAACGCCAGACCGCAGGCTGCTGTTTTCGCGCGTAGTGGGCTTGCTTGCCGCCTGGGGCTTGAACATTGTCACCGCCGATGCCTTCAGCAATGCGCGAGGCACGGTGGTCGACAGCTTCCGGTTCACAGACAGCTTTGGCACGCTGGAGAAGAATCCTTCCGAGCGAGACCGCCTTGTGCGCGATGTGCACGACGCGATTGCGAACGCTGCACTTCCGGAGCAATTGTTGGCCGGGCGCAAACGCTCACGACGGCGCGGTCCTTTGCTGGAGATTGCCACGGCGGTGCATTTCGATACGGAGTCGTCCACGCACTCCACCCTGCTGCAGGTCGTCGCGCAGGACGGGCCCGGCCTGCTGTACAGCATCAGCCTGGTTCTCGCGGAAGCAGCGTGCGACATACGCGTTGCCGTGATCGACACGGAGGGTGAGACAGCCATCGACGTGTTCTATCTGACGCGTGAAGGCAAGCCGCTGGACCCGGGCATGCTGCCCAAACTGCAGCACCAGCTACTTACCGCCATCGGAGCGAACACCGTCTAGCGGGCGTCGGACGGCAGTAGGGTGGCAAGCATCAAGTCCAGCTCCTCGCCCATGCTGGCGCGAAAGACGGGTTTACCCGCCCGCCGGTACCAGTACCGCGCATTGGCAGCGTCGCCCTCCTGCCGGTGCAGCAATGCATGCACCCAGGCGGCATCGGCATCGTCGCTGGACTGCGCCGCCTCATGCGCGGCTGTCCAGTCCCCACGTACCGCATGCCACAGTGCCTGCAGCGCCAGCGAGTCTTGCCCATTCAGTGGCTCGGCGAGAAAGCGGCTGGCTGTGTCGGTCATATGCTGCTCCCTGTTCTAGCATCAGCATACGATGATCGACACCGCTGCAAACGAAGACAGGCCGAGCCTGGTGCAGGTCCGATCGCTCTCCAAGAGCTACAGAACGGCCCACGGCGCGGTGGAGTTGTTCCGCGACCTCTCGCTCGAGGTCCCCGCCGGCGAACTGCTCGCCATTGTGGGCGAAAGCGGCGCGGGCAAAAGCACGCTGCTGCACCTCCTGGCCGCGCTGGACGCTCCCACCGCGGGCCATGTGACGGTCGACGGCATCGATGTCACTGCTCTGAAGTCCGCCGGCCAAGCCGCCTTTCGCAACCGTACCGTCGGCTATGTCTGGCAGTTCCACTACCTTCTGCCAGAGTTCACGGCGCTCGAAAACATCGCCATGCCGCTGCTGGCGCAGGGAATGGCCCGCGCGGAAGCTCTGCGGCGCGCAGCACGCTGGCTGGACGAAGTGAGCCTTGCGGGCCGTGCGAGGCACCGTTCCGGCGAGCTTTCCGGCGGCGAACAGCAGCGGGTGTCCCTGGCACGTGCGCTAGTGACCGAGCCCAGGCTGCTGCTCGCCGATGAACCCACGGGCGACCTGGACAGCCGCACTGCTGAGACCATCTTTGCCTTATTGCAGCGCTTGCACGCCGCGCACGGCCTCACGTCTGTCATGGTGACCCACCACCTTGGGCTGGCCGGCCGGTGCGGGCGAACCTTGGTGCTGCGGGAGGGTCGCCTGCTGCCCCTAGCAGGTGGCGACAGCCCGCAGTAGCGCTCACCTGCGCACCGTTCAGCAAGATGGCACGTCTAAACGGAATCACTTACCGGTATCCCGCGCCGATGACGGATTTCCCGGTGTGGAAGCTCGGGATTTAGCGCTACAGTAGACTGGTTACAGCAAGGGATGTGGAGTCGAGCCGTGTTTAGCACGGTTTTGTGTTCCAGGTGTTTCCGCATCCGGTTCGATTGATGCGGGAACGAGCAGGATCCATGCGTTTGCAGGCGGCAGGCCGCCGTAAACACAAGGGGGAGCATGTTCGAGCGTTATACCGAGAAAGCGCGGCGCGTCATCTTCTTTGCGCGCTATGAAGCCAGCCAATTCGGCTCGCCCTACATCGAAACGGAACATCTCCTGCTGGGGCTGCTCCGTGAAGACAAGGCGCTGACCAACCGGTTCCTCCGTTCGCATGCGTCGGTGGAATCCATTCGCAAACAGATTGAAGGCCACACCACCATTCGCGAGAAGGTGTCGACCTCTGTCGACCTGCCGCTCTCGAATGAGTGCAAGCGTGTGCTCGCGTATGCTGCGGAAGAGGCGGAGCGGCTAAGCCACAAGCACATCGGCACAGAGCACCTTCTGCTGGGCCTCCTGCGCGAGGAGAAGTGCTTTGCCGCGGAAATCCTGCTGGAGCGCGGCCTGCGCCTACCCACCATTCGCGAGGAACTGCAGCGCACCACCCAGGACAAGCCAACGGCCCAGCAGCAGAAGCAGCAACAGCGCGCGAGCAACGCACCCGCGCAGCAGGAGCAGAGTATGCTGGCGGAGTTTTCTCGTGATCTGACGCAGGCTGCCATGGACCAGCAACTTGACCCGCTGGTGGGCCGTGATGGTGAGGTGGACCGGGTCATTCAGATCCTGTGCCGACGCACCAAGAACAACCCGGTTCTCATTGGCGAGCCGGGTGTGGGCAAGACTGCCATCGTCGAAGGCCTTGCCCAGAAGATCGCTGACGGCGAGGTGCCGAGCTTCCTCGCGGAAAAGCGGGTACTCTCGCTGGACCTGTCGCTCATTGTTGCCGGCACCAAGTATCGCGGTCAGTTCGAAGAGCGGCTCAAGACCATCATGAAAGAGCTGATGGAAAACCAGAACAGCATCGTTTTCATCGACGAGCTGCACACGCTGGTAGGTGCGGGTTCGGCAGAGGGTTCGCTGGACGCCGCCAACATCCTGAAGCCGGCACTCAGCCGCGGTGAGATTCAGTGCATCGGTGCCACCACACCCGCTGAGTTCCGCAAGTCGATTGAGAAGGATCGCTCACTCGAGCGCCGCTTTCAGGCGGTTAAGGTGCCGCCGCCCAACGAAGAAGATGCCATCAAGATCATCATGGGCATCAAGGACAAGTACGAGAAGTTTCACGCCGTCAGCTACACCGACGACGCCATCACGTATTCCGTCACCCACTCCAGCCGGTACATTCCCGATCGCTTCCTGCCTGATAAGGCCATCGACTTGATCGACGAGGCCGGTGCCCGCGTAAAGCTCCGCCAGACCACGCTGCCGGAAGAGCTGACCGAAGTACAGAAGCGCATCAAGTTCATCGTGCACCGCATGGAAAACGCCATTGCGAATCACGAGTTTGAAAAGGCCCGCTTCTACTCGGATGAGGAACGCAAGGAACGTGACAACCTGCGTGCCCTGCGTGACAAGTACCATCTGGATGACTCCTCCTCCGGCATTGTGACCAAGGAAGATATCGAAGATGTAGTCAGCCGCTGGACGGGCGTGCCTATTACCTCACTGAAGGAAGAAGAAACCGCCAAGCTGCTGCGCGTTGAGGAAGAGTTGCACAAGCGCGTCATTTCGCAGGACAAGGCCATCAGCGCCCTGTCCCGCGCGATCCGCCGTTCGCGTGCCGGCCTCAAGAATCCGTCGCGCCCCATTGGTTCCTTCTTGTTCCTGGGACCGACCGGCGTCGGTAAAACGGAGATGGCGCGCACCCTCGCGCAATTCCTCTTCGGCTCTGACAAGTCGCTCATCCGCTTTGACATGTCGGAGTTCATGGAGAAACACTCCGTTTCGAAGCTGATCGGTTCGCCTCCGGGCTATGTCGGGTATGAGGAGGGCGGTCAATTGACCGAACGTGTCAAGCGTTCGCCATACTCTGTCGTGCTGCTGGATGAGATCGAAAAGGCACATCCTGATGTCTTCAACCTCCTCCTGCAGGTCTTTGAAGACGGGCACCTGACCGACGGCCTTGGCAACACGGTCGACTTCAAGAACACGATCCTCATTATGACGTCGAATATCGGTGCCAAGCACCTGATGAAGCGTGAGGGCCTTGGCTTCCAGTCGAACAAGGATGAGGTCGTCCTTGAAAAGATGGAAGAAATGGTGAAGGGCGAGGTTAAGCGCACTTTCAATCCCGAATTCATCAATCGTCTCGACGAGATCATTGTCTTCAGCGCCCTGTCCGACGCTGACCTGATGCAGATCCTGGAGCTGCTCGTGCAGAACCTGAACGTCAACCTGGTGCACAAAGCTATCACGATTTCCGTGACGGACGAGGCCAAGAAGTGGATTCTCGACAAGACGCTGGTGGACCGTACGTACGGTGCGCGACCCCTGCGCCGCGCACTGCAGCGCTACGTCGAAGATCCGCTCTCGGAAGCGTTGATTGCTGGGCAGATACCGCAGCGGCCTTCGTTCCTTGAGGTCTACCTTGGCAATGATCAGCTGTTTTACCGACCTGTTGCACAAGAAGGTGACCCGCAGCTGGAAGGTGCTGCGCTGTCGCTTATCTAAAATTGCTGGTAACGAACAAGAGGAGACCTCACGGCCTCCTCTTGTTGCTTCCTGAATAGCGGTTACACCAGTGAGCGGCCCTTCTTGGCTGTGTCCTGCACTTGGCCAAGGGTGGCATCGGCCAGGCTTGCCAGCTTGTCCTTCGCCTCAGCATACGCCGAACTCAGCGAGTCAGTAGCCTTTGCGTAGGCGTCATCCAAGTCCTGCACGCGTTCCTTGTAGGAAGACTGTGCCTCTTTACTCAAGCGCTCCGCCTGATCCTTTAAATACTGGCCGCTCTCATCGACATAATCAGCCGCATCGTCATAGGCCCTGCCAAGCTTTTTTCGAGCCTCTTTGCCGGTCTGCGGCGCGTAGAGCAGCGCCGCGACCGAGCCAGCTGTTAGCCCAGTCAGAAATGCGATCCAGAAGCTTCTGCTGCTCATAATGTCCTCGCTTTCGTCCTCGTAGGTAAGTCTTTGCCTCTGATGGGATCGTACTAGCGCAGGTTGTTTCGGGCCTGCTGACTATGCGTTATGCCAGGCCCGCCAGCTCGCGCGCCCGAACAAAGATTTTGGTGAACATGGCGCGGTCAAGCCGCCCGGTGTTGGTGTTCCGCAGCGAAGGATGGTAGCTGGCCAGCAGAACCATGCCATTGGGCAATCGGTATTCCGCACCATGGGCGAAGCCAAAGGCGCTGCGCGCAGCAATCACGCCTTCCCCCACCAGGAAGTTTAAGTATCCATCGAACGCGATGCGGCCAAGCGCCACAACCACCCGCAGCCGCTTGAGGGCATGGATTTCCGCGGATAAGTGCGAGGCACAGTTCCTGATCTCCTGCGGCGTAGGCTTGTCCCCGGGCGGCGCACAGCGGCAGATGGAGGCAATGCGCGCATACCGCAGCTTCAGACCGTCGGTGCGCGAAGTGGCGTGTGGCTGGCTGGCAAAGCCCGTGTCATAAAGCACCGGGTACATGAAGTTACCGGCACCATCTCCGGTGAATGGCCGCCCCGTGCGATTGGCACCATGCGCGCCTGGCGCCAACCCCACAATCAGGACCCGCGCGTTCGGGTCGCCAAACCCCGGCACGGGCAACGTCCAGTAGTCCCAATCCCAATAGGCGCGGCGTTTGGTTTCGCCCAGGGCCGTGCAGTACGCCCGCAGGCGTGGACAGCGCGTGCAGGCGACGATGTTTTCGCGGATCTGAAGCAGTTCCGCAGCAATGTGCGCGGCACGTGTTGACGGCATGGCAGGCTAGGTCATGGTAGCGTGAGCCGCTCTGGCCGGTAACCGGTACAGCCTCTACCTGCCTGCTGGAAGCTGTATTCTGCAACGGGCGCGCAGTGTTTGACCCCCCGTGCGCGCGTCCGTACCATACAACCAGGTGGTCGAGCGCCAGCGTCGCTTTCCTGCGGCCCACCCACAGACCCCATCCCAGAAGGCATTCGATTTTGACTCCGAACGAAACAGCTGAGGCACCCGAGATGAGCTCGGTCGAAACAACACCGCAGACAACGCCCGCGCACACCCATGACGACGGCCTGATTCGTCCGCAAAACTCCGGCTTAAACCCAGTGCTAACGCGCGAAGTTAGTGTGGAAGTGCCTGCGGATGAAGTCAGCAAAGCCTATAGCAAGGTCGTGAAGCGCTACAGCAAAATGGCTCGCATTCCTGGCTTCCGCGCCGGCAAGGTGCCAGACTCGCTGATTCGCAGCCGCTTTGCCAAAGAGGTACGGCAAGAGGTGATGGATTCGCTGGTGCAGGAGCGATTTCGACAGGAGATGGTCAACAGCAGCTTAAATCCCATCTCGCAGCCGCAGGTAATTGAACTGAACCTGCAGGACGAGCAGCCCTTGCGCTTCCGTGCGCAATTTGAAGTTGCGCCAGAGATCGACGTGACTGGCTACGAAAGTGTGTCCGTGGAGAAGCCAAACGTAGAACTGACCGACGCGGAGTATGGCGCGGAACTGGATCGTGTGCTCGACTCCCATGCCTCCATTGAGACCGTAGAAGAGGACCGGCCGCTAGTAGACGGCGACTGGGCTGAAATTTCGTTCAAGGGCGCACGCCGCAAGACTGACGGTGAGACCGTAGCGCCAGAGGCTGCCGAGGCAGACGAGTTCGAGGGCGAAGATGTGCTTGTTGAGATTGGCGGCAAGAACACGCTGCCTGCGTTCAGCGAGGCTCTGCGTGGTAGAAACAAGGGCCAGGACTTCGAGCTTGAAGTTGCATACCCCTCTGACTTCGGCGATGTTCGGCTTGCCGGGCTGACGATTGACTATGACGTAACGGTCAACGCCATCAAGCGCAAATCCTACCCGGAGCGCGACGCAGACTTTGCCAAGCAACTGGGCGATTACGACACCTGGGAAGCCTTCGAGAGCAGCCTGCGCGAGAACGCCGTCAACGGCAAAAAGCAGAATGCTGAAGCTGAGAGCAAGGGCAAGCTGGTTGACGCATTGGTGGAGCGTTTTCAGTTCCCGGTGCCGGAAAGCTTTGTGCAGCAGCAGATCGATGTTCGGCTGGACCGCGGCCTGCGCGCCCTGGCACAGCAGGGTATGACGCGCGAGCAGATGCAGACCCTCGACTTCGGTAGACTTCGCGCCGCGCAGCGTGACGAGGCGGTAAAGGAAGTCAAGGCTTCCCTCTTGCTCGACCGCATCGCAGACGCTAGGGATCTGCAGGTGAAGGATGATGACGTGGAGCGCGAACTGATGATCTTGTCTCTGCAATCCCGCGAGCCCGTTGACCAGCTGCGAACTCGACTTCAGTCTGACGGCAGCCTGCAGCGGATGCGCGAACAGATGCGGCGCGAGGCGACCGCCACTGCACTCTACGAAGCCGTGGCCTAAACCATTGTGCGCGGCTGAATGCAGACGGCATGGCAGCCCGCGCCACACAGAACACGAATGGAACGAGGGACAACATGGGTTTAATTCCAATGGTGCTCGAGCAGACGAGCCGGGGCGAACGCTCCTACGACATTTACAGCCGTCTGCTGCGCGACAACATTATCTTTCTGGGCACACCGATCGACGACAACGTCGGCAACCTGATCATTGCGCAGTTGCTGTTCCTTTCCGGTGAAGATCCCGACAAGGACATTCAGCTCTACATCAACTCGCCAGGTGGGTCTGTTAGCGCTGGCATGGCCATTTACGACACCATGCAGTACATCAAGAATGATGTTTCCACCCTGTGCATTGGCCAGGCGGCCAGCATGGGAGCGTTCCTGCTGATGGCAGGCAAGCAGGGCAAGCGCTTTTCTCTGCCCAACTCCCGCATACTCATCCACCAGCCGCTCATCATGGGTGGCGGCATTCAGGGCCAGGCTACTGAAATCGACATTCATGCGCGCGAGATCCTTCGCCTGCGTGAGCGCATGAACAAGATCATGGCCGAGCACAGCGGCCAGACCTTCGAGCAGATTGAGCGCGACACGGATCGTGACTTCACCATGAGCGCGATCCAGGCGAAGGAGTACGGCCTGATCGACGACATCATCACTCGCCCGCGCACGTAAGTGCGGGCGAATAAAAGCAGGAGGTCCGGCGCGAGTCGGACTCTTGTTTTTGCACCATGAGCAACAACACGCCACCCTGCTGTCGACCGCTCCCCACGCTAAATGCAGGCTGTGTCAGGTGTAAACTTACTGTAACGGCGAGGTTGCCGTAGAGGAGTTGTCGCCCCGTATGAAGACGTCGAAAGGCCCGGACGACTCGCTGAGATGTTCGTTCTGCCATAAGTCGCAGGATGCCGTAGCAAAGCTGATCTCCTCCCCGTCTGATTATCCTCGTGCCTATATTTGTGACGAGTGTGTGGGAGTGTGTAATTCCATCCTTGAGGATGATAAGTCGGAGGCCCAGACCGGGCAGCAACCCGCCAACCTGCCCAAACCGCATGAGGTAAAAGCATTCCTAGATGAGTACGTCATCGGCCAGGATGTCACCAAAAAGAAGCTTGCAGTTGCGGTCTATAACCACTACAAGCGCATCCAGATGAACCGGACCCGCGGCAATGATGTAGAACTTGCCAAGTCCAACATCCTGCTGGTCGGACCGACGGGGAGCGGTAAAACCCTGCTGGCGCAAACGCTGGCCAAGATGCTTGACGTTCCTTTTGCCATCGTGGACGCGACCACGCTGACCGAGGCAGGATACGTGGGTGAGGATGTCGAGAACATTCTGCTGAAGTTGCTGCAGGCTGCGGACGGCGACGTGCAGAAGACGCAGAGCGGCATTATCTACATCGACGAAATTGATAAAATTGGCCGCAAAGACGAGAATCCGTCCATCACGCGCGATGTGAGCGGTGAAGGTGTGCAGCAAGCGCTGCTGAAGCTGTTGGAGGGCACGATCGCCAATGTGCCGCCGGCGGGTGGCCGCAAGCATCCCCACCAAGAGTTCACCATCGTGGACACCACCAACATCCTGTTCATCTGCGGCGGCGCGTTTGTTGGTCTTGAAAAAGTCATTGGGCGGCGCGTCGGAAAGAAGGCGCTCGGTTTCAAGGCGGGCGGCGACGCGAAAGAGGTAGACGTCACTCCGATCCGTCCGCAGCGCGACACCGACCTGCTGCGTCAGGCAGAGCCACAGGATTTGCTGAAGTACGGCCTCATCCCCGAGTTTGTAGGCCGCCTGCCGGTGTTGGGCATTCTTGACGAACTGGACGAAGCGGCACTCGTCGACATTCTCACCCGGCCTCGTAACGCCATTCTCAAGCAGTACGCCAAACTCTTCGAGTACGAAGGTGTGAAAGTCACGTTCACGCCAGAGGCGGCTCAGGCGATTGCGCACGAAGCGTTGCAGCGCAAGGTGGGTGCGCGTGGTCTCCGCATGATTCTGGAAGAACTCATGCTCGACCTAATGTACACGGTGCCAACGAATAAAAAGGTCAAGGAGCTAGAAATCACGGCAGACATGGTGAAGAAACGGAATGTGGTTCTCCCTGTTCCGCTGGAAAAGGCAGGCTGATTCTGGCCGAAGACTACGGGCGCGTTGGGAACTCAATCACGCGCCCTCTTCTCTTCTCTTCAACAGTTCCGGCCCGCTTTGGCGCGGTCATACTCGCCTCAGCGGATCCCCGGGGGCGAGCCGTTACAATCACGTGAAGCATTACCGCCGGGTTCGCATCGGACCCATGCAGCAGGACGTCTAATGGAGCAGATATGCCAAAGCCAACAGCAAACCTAAACGGCGATGTTCGGAAGCTGCCCATGATGCCCATTCGCGACATGGTCATCTTTCCGCATATGATGACACCCTTTGTCGTGGGCCGCGAGTCCAGCGTGCGTGCGTTGGAAGAGGCGCTGACCGGCGATCGTAAAATTTTTCTCGCCACCCAGCATGACGCCAGCATTGACGAACCCGGCGGCGACGACATCTTTGAGACAGGCACGATCGGCAACATCGTGCAGAGCGTAAAGATGCCGGACGGCAACATTAAGGTGCTGGTGGAAGGTGTTGAGCGCGCACGCACATTGGAGCTGAATGACAATGACGGCTTCTTCGTGGCGACGGTGCGGACGATCAAAATCGAGCTTGAGATGACGCCTCAAATGGAACAGTTGATGCAGTTGGTCCAGACTCGGTTTGAGCAGCATATGAAGTTGCAGCAGTCTCTGAACTCAGAGACTGCCACTGCCAATGTGCGCACGGATGAGCCTGCGAAGCTGGCCGACGTGATCGCCGCCAACCTGCAACTTTCCATCGAAGAGAAGCAGGAGCTGCTCGACATTTTCGACCCGGCTCAGCGCCTGTCGAAGATCGCAGACGTGCTGGACATCGCTATAGAAAAGCTCAACATGGACCGCACCGTGCAGTCACGGGTTAAACGGCAGATGGAGCGCGCGCAGAAAGAGTACTATCTCAACGAAAAGATCAAGGCCATTCAGAAGGAACTCGGCCGCGGTGAAAAAAGCGAATGGGACGAACTAAAGAAGAAGATTGAAGCGGCCGGTATGCCAAAAGAAGTCTTCGATAAGGCCATTCAGGAACTGAAGAAGCTTGAAGCAATGCCACCCATGTCGGCGGAGTCGACCGTCAGCCGCAACTACCTGGATTGGCTACTGGCCGTGCCATGGAAGAAGCGGTCCAAGGACATTCGCAGCGTGGAACATGCCGAGAACATCCTGAACGAGGATCACTACGGCCTGCCGAAAATCAAAGACCGTATCCTGGAGTTCCTGGCCGTGCGCCAATTGGTAAAGAACCCAAAGGGATCCATCCTGTGCTTTGTGGGACCTCCGGGCGTCGGAAAGACCTCGCTCGGGATGTCGATCGCCAAAGCGACTGGCCGCAAATTTGTGCGTTTGTCGCTTGGCGGCGTGCGCGACGAGGCAGAGATCCGCGGGCATCGCCGCACTTATATTGGCTCTCTGCCCGGGCAAATCATACAAAGCATGAAAAAGGCGGGCACCAAGAACCCGGTCATCATGCTGGACGAAATCGATAAAATGGCCAACGATTTCCGCGGCGATCCGGCATCGGCACTTCTGGAAGTTCTTGACCCGGAGCAAAACTCGACGTTTCAGGATCATTACCTCGATGTTGACTATGACCTGTCGCAGGTGCTGTTCATCGCCACGGCGAATGTGCTGCATACCATTCCCGGTCCGCTGCAGGACCGCATGGAGATTCTGCGGCTGCATGGCTATACCGAGGTCGAAAAGCTTGAGATCGCGCGACAATACCTCATTAAGAAGCAGCGCGAAGGTACCGGCCTAACCGAGGACAACATCGAATTTAGCGATGATGGCTTGAAGGACCTGATCCGCGGCTACACACGCGAAGCGGGCGTGCGCAACCTGGAGCGAGAGATCGGTAACGTCTGCCGCAAGGTGGTGCGTAGGCTGGTCAAGCAGGGCGACAAGCACCAGAAGGAAGCCATCACCGGTGAGAACATCGCGGATTTCCTCGGGCCGCAGAAGTTCCGCGACTCTGTGGTGCAGGAGAAGTCTGAGGTCGGCCTCGTTACTGGCCTGGCTTGGACAGAGGTCGGTGGCAGCATCCTGCAGACCGAAGTGCAGGTGCTGGATGGCAAGGGCAAGCTGACCACCACCGGCCAGCTTGGCGATGTCATGACGGAGTCCGCACAAGCCGCACTCAGCTATGTTCGGTCGCGGGCACACCACTTGGGCCTGCCTAGGGAGTTCTATCGCAACATCGATATCCACGTGCACGTTCCCGAGGGCGCGATTCCGAAGGACGGCCCGTCCGCTGGCATTACCCTGGCTACGGCTCTCACCAGCGCTCTGACCATGATTCCTGTGCGACGTGAGATTGCCATGACCGGAGAGGTAACTTTGCGCGGCAAGGTGTTGCCCATCGGCGGCTTGAAAGAAAAGCTACTGGCGGCACACCGCGCCGGCATCCGTGAAGCCGTTATGCCCAAGGACAATGAACGCGACTTTGCGGAACTGCCACAGCTCATCAAGGACGAGATGAAGCTGCACTTCGTCAGTGAAATGGATGATGTGCTGAAGATTGCGTTGGAGGGTGCGTTGCCCAAGCTGGGTGAGGACACGCCTGAGGTGCTGGCGAAAACCATGCCGCCGCCAAACCTGCACCTGCCCGGAACAGAAGCCAGGCAGTAGAACAACAAGAAAGGCCGAGCTAAGCTCGGCCTTTCTTACTGTTGCGATTACTAATTGTGCTCAGGCTTTTCTGCCACTAATGAAGTGACCGATCAACGAGATGATCCATACGATGGCAAGAATGTGGATGGCGAGGCTCGCGCCGTGCGTGAAAACTTCACCCAGGATCCACAGCAGGAACAGAACACCGGCAATGCCAAGAAACATGTCGTACGCCTCCGATGCCCGCTTCGCGCCGGCATGCTGGTAGATAGAGCAAGCCCGTACCTTCTAAGTTGCCAGCGAGGTCTAGCTTTTATAAACGCTTCCCGCGTGGTCCCGGTGGTTAAGATCTGCAGCCGCCCGCAATGGATGGAATTAGCATCACTTCATCCTTGTCCTGGAACTCGTAGCCATCTCCGCCGAGAAAGCGGATGTCTTCGTCGTTCACGTACACGTTGATGAACTTGCGCAGAGTTCCATCTGCGTCTTTCATGTGTGTCCCCAACTCCGGGAACTTGGTGCCTAAATCTTCCACCAGCGCAGGCAGGTTTGCTGCCTCAGACTGCACCTGTTTTGTGCCTGCCGTGTGCCGTGCAAAAGCGGCGGGCAGCATGACTCGAATTGACAACTCTAGTCTCCTTCTGCGAGGGCCAGTTCCGGCTCCGCAAGAGCATTGCCGTCCAGCTCGTTAATGTAGTCCTCAAAATCCGCCAGGCGGGGCCGAACCGCGCGCCCCATCTCAAAGCGATTGCTGATGCAATCTGTCGTTTTCAGACCGTTGCCGGTGATGCACAAGACTGTCGTCTCATCGGCACCGATGCGTCCCTGCGCAATCAGTCGGGCCGTAACAGCTGTCGTAACTCCACCCGCCGTCTCGGTAAAAATACCTTCCGTCTCCGCCAACTCCTGGATACCGGACACAACTTCGACGTCGGACACGTCCTCAGCCCAGCCACCGGTCTCGCGAATCATGCGCGAGGCAAACGGACCGTCCGCCGGGTTACCAATGGCCAACGAACGGGCAATGGTGTTAGGCCGCTGCGGCGTGATGGTGTCGGTGTTATTCTTCACGGCCTGGGCGATAGGCGAGCAGCCGGTGGCCTGCGCGCCGAAGAAGCGAACATGCTTCTCCGCGACGAGACCCAGGTAGACCAGTTCGTCGAAAGCCTTCTTTATCTTGCGGATGAGTGATCCACCCGCCATGGGCACCACCACGTTATCCGGCAGACGCCAGCCCAGTTGCTCTGCGATTTCGTACCCGACGGACTTGGAACCCTCGGCATAGTAGGGCCGCAGGTTCACGTTCACAAACCCCCAGTTGTACTGGTCGGCAATCAACGAGCAAAGGCGGTTTACGTGATCGTAGTTGCCGTCGATGCGGACCAGGCGCGCACCGTAGATCAACGTATTCAGAATTTTTGCGGGTTCCAGATCGGCAGGCACCAGGATGCACGCCTTCAGTCCCAGACGCGCGGACTGCGCTGCCACGGAGTTG
Source organism: uncultured Terriglobus sp. (assembly GCA_937873305.1). Taxonomy (GTDB): domain Bacteria; phylum Acidobacteriota; class Terriglobia; order Terriglobales; family Acidobacteriaceae; genus Terriglobus. The sequence goes on from CALMOM010000035.1 coordinate 16,615, forward strand.
GCCAGGTTGCCGGTTGAAGAGCAGCCCACCACGTCAAACCCGAAAGCGCGTGCATTGGCCAACGCCACCGCGACCACGCGATCCTTGAACGACAGCGTGGGAAAACAGACTGCATAGTTCTTTACAAACAGGTTTTGCGACCCAACCCGCTTACCCAGGTTTTTCGCGCGTACCAATGGTGT
>CALMOM010000035.1:16806-26070 GCA_937873305.1 uncultured Terriglobus sp.
TCGCCGATCCGGGGCGCAGCGCGACCGCGACCTCGGGCACGCCCGAATCGCGCAAGTTCTGCGCGTGCGCGTGGCCCTGGGAGCCATAGCAGATGATGTCGATGTTCTTGCGCGTGAACAGCGGCCGCGCTCCTTCCAGGGCGTAGCGCACTTCGAGGGGCGCAAACGACTCGTCGCAGATGGAAAGCGGCTGGTTACCGTAGCTTTTACCCGACTCTTTCGAGTAGAGCTCGTACGGTGTACATGCGGACTGGGCTGACGCCATTTCTTCTTTCTCCCAAGTGGAGAAGGGCGAACTCGCGACGCTCTGCTGGTGTGCGCCTACGACAGCAAGTCAAGGCGAAGGAAGTCTGATTAGACGGACATACCGCAGGCCACACCGTCCGTGGTCCCGTATCCCGAATCTCATGTTCCCCGATGCCTATGCAACCGCACAGGAACCCAATCAGGAGAGAGGTGACACCGGTACAGACCTCGTCCGGTTGTCGTGGCGTCGCAGGGCTCGTCCCTCAGCCACTCTTCATGAAACTCACGCCCATGCCGCTATCGGCACCGGCTTGATTGACCCTTTGTAGCATGCGTCGCACTGCAACGCAACTATCAGCGTTTCACCGAACGCTTCCTTGCTGCTTTCGCCGGATCGGTGTTGGCTACAAACTGTTCGCCCTGCTTGGAGCCTTTTAGCTTCTTCTTGTCCGTTGCAGCCTTCTCTGCCGGACTCAAGTCCTCCCAGGCTTTTTCCGGTAGATAACGGTGCATGCCATCCTCCTGCTTGGCGGGTGCGCCGTCTTTGGTGGTCCAGTGCTCGTCACCCCAGTCCTTCAGGCTTTTCTGCGTTTCGTCACGACCACCCTTGTAGCCGCCGCCCTCAGCCTCATACTCGTGCGCTACCAGCTGTGCCTTGCGTGCACTCCATTGGCCGGGGTTGCCGCCCTTATCGCCTGCGAGGACCTCTTCTTTGATGTGCTCGCGCAACTCGGGCTTGGTGTACTTATCCTCGGCTTTGCGGCCGCTAGATTTAACAGCCTTCGCCGACACTTTCTTTGGCTTTGCGACGGCCTTCTTCGTCGTAGACGGCGCGCGCCCGGACTTGGTCGGGGCCTTCTTGGCGGCGTTCGTCATGCCCGCATCCTTTGTCACCATCGCACTCTCCACACTGCAACTGCGAGGTGAGATGCACCGCTTAAGCAGTGTGCAGGATGCTTTTTACGCCAGACACAAACCTTTGCGGATCAAATTCCGTGCGCAGAATCTCATCTGGACAATCCGTCATGATGGCGACACGCCAGTTGCAGACAAAGGCCACCCGTTGGGTATGGTCAGTGGTCTTGATTTCACTGCACATCTTCTCGGCATCGGGAATCTTGTTTTCGCCCTCGACGTCGATCAGCACCAGATCGTATGCCTTGGCCCAGTACAGTGACAGGCCCTCGTCCACTGACGTGGTTGAGTCCACACCGAAGCCGGAGAGACGCAGAACCTGGTCGCGGCAGGGGCCGAAGCATGTCCCTGCCGCAGATATGAAGTATGGTCTGCTTGTTTGAGTCAGGCGGCGATATCGACATCGTGTAGTCGGTGCTTGCGGTCTCACTTGGTTGTGTAAGCGCATGGAAAGTCTATCGAAACAACGCAAAGTGTGCTGTCCCATGAAGAATAGACCCACCATTACCAGCAGGTCAATACACCTGAGACGGTTCGTTATGATGAATTAAGCGCCGCAGCAATGCCGCCACACTGCGTGATTCGCGCACACCTCGGAAAGAGATGAAGCACATCCAAGTCCACGCCCTCGAACGCATCCTCGCAGACCGCATCGCCATTATCGACGGTGCCATGGGGACTACCATCCGCACGTATGGCATGACCGAAGCGGACATGCGCGGCGAACGGTTTCGCGGCAACGACAAAGACCTGCTGAATAACGGCGACCTGTTTTCGCTGACGCAGCCCGCCATGATCTGCGACATCCATCGCCGCTTTCTCGAGGCCGGTGCAGACATCATTGAGACCAACACCTTCAGCGCCACGGGCATTGCGCAGAGCGAATTCTTCGTTGAGGATCCGCGCGAGACTGGCGGACGCAAGGACCCGGCGTTCTACCAGGGTGTGATGGAGAACAGCTTCCTGAACGACCTGGCTTGGGAAATCAATCTTGTTTCTGCACAGCAATGCCGCGAGTGGGCGGACCGCGTGGGCAGCGATACCGGGCGGCAGCGCTTTGTGGCCGGTGCGATCGGACCGTTGACGGTATCGTTGTCGAATTCTCCGGACGCGGATGACCCCGGCTTCCGCGTGGTCACGTTCGACCAGGTGCGCGAAGCCTATGTGCACCAGGTGAAAGCGCTGATAGCCGGTGGGTCTGACCTCCTGCTGGTGGAAACCATCTTCGACTCGCTGAACGCAAAGGCGGCGCTCGTGGCCATCCGCGAGGTCTTCGACGAGACCGGCAAGGAACTGCCGGTCATGATCTCCGCAGCCGTGGGCCGCGGCGGCGAGACGATGATTTCCGCGCAGACCATCGAGGCCTTTTGGAATGCGATGAAGCACGTGCAGCCGCTGTCCATTGGCCTGAACTGCTCACTAGGTCCAGACCTCATGTATCCCTTCCTGTCTGAGCTATCGCAGAAAGCAGACGTTGCGATCTCCTGCTATCCGAATGCCGGTCTGCCCAATCCCCTATCTCCCACGGGCTTCGACCTGGAACCAGCGGACATGGCACGTTATCTCGGCGGCTTCGGCAAGGACGGTCTTATCAACATCGCGGGCGGCTGCTGCGGCAACACGCCGGACCACATCGCAGCAATCGCAGAGGCACTGGAGCACCAGGCTCCCAGGCCGCTGGTGCGCGTGCCAGAATTGGGTACAGCGTGACCACACCTGAGCAAAGACCACTGCGCCTATCCGGCTCGCAGCCGTTCACGCAGCAACCCGGCGTGTACATGATGCTGGGCGAGCGCACCAACGTGGCCGGTTCGCCCAAGTTCGCCCGCCTAATCAAGGAGGGCAAGTACGACGAAGCCGTCAGCATTGCGCGACAGCAGGTGGAGAACGGCGCCAACGTCATCGACATCTGCATGGACGAGGGCATGATCGACGGCGTCGCCGCCATGACGCGGTTTCTGCAACTGCTCGGCAGCGAACCGGAAGTGGCCAAGGTGCCCTTCATGGTCGATTCCTCCAAATGGGAGGTCATTGAGGCCGGGCTGAAGTGCCTGCAGGGCAAGGGCATTGTCAACTCCATCTCGCTCAAAGAGGGCGAGGACAAGTTCCTGCAGAACGCGCGCATTGTGCGCAAGTACGGTGCTGCGGTCGTGGTGATGGCCTTCGACGAAGAGGGCCAGGCCGCCACCTACGAAGACAAAATCCGCATCTGCGAGCGCGCCTACCGGCTGCTGGTGGACCGCGTCGGCTTTCCGCCGGAAGACATCATCTTCGACCCCAATATCCTGACCGTGGCCACCGGCATGGAGGAACACAACAACTACGCCGTGGACTTTATCAACGCCACGCGCTGGATCAAGCAGCACCTGCCCCACGCCAAGGTGAGCGGCGGCGTCTCCAACATTTCGTTCAGCTTTCGCGGCAACAACCGCGTGCGCGAGGCCATGCACTCCGCCTTCCTGTTCCACGCCATCGGTGCGGGCATGGACATGGGCATCGTCAACGCGGGCATGCTCGAGGTCTACGAGGAAATCGAGCCCGGCCTGAAGGTGCTGGTCGAAGACGTCCTGCTGAACCGCCGCGCAGACTCCACCGAGCGGCTGGTCGAGCATGGCGAAGCGCTGAAGGCGCAGGGCGCGGGCGGCACCGTCAAGGAAGAGGCGAAAGCCGAAGAGTGGCGCAGCGGCACCGTGGAAGCGCGCCTGTCGCACTCGCTGGTCAAGGGCATCGACACCTACATCGACACCGACACGGAGGAGGCGCGCGCCAAGCTGGGCCGCCCCTTGCTGGTGATCGAGGGGCCGCTGATGGATGGCATGGGCGTCGTCGGCGACCTGTTTGGCGCGGGCAAAATGTTCCTGCCGCAGGTGGTCAAGTCGGCCCGCGTCATGAAGAAAGCCGTCGCCTACCTGACACCCTTTATGGAAGAGGAAAAGGCCGCCATGGCCGCGCGCGGTGAGGTGGTCAAGGCACAGGGCAAGATCGTGCTGGCCACCGTCAAGGGCGACGTGCACGACATTGGCAAGAACATCGTGGGCGTGGTGCTGGCCTGCAACAACTACGAAGTGATCGATATGGGCGTGATGGTGCCCGCCGAAAAGATTCTCGAACGCGCCAAGGCGGAGAAGGCCGACGTCATCGGTCTTAGTGGCCTCATCACGCCGTCGCTAGATGAGATGGTCAACGTCGCCCGCGAAATGCAGCGGCAGGGCTTCACCATCCCACTGCTCATCGGCGGCGCTACCACCAGCCGCGCGCACACCGCCATCAAGATCGCGCCGCACTACACCCACCCCATCGTTCACGTGACCGACGCCAGCCGCGCCGTGCCCGTGACCACCAGCCTATTGAGCGACGAGGGCCGCGAACAGTTCATGAGGCAGCACCAGGCCGAGTACGAGGCGGTGCGCCAGGCGCATCTCGCGCCCAAGCAGCACCTGACGCCCATCGCCGAAGCACGCAGCCGCCGCTCGCCCATCACGTGGCGCGCTGAGGACATCGCCACGCCGGAGTTCTTCGGCGTCCGCACCGCGCGAGACTTCCCGCTGGCCACGCTGCGCGATTTTATCGACTGGTCGCCCTTCTTCCACACCTGGGGCCTGCGCGGCCTGTACCCACGCATTCTGGACGACGAACGCCAGGGCGAGCAGGCGCGACAACTCTATGCCGACGCGCAGGTTATGCTGGACGACATCATTCAAAAGAATTCACTCACAGCGCACGGCGTCTACGGCTTTTTCCCTGCCAACGAGCAGGATGACGACGTCGAGCTGTACGCGGACGAGAGCCGCACAACAACGTGCGCGACGCTGCACTTCCTGCGGCAGCAGGCCAACCGCGAGGGGAAGGAACCGTGCCGTTCCCTGGCAGACTTCATCGCGCCCAAGAGCACCGGCCTGCCTGACAGCATCGGCGCTTTCGCCGTTACCACCGGCCACGGGCTCAAGGAACTGACCGACGGCTTCAAGGCCAAACACGACGACTACAGCGCCATCATGGCCGAGGCGCTTGCCGACCGTCTGGCCGAAGCCTTTGCGGAGTGCCTGCACAAGCAGGTGCGTGACCAGTGGGGGTACGGGCGCACGGAGGGCCTGAGCAACGCCGAGATCATCGCGGAAAAGTACCGCGGTGTGCGCCCTGCGCCCGGCTATCCCGCCTGCCCCGACCACACGGAAAAGGGCACCATCTGGCACCTGCTGGACGTGCAGGAACACACCGGTATGGTCGTTACGGAGTCGTTCGCCATGTGGCCCGGCTCCAGCGTCAGCGGCCTGTACTTTGCGCACCCGGAGTCGCGTTTTTTCAGCCTCGGCAAGATCGGGCGTGACCAGGTGCAGGACTACCAGCGCCGCAAGCACATGACCCTGAACGACGTGGAGCGCTGGCTGGGCCCGAACCTGAACTACGACCCCGAAGAAACCGTAAGCGCTCCCGCCGCGAAACCTGAACTCGTCCTGGTGTAAAGCAAAAGCAGACCGCAGAGGACGCGAAGAAAAGCACGCGAAGATCGCAGAGGAACGTCGCCCAGGCGTAATGCCACAGCGTGTCATCATGACCTCTGGCCCGTCTGCGTACTACCGCGGCACCCTCTGCGTTCTACGTTCGCGCCTTCGCGTACACGTCCTTCGCGCACGTCGTGTTCTGCTTTAGGCAATCACCGCAGAGTCAGGAATCCCACGCCCCTGCAGCATCGCCCCGATGTGCGGCTCGCGTCCAGCCCACGCGCGGTATAGCTCCGCCGGGTCCGCCGTGTTACCGCGCGACAGCACCATGCTGCGCAGCCGGTCGCCGTTCTCGCGCGTCAGCCCGCCATTCGACTCGAACCAGGCATACGCATCGCTGTCCAGCATTTCCGCCCACAGATATGCGTAATACCCCGCAGCATAGCCTCCACCAAAGCTGTGCGAGAAGTATGGCGAACTGTACCTCGGAGGCACCAGTGCATTCGCCACACCGCTGCGCTCGAGCGCCGCACTCTCGAACGCAGTTGCATCCTGGGCGTCCGCTTCGGCAGGCAGCGTATGCCACTGCATATCCAGTTGCGCTGCCCCCAGCACCTCCAGCAGCGCATGGCCGCCGTTGAAATTCTTGGTCGCGCGCAGCTTCGCCTGCAACTCCGCAGGCATCACCTCACCTGTCTGCCAATGCCGCGCATAGTTCTCGAATATTGCTGGGTACCTGCCCCAGTGCTCATTGAACTGTGACGGAAATTCGACGAAGTCGCGAGGCACACCGGTGCCGGACAGGCTGGGATACGTCACATCCGAGAACAGACCGTGTAGAGCATGACCGAATTCGTGAAACAGCGTCTGCACCTCGTCCGAGTCGAGCAGGCATGGCTCGCTGCCGGTGGGCTTCGTGTAGTTGCAGGTGTTGCACACGATGGGCGCGTGACCTAGCAGCCGCGACTGCTGCACCAGCGAGCTCATCCACGCACCGCCGCGCTTAGAATCGCGGCGGTAAAAGTCGCAGTACAGCAGCGCCAGGTGCGAGCCATCGGCGTTGCTCACCTCGTACGTGATCACGTCCGGGTGCCATGTGGGCAGGTCCATCCTGCGCGCAACGGTGATGCCGTACAGCTCCGTCGCGGCAAACAGCACGCCCTGCTCGAAGACGCGATTGAGCTCGAAGTACGGCTTCACCTCGTCCTCACTCAGGTCGTATTGCTGCTTGCGCACCTGCTCGGCATAGAAGGCCCAGTCGTACGCCGCAAGCTGGAAGCCCTCACCTGCTGCGTCAATCACCTGCTGCATCGCTTCGGCTTCAGCAGTCGCACTAGCCAGCGCAGCCGGTACAAGACGGTCCAGAAACTGCACGGCGGCCGCAGGTGTGCGCGCCATCTGGTCGGCCAGCTTCCACGCGGCGTAGCTTTCGAAATCCAGAAGCGCCGCACGCTGCGCACGCAGTTGCGCCAACCGCGCCACCATGGTGCCTGTATCGCAGTCCTCACCACCCTCAGAGCGATGTACTGACGCCTGCCACAACGCTCGGCGTGTCTCCCGACTCCTCAGCAAAGCCAGCGCAGGCTGCTGCGTGGTGTTCTGCAGCGTAAAGTAGTAACCGGAGAGGTTGCGTGCCGCAGCGGCAGTTGCAGCCACCTCAAGCTCCGTCTCGCTCAGGCCGTCCAGCGACTCGCGCTCCGTCACGTGCAGGCCGCCCTCCTTCATCGCCGCCAGAATACAGTTGTGGAATTTTACCTGCAACGATGCTTGCTCCATGTTCATGGCGCGCAGGCGATCCTTGTCCGCGTCTGACAGCAGCGCGCCCGACTTCACAAATCCGTCGTACGTTACTTCCAGCAGGCGGAGGGACTCGGCATCCAGCGCCAACGTCTCACGCGCTTCATAGACCACCCGCACCCGCGCGAACAGCCGCAGGTCAAGGTTGATGACATCGCCGTGCTCCGCCAGCTTTGGGGCCAGATCCTGCTGCATCTGCTGCAGCGCCGGGTTGGTGTGCGCACTGGCCAGCGTGTAAAACACGTTCGCCACGCGTGAGAGCAGCGCTCCCGAGCACTCCAGTGCCACCAGCGTGTTCTCAAAGGTGGGCGCGTCGGCAGAGTTGGCAATGTTGCCTACCTCTGCGCGCTGCTGCGCCATGCCCGCTTCGAAGGCCGGCAGGTAGTGCGCCTCCTCAACCCGGTCAAACGGAGGTGCGCCCCAGGGCAACGAGCTTTCCGTGGAGAACGGGCTGTTCAGGTCGAAGGCAGTTGCTACGGTCGTGGGCTCAAGTCCCAGCGCGGCAGAGGGTGTCATACGATCCATTCGGCAGGCTACGGCCTGCAACGCAAAAGGCGCGGGGCCGAAGCTCAGCGCCCTTCAAAGCACGACTACTTACGACAGCAGTTCGACGCGATCACCCGTGGAACCGGGCACCAGCGGCTTGGCTGCGGAGTCAACCAGCAGGTCTTCCTTGCGCATCACCAGGTTGGTCGCGTTCAGGCTGGCCATTTCAAACCCATGGCCATGCGTGATGGCATCTGTCGGGCATGCCTCGACACAATAGCCGCAGAAAATGCAGCGGTTGTAGTCGATGTTGTACACCTTGGCATAGCGCTCGGCTGACGAGATGCGCACCTCTTCGGTGTTCTCCGCTGCCTCAATGTAAATGCAGTTCGACGGGCACGCGGCCGCGCACAGAAAGCAGGCCACACACTTTTCCAGACCATTCTCATCGCGTTGCAACTGGTGCTTGCCGCGAAAGCGCTCCTGAAAGATGGCACCGCGCAAGGGGCCAGCACCGTCCGGGTAATTTTCCACCTCAGAGGGCTGCAGCATCTCCTTAAACGTGATGCCCATGCCCTTCGCAATGCCCGTGATGTTCTTGACGACTGACATGCCTTGAGTATACGCCGCGCATACCCAAGCCCGGCTACACCGCGCATACCCAGACCCGGCTACACTTAGGTCGAGTCCACGCGCAACCGCGAGGCACTTCTACGATGCAATGAGAGTCCCCATGAGTTTCGCTTCCCCTCTCACCCGCCTGGGTTTGCCCGCGGCGCTGCTACTTGCACCCGTCGTCAGTACCGCACAGGTGACGGCCGCGCAAGCTCTGCCGTCCGCGCCCTCTGCCGCGCGCGGTTTGCAGGCACTGCAGGCCATGCCAAAGACCTACCCGCAACTGAAGCCATACGAGAGCTGCTCCTTCCCCGACGCGTTACAGATCACCGATGTCGCACCCATGCCGGACGACGTGCGTGAGCGGCCCGTGCAGAGCCACGGCATCACCCGGCAGGTGCCGCTGCTGGCAGGCCGCCGCATCACCTTTGCCTACCCAGGTGCCAAGCCGTACAGCAGCGCCAAGGTGGAATTGCTGCCCGCCGAAGGTTGGGCGACGAACCGCAAACTGCTGCTCGACGACTTCGACGATATCGCCACCTCCGACAAGACGGTCGCGCGCAACAAGGCTCGGCAGCCAACTATCAGCAGCTTTAGCGTAGTCGGGCTGGACCGCATGGCCGTGGTGGGCGACACACTCGGCATCTACCTGCTGCTGGATGACAAAACGCACGTGGCCACCACGATGTACCTCCTGAACCCGCCGGAAAGCAAGTTCAAGGGAGTGGCAGACTACGCGCGCAGCCGCGACACCTTCCTGTAC
>CALMOM010000036.1:0-6401 GCA_937873305.1 uncultured Terriglobus sp.
ACTTTACCCTGCCCGACGGCGCGCAGATCGACGGCGCGGCGGCCCAGGGGCCAGGTGGCATGACGGTGCAATCGCAGCCCATGCCGCTCAAGGCGAAGGGCCACTACACGTTCAACTTCGCCATCCGGCCAGGCGGCCAGACGCAGTTCCAGGTCAGCTATCGGCTGCCGTATAGCGGCTCGATCAAGCTTGCGCCCACGACGCTGTTGCCCGCGCAAAACATGGTCGTCATGATGCCGAAGGCGATGAAGTTTGAGGGCGGCGGCACCTCCTGGGCCAGCGTCACCGAGGAGACGGATGCGCAGACTTACGTGGCCCGCAACCTCTCCGCGAATGCCCCCGTGGCCTTCACGGTCAGTGGCCAGGGCGAACTCCCTCGCCAGACTGCCGCCGATGGTAGCGCCAGCCAGCAGGATCAGGGCAGCGGTGCGCCCACCGGTACGCCAGCGACCGGGTCCGATGCCAACGCCGATGCGGGTTCCAACACAAATCCAACCCGCCCCGGCGGCGGCATGGCCACGCCCATCGACACGCCAGACCCACTCAGCAAATACAAGTGGTGGATCATTGCGGGCGTCGGCATCTTGCTGGCGGGCGGTGCTGGTTTTCTGCTCTCACGCCCTCAGAACCCCGTGCCGCCTGCAGCTGCAGCTGCGTCAGTAGCGGGCACTGCTCCGTTCCCGACGAACGCCCACCTGCCGCAGACCACCATGATGCACGCACTCCGCGATGAACTGTTTGCGCTGGAAAGCGATAAGCTGACCAATCGCATCTCGCCGGAGCAGTATGCTCGGGTGAAGCCGGCACTTGAGACGGTGCTGCAGTACGCGTTGGAGCGCGAAAAGCGGGTCTGAACGGCGCCGCAGTGTCACTGGCTCAGTGCACTTTCTGTTAGTGTGAGTCCCACGGAGCCATATGAAGGCCATTCTCATCCTGCTTGGGGCTGCGCTGGCCCAGGCAGCACCTGCCCAGACGGTAGCACTGCAGCTCATGGACTCGCACGTCCATCCTGCCTTTGAAGTGGCTACCATCCGCCCGAGCGATCCGGAGGATCAAAGCAGCGGCTTCCACTCGGAAGGGCAACGGATTTTTGTCGAGAACGAGCGCATGAGCGACATCCTCGCGGTTGCGTTCAACGTGCATAAGCAGCAGCTCATCAACTTGCCGGACTGGTGCACTTCGGCGCGGCTCGACATCCATGGCTACGGCGATCATCCAGGCATCCCAAGCTGGCCCCAGCAGCAGGAGATGCTGCGCTCACTCCTGCAACAGCGGCTTGGACTGCGCCTCCATCATGAAAACCGGGACCTGGCGCACGCCACGCTGCGTGCCCCTGCCGGTGCCGCTAAGCTGACCGCGGCCAAGCCACAGGAGTACGACCTGCCCGACCAGACCGGCAACGGCAGCGGCGGCAAACAAGACTGGCGCATCACCAACAACAGCATGGCTGACTTCGCGGGCTTCCTACGCAACTTTGTAGACCAGCCCATGGTTGACCAGACGGGCCTCACTGGCAAGTACGACTTCAAGCTCGCCTGGGCGCGCGAAGACGCGGCACCGGGTGCGGATACAGGGTCCCTGCCGGGCCTGGTGACCGCACTGCGTGAGCAGTTCGGCCTGCGCCTGGACCGCGAGAAGGGGCCGATGGACATCCTTGTCATCGACCACCTTGACCGCCCATCGCCTGACTAAACGTCGCCTCGAATGAGCCGCCGTACACTGTCCGTATGGCTACCTTCGCCCGTGTTGTCCGTCTGCTTGCCCTGGCCATGTGGCTGGGTGCAATCATGTTCTTTGGCGCGGTGGTCGCGCCCACGGCGGCGCGCACCTTTGGCACCACGGAACAGTTTGCAGACTTCATCGGTGCCAGTATCCTGCGGCTGCACAGTATCGGCCTGTGGTGCGGGGTCGCACTGCTTGTCTCGCTGCGGTTGCTGGGTTCGCGAGCCTTCCGCGTGCCAGTGCAGGCCGGGTTGGCGCTGCTGATGATCGTACTCACCTTTGTTTCGAACCGTGCGGTCATCCTGCCCATGGAGCACGACCGCGCGCTGGCCGGCGGCAACATCAGCGTGCTGTTACCTGGCTCTCCGCTGCGCGCTGACTTCGATGCGCGCCATGCCTGGTCCACGCGGATCGAAGGGACGGTCCTCTTCTGCGGGCTTGCGCTCGTTGCGCTGATCGGCTTTGAGCAAGTTGGCGTACCAGCACAACCGACTGGCGCGTCTAGGAAACTCTTCGATCTCTCGGATAGCTAATCTATCGCGCAGTGAAGAAAATGGAGAGGCCCGCGAGAATTATCCGCGGGCCTCGGTGCTGAAATGGCTTACTTCTTCTTTTTGGGCTTGTCGTTGATGGTGGCCGTGGTCTTGCGCCCTTCCTGCTGCGTGGCACCGGGGCTGTCCGGCGTGCTGCCCTGAAAGCGCGAGTGCTTGCCGTCGCCCGGCTGCAGAGGCGAAACGCCACCCTTCTGCATGAGCTGCGCAGCAATCTCGTAGATCTCTTCCGGTGCGTAGTCCGGCGAGAACAGCGTTGGGCACTCACCGATCACCGGCCCGTCAGCCGCATACTCCGGTGCACCCTGGAGTACTTCGAGCTCTTCGCCGTCGGCCCAGTCTGCCGGGCCGGACCACACGCCCGCCACATCCGAGTATTCACCTTTCTCAGAGAACGTGTAGAGCTTGCGATGGCTGCCAATGGCCTGCCACTTGCGCGCTTCCGGAATCTTGGAATCGTCAAGGTTGGGTGTGGGCAGCATCTTGGTAACTTCAACGCCCGTGATCTTGCGCAGTGCCAGGGCATACGCTGCCTGGTGCACGCCACCGCGCACCATCAGGTAGCCAATGACGTTGCGTGCTGCCTCGTTTGTCGTCATCTGATAACAGCGGTGCTTGTGCATGCGTGCGCCAGTTTCCAGAAAAAAGTTGTGCAAGAGGTCTGTGACTAGGTTGCCAGAGGAGAACACGTGCTGGCCTGACCAGAAGTGACCCATGGAATCCATGACTTGGTGCCCGCCGCCACCAACGATGGTGTGGTGCGTATTGCGCTGTTCCGCTGCCTCGCGCAGGGGTGCGTCAACCGGTTCACCCGGCTTCACCGAATCCTCCAGCATCAGGTTGATGGCGGTGGAGATGAGTTCCACATGCCCCAGTTCTTCCGTGGTGATGGAGGCGATCAGGTCATAGAACGGCTTGAGCTTCTTCTTTTCCTTGAAACCGAAGGACTGGTGAAGGTAGTTGTTCAGCGTTGACATCTCACCGAATTTGCCACCCAGCAACTCCTGGATGGCGGCAGCTCCAACGGGATCGGGGCTTGATGGCTTTTCTAGCGGGATGAGCAGCTTCTCGGTACGAAAGAACATGCGTGAACCTTTCCGGTTTCTTGCGCGCGGGGCTCTATCAAAAGGAGTCAGTGCCCTGCAGCAACGTGAGAGACAGACCGCAGTCCATTGCTGGCGGGCGGCACGCATAGACCGGTCGAGGAAAACAACGGCAGCTGGTTCCCGCCACGCGGTTTCTCTTCAAACCTCTATATGGTGCCTCTGATGCGTGAATCACTCCACAGGCATACGGGCGCGGTAGCCATCTCTTGCAATCACGGAATATTTGATCTTTTTGTTCTTTTCGTCTGTCATTTCCAGCGGCTGACCTTCGCGGTTCACCAACTCCACCTTGATCTTGCGATAGGTTCCGTCCTGCGCGGTATTTGTCGGCCGGTATGTCAGGACGTACTGGTTGCGAATAGACGCATTGATGGAGTTGAAGACCTCTGGCAGCGCGCCCTGGAAAACCGGGAAATAGCTCTGGCCGCCGGTCATGGCACTGATGGTGCGCATCTGGTTGTCGGCCTGCAGGTAGTCCATGCGGGCCATGCCGCCCATGCCGCCGCGCGCGTCTGTCAGCTCGCGGGCCAGGCCGCCGGTGCTCACCGTATAGATGGTGATGTCCTGCGCGGACTTCACCTTTTTGTACATCTGGTCCAGGTTGATCTTGGAGAAGGTGTCGCGGCCGCTTGAGACGAGGATGATGTACTTGCGGCCCTCGATGCGGCTGAGCCGGTCGATGGTTTCGTACAGCGCGTCGAACTCGTTGGTGTCGCTGAAGCCGGGAATGGTGAGGGTTTGCAGGGCCTGGGCGGTGATGTTCTTGTCCTGCGTGAAGTCGGTGAGAATGCGGGTGCGCAGGTCGTAGGTGATGACGGCGATGTAGTCTTCCGGCTTGAGCTGCTTGAAGAAGACGTAGGAGCTCTGCCGCATATCCTGGATAAAGGCCCAGCTGTTGGCAGCGAACTCAAGCAGCATAACGGCCGTAATGGGCTTCTGCTGCATGCGGACATCGGTCACACGCTGCTCGACGCCGTCTTCCGTCACATGGAAGTTGCCGCCCTTCAGGCCGGGCACGAACTGGCCGTTCTTCTGCAGCTGCACGCTCACGTCGACGGTGACGACCGGCACATCGACGCGGATGGAGTAGTTCTCCAGCTCCTTGGGGTTCTTGACCTTTTCCTGGTCGGGCGCGGGCGGCGGTGGCTCATCAGCATACTGCCGCTTCTTCTTGACGATGACGCCACTGTCCTGGTTCGGGCCGGCGTCATCAGTCTGCGCGGGCGGCGGCGTGGGCTTGGTCTGTTGCGCCTGGCCGATGCCTGCCAGCAACAGGCCGCTGGAAAGGATGCTGCATAGGGCTAACCTGAGTGTCATACGAACTGCCTTCACGCCGCGAACTCTCCTGTACTGCATCAGCCTATGCCCTTCGACGCCGGTTTGCTGCAGGGACGGCGGCCTCATGTTCAAGCGGTGAAGGAGCCTGCTGCACACTGCTTTGCGCCGGGCGCTGCAGGGCCTACTCTGTAGACGTGAGATTAGGCCAAAAGGCTACCGTGTTGGTACTGATGCTGGCTGGGTTGGCGGGTGCACAAACGCCGCTGACGCCGCCCGTGAACGCCGAGCCGATGGTGCAGGACCAGGTGCGTCGCGGCATGCACGGCACCGCGTGGACGGTCTTTGAAGGCACCAAGCCCGAACCCATGGACGTGGAAATCCTGGGCACGCTGAAAGATGCAATCGGACCGGGGCAGGACATGATTCTGGCGCGGCTCCACGGCACCAAGCCGGAGTTTACCGGGGTGGTTGCCGGCATGAGCGGTTCGCCTGTCTACATCGACGGCAAGCTGGTGGGCGCGCTGGCGTACCGCATCGGTCAGTTCAGCAAGGAACCTATCTGCGGCATTACCCCGATTGCGGCGATGCTGCAGGTGCGCGACCTGCCCGCTGCCACGGGCATGGAGCATACTGGATCGTCCGTCGTGGCCATGACGTCAGCCACTGGCGAGGTGCACGCGATCGACACGCCGCTGGTGTTCAGCGGCTTTTCGAGCGCGGCGCTGCAGCAGTATGGTGACGGATTCCGCGCCATGGGCCTGGAGCCAGTGAGCGGCCTGGGCTCGGCGTCGCCGGAGACGAAGCAGCCGGAGCCGATGGTACCCGGGTCTGCTGTGTCGGCGATCCTTGCGCGCGGCGACCTGAATGTGGCGGCCACCTGCACCGTGACGTACGTGGATGCGCACCAGCTGCTGGCGTGCGGCCACCCCATCACGCAGTTTGGCAGCCTGTCTGTGCCCATGACCAAGGCAGAGGTGCTGGCAACGCTGCCGTCGCCCATGAACGCGTTCAAGATCGTCAATACCACCGAGACCGTGGGCGCGTTTACCCAGGACCGAGCCAGTGCTATTGCAGGCACATTTGGGCAGACGGCGCGCATGATCCCCGTAGAGGTCAGGGTTACGCCCGCCGCCGGGTCGGGGCTGCCCGCGCAGCACCTGCAATTTGAGGTGCTCGACAACCGGCAGCTGACGCCGCAGGTGTTGCTGACCGGCATCTTTCAGGCGCTGAACTCGACCAACACTGCGGCCAACCAGATGACGCTGCACCTGCAGGGCAGCATCGAGGTTGCGGGTACAGGAGCCATCGACCTGTCCGGCACGTTTTCCGCTGCAGATGGCGCCACGGCGGCTGCTGCGGCAACGCAGTTTGTGGCGCAGCGCTTCCTCGCCGTGTATGGCAATGACCTGCAGCAGCCGCAGATCCACTCGCTACAACTAGAAGCCACGGCGGTGCCGCAGCGGGAATCCGCAGAGCTTGAGGGCGCCCGGCTGAGCACCAACGAGGCCCATCCCGGCGACACGGTCACGGTGGAGGCGACGGTGCGTCCGTTTCAGGGTGAGGCGCGGGTGGTGCGCATCCCTGTCACACTGCCGGCCACGCTGACCGAGGGGTCCCTGCGCATCCTGGTGAGTGATGGCGCGGCGCTGGACCGGCTGCTGTCGTTGCCGCCGCAGTCCGGGCCGCGTGAGTTGGATGTGGCGGATACTGTGGCGCAACTGAACCGCCAGCACGCGAACGACCG
>CALMOM010000036.1:6411-8901 GCA_937873305.1 uncultured Terriglobus sp.
CATCTACGTTGCCCTGCTGGATCGCGAGACGCAGGCGGTGACGGCTGCCGTCGCGCTGCCCGCCTTGCCGCCTTCGGTGGCCAATGCCCTGCAGCCGCTGCGCGGCACACGTGAGGTTTCGTTCACGTCAGAGTCTGTAAGAGAAGCGGGATCCGCGCCCGCCGGTGCACAGCTGAGCGGCTCCCATGTACTTACCATCCGCATTCGTTGAGGTCACTTGAAGCGTCTCTTTCTGCTGCCTACCGCGTTTCTGATTGCCACCGCCGCCGCACAAGGCACGCGGCAGTGGACCACCAGCCGCTTCGATGAGTTTGAGCGCGGCACGCCCGTCGATGTGGCCGTGCGCAACGATGGCCAGTTGGAGGCAGCACCCGCCCTACGCACCCTGGTCTCCACACCCGCGGCGTTCCTATGGTCGGTCGCTGCGAGCGGCGATGGTCTGTACGCCGGGACTGGGGCGGCGTCTGGCGGATCGAAACTCCTCCGCGTGGACAGCAAGGGAGACGTGACCACGGCGGCTGAGTTCAAGGAACTCACGGTGCAGGCGGTCACAGTGTTGCGCAGCGGTACGGTACTGGCGGCAACGTCGCCGGACGGCAAGGTGTACCGCGTGAACGCAGCGGGCGCGCCTGCGGTCGTATTCGACGCTGCGGCGACCGCCGAGAAACCGCGCTACCTGTGGAGCGTGACGGAGGAGCCGGGCGGCACCGTGCTGGTGGCGACCGGCGTGCCTGCCGCCATCTACCGCGTCGATCCGCAGAACCCTGCGGCCAAGCCAGTGCTGCTGTTCCGCTCAGGTGATCAGCACATCCGCTCGCTGCTGGTCGCGCCGGATGGGACCATCTACGCGGGATCAGATGGTGCAGGCATCATCTACCGCATCACACACGACGGCAAGCCCTTCGCCCTGTACGCCGCACCCAAGCACGAAATCACCGCGCTGGCGCTGGACGGGGCAGGCACTCTCTACGCGGCGGGTGTGGGCGACCGAAAGCCGCCGGCGCTGCCCCCGCTGCCTGCATCCGGCCAGACTGCCGTGTCCATCAGCATTCTGCAGCCCGGGTCGTCCATCTCCGCGACCGGTAACTCCATTGTGCCGGATGGGTCTGAGATTTACCGCATCGCGCCCGATGGCACGCCGTTGCGTCTTCTGCAGTTGCGCGAAGACGTGGTCTATTCGTTGCTTGTGCGCAACGGCTCCCTGTTTGCCGGGGCGGGCAATCGTGGCCGGGTCTACCGCGTGGACACCGCCAACGCAGGCAGCTACACCGACGTGGCCCACACCGAGGCCAGCCAGGTGACAGCCATGGTGCCGACGCCGGGCGGCATCGCGCTGGTCACAGCGAACAGCGGCAAGGTGTTGCAGCTGTCGGACGTTCCGGCTGCGAATGCAACGTACACCTCGGACGTGTTCGATGGTGAGGCGACAACGCTGTGGGGCCGGGCGGAGTTGCTTGGCAGCGCAAGTGGCATTGACCTGTCCATACGCTCGGGCAACGTGGAGAATCCGCAGGGCAGCACCGGCACCCTGTGGAGCGACTGGAAGCCGTTCAAGTTGACCGACACTCCCCTGCCGGTGCCTGCGACGCGTTACCTGCAGTGGCGGGCGGTGCTGCAGCCCGGTGCGCAGCTGCGTTCGGTGGCGGTCAACTATCTCCAGCGCAATCTTCCGCCACAGGTCGACGACGTAGTGGTGCAGCCCGGCGCACGCGTGCCCTCCCCGAGTGCGCCGAGCGGCCCTGGCTCCGTTGTGATCGGCTTTCGAAGCACACCCTCTACCGCGCCGTCGCTGGGGCTGTCTGAGGGCGGAGCACCGCCACTGATTGCACAACGCGACCGCAACGCCGTGACGGCGCGCTGGCTGGCGCACGATCCCAACAACGACGATCTGATGTTTGCGCTCGACGTTCGGGACGTGCACGAGCAGACCTGGCGTCGCATCAAGGACAAGCTGAGCGAGCGTGCGTACTCCTTCGACGCGGGCCTTTTGCCGGATGGCGAATACGTGTTGCGCGTGACCGTAAGCGACGGCCCCATGCACACGGATGCGGACACGCTGACTGCGGAGCGCGTTTCTCCGCCGTTCACCGTCGACACGACGCCGCCAGTACCCGGCCCACTGAACGCCACGCTGCAGGGCGGCAAACTTCATGCCACCTTCGCGGCGCAGGACGCCACTAGCCCAATCGCCCATGCTGAGTTCTCGGTGGACGCTGGCCCGTGGCAGTACCTGGAGCCCGTGGGGCACCTGAGCGACTCGCCATCCGAGCGCTACGACTGGTCTGCGCCGGTCAGCGGCCCGGGAGAACACACTGTCGCGGTGCGTGTCTTCGATCGGAATGAGAACGCCGTAAGCGTCAAGGCTTTGGCACGTTGAGCCGGGTGGGAAGCAGCCGTGCGCTTTGAAGCCTTCATCGCGATGCGCTACCTGCGTGCCAAGCGCAGGCAGGCCGTCATCGGCCTTGTCACAGGCATCTCGGTGCTGGGCGT
>CALMOM010000036.1:8911-12370 GCA_937873305.1 uncultured Terriglobus sp.
CATTCTTGCGCTTGCCATCACCAACGGCATGCGACGCGACCTGCAGGCCCGCCTGCTGGGCTCCACCGCGCATGTCGACCTGATGCGCACGGCCGACGACGGCATGCGCAACTGGCAGCCGCTGCTGCAACGAATGGCGGCGGTACCGCACGTCACCGCCGCCGCGCCGGGCTTGTACGGGCAGGTGCTCATCTCGCGCGGCGCGCGCTCTGGCGGGGGGCTGCTCAAGGGCATCGTCCCGGCAGAGGAGCGCAACGTCTCAGACCTGCTGGGTAAGGTGACGCGCGGCTCTGTTGCATCGTTGCAGCAGGCGGGGCCCAGTGCCCTGCCACCCATCGTGCTTGGTTCAGACCTGGCGGAGACCATCGGTGCGGACGTGGGCGACTCTGTGCTGGTGACCAGCCCGCAGGGTGAGTTGACGCCGCTCGGCCTCGTGCCAAAGTACCAGCGTTTCCAACTGGCAGGCATCTTCCACTCGGGCTTCTTTCAGTACGACTCGTCCTACGGGTTTGTCCGGCTCTTCGATGCGCAGCGCCTGTTTTCCGAGCCGGATCTCATCTCCGTCATCAGCTTCAAGGTCGACGACCTGTACCACGCCGATCGCATCGGCCTAGCCATTGAGAAGAGTGCAGGTGCGGGGTTTCAGGCGACTAACTGGATGGACCAGAACCGTGAACTGTTCCGTGCCCTGAAGCTTGAGCAGGCGGTTACCTTCATCGTCATCGCGTTGATCGTGTGCGTCGCATCGCTCAACATCCTGATCGCGCTGACCATGCTGGTGATGGAGAAGAGCCGCGACATCGCCGTGCTGATGAGCTTTGGTGTGCAGCCTGGGCAGATCCGGCGCATCTTTCTGCTGCAGGGCGTGCTCATTTCGCTGGCTGGAACAGTAGCAGGCCTGGTGCTGGGATATGGCCTGGCCTGGGCAGGTGGCCACTACCGGCTACCCCTTTCCGCCGCGGTGTACTCGATCGACTACTTGCCATTTGCCCCGCGCGCACTGGACGGCCTGCTGGTCGCCGCGCTATCGCTGCTTACCTCCTGGGTGGCGACCCTTTATCCGAGCGCCTCTGCTGCACGCATCTTGCCGGCGGAGGCGTTGCGCTATGAATAACGGCTACTGTGCCCAGCCGTTCTCGTGCATCCAGTGATACAGCAGATCAGGCCAGCCGCTGAGTTCCGGGTTTGCCTGGGCCAGACCCACACCGTGAGGGCCATGCCGGAAGATGTGCAACTCCGCCGGTACCTGCTCTTTCTGCAGGGCTTCAAAGAACACGATGGAGTTGGCTACCGGCACGACCGGATCATCCGCCGTGTGGAAGAGGAAGGTTGGCGGCGTCTGCGGGGTAACCTGCCGCTCGTTGGACAGCAGGTCAACCAGCGACTGATTCGGCGAGTCCCCAAGCAGGTACTTCTTCGACCCGCTGTGCAGGATGCCGGGTTGGAACGAGATGACAGGATAGGCGAGGATCAGGAAGTCCGGGCGTGAGGGCTGCCGCTCGACCGCATCTGACGCAGCTGCACTGCCGCTGTCGTAATGGGTGCCAGCCGTGGATGCCAGGTGCCCTCCGGCAGAGAATCCCCACATGCCCACGTGGTCTGGTTGTACGCCCCACTCCGCAGCGTGTGCCCGTGCCAGGCGAATCGCACGCTGCGCGTCTCCAAGCTCAATGGGATGGTGATATGTCGGCCCCAACCTGTACCGCAGCACAACTGCCGCCACACCGTGCGCGTTCAGCCACTGTGCCACCTGCAGGCCCTCGTGATCCATGGCCAGGTGCTGGTAACCACCTCCCGGAGCCACGACGACGAGCGTTTTGGTGGGGTTGGCAGCGGGCAGGTAAACACTCACCGCCGGGGTGTCCTCCTCAGCCTTGCCCACGGCACCCGGCGCGCCGTTCGGCCACAGCGGCACAAAGGCATGTACATCCGCAGACTGGTCGATCGAGGGCGATTGTTGTTGCGGCATGGGCATAGACGCTGGACTGGTGGGAGTTGCAAACGGAGTCTGCGCGGCTGCGAACAGGCTGAACGCAGTGACAAGGACACATAAGGGACGGAGCACGGGCGATCCTCCTGCAGGCAGCATTCGTGCCTGTGATGCGTTGCCGTGCTCGCACGCTGCACAGCCGGGCTGGTGGTATGCTCCTGCTGTGACCACCGTCGATGTGACCTACCACTACAGCACCCCACCCCGCGAGGCGTCTGTGCTGGCGCTCGCTAACATTCGAGAGGTGTACGGCATTCGCCGGGTCGATCTCGACGAGCGCGCCGGAACCATTCACATCGAATACGACGCTACGCGCCTGTCAGAGCCGGTGGTGCGTCAACTGCTGCGGCGTGCGGGTGTGCAGTTGGCCGTTCCAGCGGCACCAGAGTCCATGGTGGACCAGGCCGCCATCGCGAACGCCTGATCGCAAGTGGTTGCGCGCGCACTGCACTCTTGGTATCTTGGGGGAGTGGCAAGCCGCAACGGCACCACGCGTTGTGCACCCGTAGCTCAGCTGGATAGAGCAATTGGCTACGAACCAATAGGCCGGAGGTTCGAATCCTTCCGGGTGCACCACTTCTCTCCCAGCGCCACCCGCTTAGCGCTCTCCCCACTTCAGTTTGGACCGCAGCACCTTGAACAGGCCGTGCTCGGTCAGCCGTACCAGGTGCACGCTGTACTCAGACCGGTGACAGCGCAACTGATCCTCCAGCTTCAACTCGACTGCCTCCTGCCCATCGACTGTAAGGAAGGTCTGGTCGGCAATTCCGCTGACCTTGACCCGGATTTCCGTCTCGCCTGGGGCGACGATGGGTCGGATCGTCAGCAGGTGCGGACAGATCGGCGTCAGGATCATGGCATCCACGCTGCCCATCACGATGGGCCCGTTTGCCGCGAGATTGTAGGCCGTAGAGCCCGTGGGGGTCGATACGATGATGCCGTCCGCACGGAAGCTGGCGACCACCTGGCCGCCCATCTCGATGCAGTAATCCCCCATACGAGCGATGGCGCCCTTTGAGATGACAACATCGTTCAGTGCTTCCCAGTGCTGGAAGACTCCGCCGTCTCGCCAGAGCTCGGCGCGCATCATCCGCCGCTCGTCCACTCTGCAGGAGCCCTCACGCCAGGCATCGAGCGTCTTGTACAGTTCGGAGAGCGGCACTTCTGTGAGGAACCCGAGCGAACCCAGGTTGACGCTCAAAATTGGCGTGCCCAGCTTTGCAAAGGAGCGCGCTGCTGACAGCAGGGTGCCATCCCCACCCAGCACGATGACCAACTCAGGGTTTAACTGCGGAATGTCGATGCGATCGACGCCTGCTTGCCCCACGTATGCTGCACTGTTGCTGTCCAGCACCGCCGTGTAGCCATGCTGCTCAAGCCACGCCGTCAGTTCCGGTAGTAGAGTGGCAAGCTCCGGCTTCTGCGGCTTGGAGATGACTGCGATGTGAGGCATACGATCAGTGTACCCA
>CALMOM010000037.1:0-1633 GCA_937873305.1 uncultured Terriglobus sp.
ATAACC
Source organism: uncultured Terriglobus sp. (assembly GCA_937873305.1). Taxonomy (GTDB): domain Bacteria; phylum Acidobacteriota; class Terriglobia; order Terriglobales; family Acidobacteriaceae; genus Terriglobus. The sequence continues at coordinate 7 of CALMOM010000037.1, forward strand.
AGCAGGAATGCCGCAACTCTCACGATGCAGCCGCCTGCAGCACGTGCGCAAGCCACTGCCCGGTGTACGACGTGGCCACCGCAGCAATCTCCTCCGGCGTGCCCACCACGACCACCTGGCCGCCGCCCGATCCACCCTCCGGACCCATGTCGATCACCCAGTCCGCACCCTTGATAACGTCCATGTTGTGCTCGATGACGAGCAGGGAACCGCCGCCGTCGATCAGCTTGCGAAAGGCCTGCAGCAGCACGGCAACATCGGCGAAGTGCAGGCCGGTCGTCGGTTCATCAAGGATGTAGAGCACGCGGCTGGCAGCCTTGGTTGCCGTGCCCTTGGTGCCGCGAATGCTTGCCAGGTGAGAGGCGAGTTTGACACGTTGCGCCTCACCACCGGAGAGCGTGGTGGCCGACTGACCCAGCCGCACATAGCCCAAGCCCACTTCGTCAAGCACCTGCAGCCGCTCCACAATTTTTGGGTTCCCGGCGAAGTAGTGCACCGCATCCTTGACGGTCATGTTCAGCACGTCGTGGATGTTGCGGTTCTTGTACTTGACCTCGAGAATGCCTGCCTTGTACCGCGTGGCGTCGCACTCTTCGCATGGCAATTCGATGTCGGCGAGGAACTGCATCTCGACCGTTACAGTGCCATCGCCCTCGCACACGTCGCAGCGCCCGCCCGGCACGTTGAAACTGAAGCTGCCCGCGGTGTAGTTCTTACGTTTGGCGTCGGGCTGCGCAGCGAACAGCTCCCGGATCAGGTCGAAGGCCTTGATGTACGTCACCGGGTTGGAGCGCGGCGTGCGGCCGATGGGTGACTGGTCTACCAGCACCACCTCACGCAGAAAGTGCACGCCGTGCAGTTCGCGATACAACCGCGACACTTCGCTGCTGGCCCCTTCCACACCCAGTGCATGTTGCAGCGCCCGGTGCAGCACCTGATGCACAATCGTGCTTTTGCCAGAGCCGGACACGCCAGTGACGACGGTTAACATGCCTAACGGTATTTCCAGGTCCACGCCGCGCAGGTTGTGTATGCGTGCGCCAATCAGCTTGAGCGCCTCGCGTGTTGGTTCGCGGCGCTCCGCGGGCACCGGGATACGCGTGCGTCCTGAAAGATATTTGCCGGTAATGGAGTTTGGGTCCTGCTTGACTTCGTCTACCGTGCCGATGGCGAGCAGTTTGCCGCCGAGTTCGCCCGCGCCAGGACCCAGGTCGATCAGCCTGTCTGCGGCAAGGATTACGTCAGGGTCATGCTCGACGACAAGGATGGTGTTTCCGAGGTCGCGCAACTCATGCATGATGTTGACCAGCTTGGCCGTGTCACGCGAGTGCAGGCCAATGCTTGGCTCATCGAGTACATACAGCGCGCCCACCAGCCGCGAGCCGAGCGACGTGGCAAGCTGGATGCGCTGTGACTCACCACCGCTCAGCGTGGACGACAGACGGTCTAGGGTCAGGTATTCGAGGCCTACCTGTTCCAGGAAGCCGATGCGCTGGCGCACTTCTTCTAGGATTTTGCCCGCGATCTCTGTCTGTGCGGGCGAGAGTTCGAGCGCGTCGAAGAACTGCCGTGCCGCCGTGATGGTGAGGCTTGCGGCTTCGCAGATGTTTTGACCGCTCAGCAGCAC
>CALMOM010000037.1:1643-8698 GCA_937873305.1 uncultured Terriglobus sp.
CCGTATCGAGGATCAGGCCGGCGAAGAAGCAGAGCACGGCGACGATGACGAGCCCGGTCGCCAGGACGGCGGTCGGCAGGCGCGGGACGAGGCCGGTCCGCAGGTAGGTGGCGAAGAGGTCGATGCTCAGCAGCACGGCGAGCGCTTCTGCACGCAGGCCCTGGCCGCGGCACTCGGGGCAGGGCGCATAGCCGCGGTACTTGGCCAGGAACACGCGCACGTGCAGCTTGTACTTCTTACCATCCAATTCGCGAAAGAATCCACGAATGCCGCTGAAGCCGCTGCCGCCTTCCCACACCATCGCTTGCTGCGCGGGTGTCAGGTCGTACCACGGCGTTTTCAGCGGAATGTTCCGGGCCTGTGCGAATCGCTTCAACTCGCCGTGGTGCGGACGGTATTTACCACTCGCCCATGGATGGATTGCATCGCCGTCCAGCGACTTCGACTTATCAGGGATGATGAGGTCCGGGTCGAAGTCGATGGTGTTGCCGAAGCCCTGGCAGCGCGGGCACGCGCCAAAGGGGTTGTTGAAGCTGAACAGGCGCGGCTCCGGATCGCGGTAGGCGCGGTGACAATTTGTGCACTCGAAGGCTGCGGAAAAGCGGATGCGCTGCGGCTCGCTGTCGTCGCGTGGCGCAGTCAGGAAGACGATTTCACCGCTCTCACGGTAGCCGGTTTCAATCGCGTCCACGATGCGCGCGCGCACCTCTGCGCTGACGCTCAGGCGGTCGGCAAGAACGTAGATGGGCTCTACGAAGTTGAGTTCCAGCAGCGATTCTGGCGTGGAGAACTCGACGATACTGCCGTTCTGAAAGAGGCGGTTGTATCCTCGGCGGCGCAGCTCGACCAGGCGCTCGCGCATGGGCTCCGTTGGATCGACCACAGGCTTTGCTTCAGCGGCAGCCTTGTCCGCCTTTTTGTTGGCAAGCTTCTTTGCCTTGGGTGCTTTCGCCGGGAGGGGCTTCGCAAGTTCGTCCGCAGGCAGTGCGAAGTCCTGCATCGGCTCCAGCACCACGGGGCGGCGCTCGATGGGAAAGAGCGCGTACAGCCGCGTGTCGTCACCGAGTGCGAGGACGCTTGTCGCGATCTCGTCTACCGTGTCGCGCTTCACAATGCCGCCGCAGTGCAGGCACGTGACGGTGCCGCAGCGCGCGTATAGCAGGCGCATGTAGTCGTAGATTTCTGTAGCCGTGGCGACGGTGGAGCGCGGGTTGCGCGTCTGGTTTTTCTGCTTGATGGCGATGGCCGGGGCAAGCCCGTCCATGTGGTCTACATCCGGCTTCTCGATGCGCTCGAGGAACTGCCGCGCATACGCCGACAGCGACTCCACGTAGCGCCGCTGGCCTTCTGCGTACACCGTGTCAAACGCCAGCGAGCTTTTGCCCGAACCCGACACGCCGCTCACCACCGTCATCTTGTTGTGCGGTATGTCGACATCGATGCCCTTGAGATTGTGCGTGCGCGCACCTCGCAGAATGATGTTTTCGTTGGGCGAGGGCAGGGGAGTGCCGTTCACCTTGTGAACCGTTGCGCCTTCTGCCGAAGTGTCAGGCCGCAGCACTTCACCCTTGTCAACCCGCAGCAAAGCGGAGGGATCTGCATGTGTGCCTGCACCGGCCAACACATCTGTCGCGGGCAGGGCGTTCGGAGCTGTTTCAGGCACGCCGCACCTCCCGCGTTTCCGACTCACTTGCAGCTTCGCTTACAGCGCTGCGCGGCCAGATCATCTCTGCCAACAGCAGCACCGCGCCGATAGAGATAGCGCTGTCTGCCACGTTGAAATCGGGCCAGTGGTAGTGCACGATGGTGACCTCAAGAAAGTCGATGACATAGTGCAGCACCACGCGGTCATACAGGTTGCCCACCGCTCCACCCAACACCAGCGCAAAGCCAATGGAGGCCAGCGACCACGTCCTGCCATAACGCCACAGCAGTGTCAGAACCGCTGCCGTCGCAATCAGGGAGAACGTTACCAGCCCGATGCGTACTGCCAGCGGCGAAGCCGACTCCGCAAACATAGAGAATGCCGCCCCCGTGTTCAGCACATGCGTGATGCGGAACACATGCGGGATGACCGTGACCGCCGAACCCATCGCTACCTTCTTGGCGACTAGCAGCTTAGTCGCGCGATCCAGCACGATGACCAGCAGCGCAATGAGCAGTAGCCAGATGCGAGCATCGCGCGTCGGCTTCGCCGCGGTATGGAGAACAGCGCTCAAGCGGGCTGCTCCTCTCTCAGGTGAACGTCTGAATCTGCTGAGCGCTCAGGCTCCTTTAAGGCGTTCGCGCATCGAGAGCAAATGTCTGGGTAGAGACTGTAGGTGCCCACATCGTTTGTGTAGCGCCAGCAACGTTCACAACGCACCCCGTAATCCTTGGCTGGTGAAACGGCTATCTGGTCCCGCTCGATGCTGAACCCAACCGTTCCCGTCGGAATACGAGCATCATTCCTGACGAGGACCTGAGAAACATTGAGGAATTCCGCTGCTGCACGCAAGGAGCGTTCATGAAACGCGTGGCTGTGTGCCGAAGTGTTGATGAACACCACAGCGTCCAAGCTCTTTCCAATTAGTTTTTCTCTTCGCGCTTGCTCTAGCTTGGCAAGGATGTAATCGCGAGCGTGTAGCAAGCCTTTCAGCTCCTCATCGAGTACTTCGTCTGAGCTCACCGGTGCGAGCTCCTTTGGGTCAGGAAAGAGCGCGACATGAACGCTGGATAGTTGATCAGCGACTCGGGGAAGATAAGACCAGACCTCATCGGCGGTGAATGACAAGATAGGAGCAACTAACCGCACTAATGCGTTCACTATCTTCCAAACTGCTGTCTGCGCGCTAAGCCTGCGTAGATCCTTTGGTGCGAGCGTGTACAAGGGATCTTTCAGCACTTCCAGATAAAAAGCACTCAGTTCCGAGTTGCAAAACTCATTTACAGCGTGAAAGACACGGTGGAACTCAAAAGTTTCATAGCTTACGCGCACATCTCGTACAAGTTCAGAAGTCAATGCCAGCATGTACTGGTCCAGCGGCTGCATGGTGTCCCAGGGCTGCTTGTCCTCTGCGGGCACGAAGCCGTCGAGATTGGCGAGCAGGAAGCGGAAGGTGTTGCGCAGCTTGCGGTAGATTTCCTCTGCTAGGCGCTTCATCAGCGGCACGGAGGCGATGACGTCCTCGCGGAAGTCGACGGACGCGACCCACAGGCGAACGATGTCGCCGCCCAGTTCGTCCATGACCTTGACCGGGTCGACTCCATTGCCGAGCGACTTGGAGAAGGCGCGGCGCTGCTCGTCCAGCGTCCAGCCGCTGGTGGCGACGTACTTGTACGGTGCGTAGCCGCGCACGCCTACGCAACTGAGCAGCGACGAGTGGAACCAGCCGCGGTGCTGGTCGCCACCCTCGGTGTACAGGTCGGCGGGTGTTTCGCCCTCAGGGCGGCGCAACTCCGGCTCGGCTTCCAGCACGGCGTGCCAGCTGGCACCGGACTCGAACCAGACGTCGAGAATGTCCATTTCCTTGCGGAAGTCGTCCTGTGCGCCGCAGCTGGTACAGCAGGTGCCGGGCGGCAGCAGTTCCTCGGCGGTGTGGCGGTACCAGGCATCGGCGCTCTCGGTGCGGAAGCGCTCAACGATGCTCTGATTGATCGCAGGGTCCATCAGCGGCGCGTGGCACTTGTTGCACAGGAAGACCGCGATGGGCACGCCCCAAATGCGCTGGCGGCTGATGCACCAGTCGGGACGCGTGGCAATCATGTTGCTGATGCGCTCCTGCCCCCAGGACGGATCCCACGTGACCTTGGTGATCTCGTCCAGCGCCTGCTGGCGGAAGGTGACGCCAGTGGGCATCTGCGTTTCCATGCCGATGAACCACTGCTCCGTGGCGCGGTAGATGACGGGCTTGTGGCAGCGCCAGCAGTGCGGGTAGCTATGGTGGATTTCGCCCTGGCTCATCAGCGCGCCGCGGCTCTTCAGCAGATCGATGATTGGCGCGTTCGCCTTGTGCACGTTGAGGCTGTCGTATTCGGGCAGGCCGTTGCGCAGGCGGCCCGCCTCGTCCACATCGCACACCTGGCTCAGAGCGTATTTACGCCCTGTAGCAAAGTCGTCCGGACCGTGCGCGGGCGCGGTATGCACGCCGCCGGTGCCCTGTTCGGCGGTCACGTAGTCGGCCATCACGCCGACAATGGTACGGTCCAGGAACGGGTGCGCAAAGGTGGCATGCTCCATGCGCTGGCCCAGGAACTCTGCGACGATGCTGTGCGCAGGTAGCCCTGCTGAGGCGGCTAGCGACTCAAGCAGGCCCTTCGCAACGATGTAGATGTTGCCCTCGCCCCAGGTCTCATTAGCTTCCAGCACACGCACGGCGACGTACTCGAACTCCGGGTGGAAGGCGATGGCCAGCGACGCGGGTAGTGTCCAGGGCGTGGTAGTCCAGATGAGGCCGAAGACCGGCTTGCCTGCAAGCGCAGGGTCGATGGTCGCCGCGTCCGAAGTCAGTGCGTAGCGCACGTACACCGAGGGCGAGGTGTGCATCTCGTACTCGACCTCCGCCTCGGCCAGCGCGGTTTTATCGTGCATGCACCAGTACACCGGGCGTAGGCCCTTGTAGACGAAGTTCTTCTCGAAAAAGCTGTAGAACGTCTCCAGGATGCGCGCTTCGTAGTCGAAGCTCATGGTCAGGTATGGGTTCTCCCAGCGGCCCAGCACGCCCATGCGGACGAACTGCGAACGCTGCAGGTCCACGTACTTCTGCGCGTAGTCGCGGCACTGCTGCCGGACGGTGAGCGCGTCCATCTCCAGCTTTTTGCGGCCCAGCTGCTCGTCGACCTTGATCTCGATGGGCAGGCCGTGGCAGTCCCAACCGGGCACGTACGGCGCGTCAAAACCGGCCATGGTCTTGGACTTGACGATGAAGTCCTTAATGCACTTGTTGAGCGCGTGGCCCAGGTGGATCGCACCGTTGGCGTACGGCGGCCCGTCGTGCAGGATGTACTTGGGCGCACCCTCCCGCGCCTTGCGAATTTGGCCGTACAGGTTCATCTCCTGCCACTGCTTCAGGCGCGCGGGCTCATTTGCTGGCAGGCCGGCCTTCATGGGGAAGGCGGTCTTGGGCAGGTTCAGCGTGTCTTTTAACTGCAGCGGCTTTTTTGCCTCGTCCATCCAGTCCTCATGCGCGACGTGCGGCAGCCACAGCGGCGTGGCGCGGGGCAGGTCGTCCAAACCTCTATTGTAGTGGTGCTGGCCAGGGAACAAGGGGTGCGGGTGTGACTTCCTGCCGGTCAGCTGCGTCCAATGGATAGCATCGCGGATGGCGCCGGGTGCGTGTGCGCACAGTTACAATGGACGTTGGACGCCAGCAGCCGCGCCGCAGGCCAGGAGTTCCGGCAGAGAGCCGGACGGATCGCACGAATCCACAGCCGAAGCGCACCCGCACAACCGCTCGTACGCGGCATGCGTATAGGGCATAGAGATTCGAGGCGATGGCGACACTCACCGATCCAACCGAGACGTCCGTACAGGAAAAGCGCCAAAACGAGCGCGAGGCTGAGCACTTTGGCCGGCATACGATCGCGAATGGCCCTCAGTTGGGCCAGCCCGACGAACTGAAGTCTGTGGGGCCGTTTGCGTCGCTGGTGCAGAACTTCCGCGACGCGTTCTTTCCAGAAAAGCTGCCGCCGCTGGTGTTGGAGTCGCAGCCCATCGCGGTGGACAATCCGATGGAGTTCAAGCGCGATCCCAAATCCACGGCGGTCGCGGTTGGTGTCCATGCGCTCATTTTTCTGCTGATTTTCTGGATCAGCTCACGCGTCATCAAGGTAGTCGTGGCCAGCAAGCCCAAGGTTGCGGACATCACCTTCGACCAGCCGCCTCCGCCACAGCCCATTCTGAAGGTGCCGGCACCAAAGCCCATGGGCGGTGGTGGTGGTGCGCATGATATTGCGCCGGTCACCAAAGGCAGGATGCCACCACCTTCTCCGACGCCCATCGTCCCTCCGTCAAACCCGCCAAAGATCGAACCAAAGCTTGCGATAGAGCCGACTATCAACATTCAGCCGAATATGGTGCAAAAGAGCAACTTACCTAACCTCGGAATGCCAAACGCACCAAACGTCGGCGTTGCTTCGCTTGGGACGGGGCGCGGCGGCGGCATTGGGTCAGGAGATGGTAATGGCGCGGGGCCGGGTAGAAATGGCAACACAGGTGGTGGTGCGTACTCGATTGGCGGCGACGTGTCCGCGCCGCAACTGATTTACCAGGTGGACCCGGAGTTCAGCGAGGAAGCGCGCAAGGCCAAGTTTCAGGGTGAGGTGCTGGTACACCTGATCGTGGACGCCAGTGGCCGGCCGACCCAGGTGCGAGTGATCCGTCCAGTGGGTATGGGGCTGGATGAAAAGGCACGTGAGGCTGTGGCGCAGTACAAGTTCAGGCCTGCACGCAAGGGTGGCCAGCCTGTGCCGGTGGAGTTGAATGTCGCGGTGAATTTCCAGATCTTCTAAGAATGCCTGTGGACAGAAGGGCGGCCAGGTCTCCTGGTCGCCCTTTCCTCTGTCTAAAATGAGCCGAGATGCCCCTGCTGCTTGAGGCCGGCGCGTAGCAACTGCTCAGAACTCACGCCGCTGATCGCGACGCCTGTGCCCAGCACCTGATCACGATCCGGCACCTGGTCCGCAGCGAGGATGCCTGCGTCCAACAGAGCCGTGTTTGCCTCGCTCGCGTCCTCAAACACGCCCTCGTAGACTTCCGCCACAGCACTCACATTTCCAACGCGAACACGTACACTGCTGCCTTGCTGAAACATGCTGAGCGTCAACTCGCCAAGCATGGTCTCTGCCGGGCCGTTCTCGATTTCGCCCTCGTCCACGCCGATATTGTCAGGTTCTGTAAGTCCTGAGCTCATGTGTTCCGCTGCTTCCACCTGCCGTGCGCCTGACTCGATATCCTGATTTGCCATGCACGATTAGAGGCGGCGGGCACCGCAACGGTTGTGGCATGGTGGTGCCTTACACGGCGAGTGCCGGTTCAATCTCTTCAAAGGTCATGTTGTCTGCGGGGTGGCCTGAGC